>JABBNZ010000010.1 GCA_019352035.1 Pseudomonadota bacterium | reverse complement strand
TTCGGCGTGGGCCGGCCTGCGCTCGGTCTGCACAATCTTACGGGCCTTCCGGGCGGCTTCATGCCCAAGGGGGTGGCGGGGCTCTGGATGGCCGTGAGCGTGGGCATCTTCTCCTTCTTCGGGATCGAAGTGATCGCGGTCACTTCCGGCGAGACGCAGAACCCCCGGGTGGCGATCCCTGCTGCGCTGCGGACCATGGTGCTGCGCCTCCTTCTTTTCTATGTGCTCGCAGTGACAGTCATCGTCACCACCGTTCCCTGGACGGCCACGGGGGTTTCGCAGGTGCGGCAGAGCCCGTTCGTGACCGTGTTCCAGCACTCGGGCATCCGGGATGCGGCAGGCATGATGAATTTCGTCGTGATCAGTGCCGCCCTGTCCAGCATGAACACGAATGTCTATCTGTGCTCGCGCATGCTGTTCTCGCTCTCGCGGGGCGGCTACGCGCCGCGTCGGCTCGGAATGCTGAGCGCCAAGGGCAGCCCCGTGGCGGCGATCCTGTTCTCGGGCGCCTGCGTGCTGATTGCCGCTGCCGCCTCGGCCTTCACGCCGGATGCTTACGGCGATCTCCTCGGAGTGGCTCTATTCGCGGCGATTCTCGTCTGGATATTCATCCTGGCAAGTCACCTGAGCTTCCGGCGCCATCATCGGCCGGAGGACCTGCCGGTGCGCATGCCGCTTTTCCCGTGGATGCAGTGGGGAGGCCTCGCGATGCTCGGGGCCATTCTGGTGACGATGGCGTTCAACTCGAGCCTGTACGTCTCCTGGATGTACGGGATTCCGTGGCTCGCATTCATCTCGGCCGCATATTTCATCTGGCGCGCGCGGTCCCCAGGCGCATCTGTGCAGCGCTAGCCATGGATGCCCTCAGTCAGGATGGTGGCGAGCAGGAGCGAATCCAGATTGCCACCCGAAACGACCGCGCAGACTCGCCCATAGGGATGCCGCCCGCTCAAGGCCGCCGCCACGGCAATTGCGCCAGCCCCCTCGGCGATGACCTTGTTGCGCTCCGCCAGGCCTGCGATTGCGGCAGCCACCTCCGCAAGCGACACCGTCACGGTTCCATCGATGAGTTCGCGCGCAAGGGGCCAGATTTCCGGCAACAGCGAATGGAAGCCGACGCCGCTCACGAAGCCGGGACGACTCGGAACGCTGACCATGCGGCCCGCTCGCAACGACTCGCTGAAGGGCTGCGCCGTTTCGAGCTCACAGGCGATGACCTTGACGCCGGGCTTGAGAGCGCGCACGGCACAGGCAATGCCGCACGCGAGTGCGCCGCCGCCGAATGGCGCGAAGATCGCCTCGACATCGGGCAGATCCTCGAGGATCTCGATCCCGATCGTGCCGTTGCCGGCAAGAGCGGCCGGATCACGCGCGGCGTCGATGTAGGTGCCTTGCTGCCCCTCGAGACCGCGCGCCCCCACCGCGTTCCACCAGGACTCGAACGGAATCTCTACGATCTGGGCGCCGAGCGCCCGCAGGCCGGCGATTTTCACCTGAGGAGCGCCGGGAGCGATGACTGCAGTGGCGGCAAGGCCGAGCCGCTTGGCGATCCATGCAACCGCGAGCGCGCTGTTGCCCGAGCTGAGGGTATAGAGGCCCGCGTCGAGCGCCGATGCGGGCCTTGCGAGCACGGCGTTGCCGACCGGGCGTATCTTGAAGGAGCCGATGGACTGGAGATTCTCGAGCTTGAGGAAGACTCCAGCGCGTTGCTCGCCAGCCTGGCAGGGCAGGAGGGGCGAGCGCACGGCGATGGGGCCGAGGCGCGCCTGCGCGGCGCCGATGTCGGCGAGGCTCACGGCGGCAAGGCACGGGCCGTTCACGGTAGGGCTGCGAGAAGAGGACGGATATGACGATCAACTTCGAGGCGTTGCGACGAAGGTTTCCGGTGCTCGAGCGCAAAGTCTATCTTAACAGCGGCTCTTATTGCGCGCTAGCGGACACCGTGCGCGATGCATTCAATTCTTACATGGACGACCGCCTTGCCGTGGGCGCCAATTGGGACGTGTGGATCACGAAAAACGAGGCGGTGCGCGCCGGGATGGCGCAAGTGCTGCGCGCCACCCCCGATGAGATCGCTGTGACGGCATCGGCCTCGGCGGGCATCAATGCGCTCGCGAGCGCGCTCGAGTTCACCGGGCCGCGCAACAGGGTGATCGTAAGTGATTTCGAGTTCCCGACCAGCGCGCAGATCTGGCACGCCCAGGAGCGGCGAGGGGCGCGTGTGGTGCACGTGCCGCGCGCGCCCGACGGGTACATTCCGCTCGAGAATTTCGCGCGGCTGATCGATGACCGCACGCAGCTTGTCGCCGTGACGCACGTCTGCTTCCGCAATGGAGCCCGTCTCGACATTCCCGGCATCGTGCGACTGGCTCACGCGCAGGGAGCGCGCGTGCTTCTCGACAGCTATCAGGCCGTGGGTGCCCTCACTGTCGACGCCCCTGTCCTGGATGTCGACTTCGTCGTTGGCGGCATGTTGAAATACCTGCTCGGAACCGCCGGTATTGGCTTCCTCTACGTGCGCGCCGGTCTGATCCCGGATCTGGTCCCAAGTAATTCGGGCTGGTTCGCCCAGCAGGACATCGCTGCGATGGACATCACCGCGAACCGCCCTTCTGCCAGCGCACGGCGCTTCGAGGCCGGCACCCCGCCGGTCGCCAACAGCTACGCCGCCGACGCGGGACTCAAGATAATTCTAGAGACGGGGACGGATGAGATCGAGGCTCGGATACGGGCGCTCACGCGGCGCTGCATGGAGGGGCTTGAGAGCATCGGCTGGAGTTCGGTGACGCCGGCGCAGGATGTGCGGCGTGGTCCGATGGTCGCGGTACCCTCGTGCGATGCCGCCGGGCTGTTCGCGAGACTGATGGAGCAGGATATCGTGACTTCATACCGGGATAACAATATCCGCGCGACCTGCCATTTCTACAATTCCGAAGAGGATATCGATCGCTTCGTGGCGGCCATGGCCGGTCACCGCGAGCGATTCCGCGCCGTGTGCTGAGCCGTCCTGCTCGGGTGCCGGCGACCTGAAGTTGCGCCTCTTATCGGCGCGTACCGGCATGACAACATCGGACGGCCGAACCGAACCCAACAGCGAGAACTGACGATCATGAACCCAGGATCCATTACGCCCCTGGCGGGCCGTGACCACCCGTCATTTCCCGTCGAGTCGCTGCGTGCCCAGTTTCCCGCCCTGCGCCTCGCCGGCTCGTTCGCATTCCTTGACAATGCGGCGGGCGCCCAGGTGCCGCAAGTAGTCATGGACTCGGTCAACCGCCACTTGCTCGAGCACAACGTGCAGCGTGGCGGCCGCTATGCGATCAGCGTCGCGGTGGATGCGATGATCGCGCGCGCGCGGGCGCACGTGGCCGCTTTCATCAATGCGGGTCGGTCCGAGGAGATCGCCTTCGGAATGAATGCGACGTCCTTCATTCGCCAGGTGAGCCTGGCGGTCGCAGAGACTCTTGCGGTGCGCGACGAGATCATCGTCACCGATCTCGATCACGAGGCGAATGTGGCCACCTGGCTGCAGCTCGAGCGCATGGGAGGGAAGATCCGCTGGTGGCCGATGCGGGAAGATGGCTGCCTGCATACCGACGATCTGCGGCCGTTGCTCAACGCTCGCACAAGGCTCGTGGCGTGCACGCTGGCATCGAATGCGCTTGGCAGCATCGTCGATGTGCGGAGTGCCGCTCAGCTGGCGCATGCCTCCGGGGCCGAGCTGTTCGTCGATGCCGTGCATTATGGTCCGCACGGCGTCATCGATGTGCGGGCGCTCGATTGCGACTATCTCGTCTGCTCGGGCTACAAGATTTTCGCGCCGCACATGGGTTTCCTCTGGGGGCGCCATGAGCTGCTGGCGAGGCTGCCGACGTTTCGCGAGGACTTCATCCCCGATGAGCCGCCCGGGAAGCTGGAGGCGGGGACTTTCATATACGAAAATGTCGCCGGCATGGCTGCCGCCATCGACTACCTCGCCGGACTCGGCCGCATGCTCTCAGGCAGGCGGGCCGTACCCGGCGCAGACTCCGTCCGCGAGGACTGTCGCACGGCAATGACGGCTGTGAAGGCCTACGAACAGACCCTATCTCTCGCGCTGCTTCGGATGCTGAAGGAAAGAGGTGCCGAGATCTATGGCGTACAGGAGGAGCATCGCGTAGGAGAGCGCGTACCCACAGTTTGCTTCAATCTTCCCGGGATTGCCCCGGCCGAGGTGGCAACGGCTGCGGCCGCCGCCGGAATCGGGATTCGCGACGGGCACATGTACTGTCCGCGCCTGATGCGCCGCCTGGGCCTGCCGGTCGAGAGCGGCGCCGTACGCGTCTCTCTTTCGCATTACAACACCGTAGCCGAGGTCGATCGCCTGGGGGCTGTGCTCTCACAGCTGCGCGCCGGGTAGCTCGGATGCCGCTTCGAGCTATCTCAATACCCCGTCAGGTCCGCGCCGCAGCGGGCGGGCATGGACTGGCAGCGGCGCGCCGGGCTGTTCCTCTATCGTGACGCCGTGGGGCCAGCTCGCCGGCGCAATGGCGACATAGCGGGCAAAGCCGCCTGTGCCGCCGGCGAATTTTGCAAATCCGATCGCAATGAGAGCTCCCGCTTCAGGTACTCGATCGAGATTCGCCACGCCTTCCGCCTGGGCGAAATTGTGACTCAACAGCCACTTTTCTCCAACGAATCGCGGTGCCGTATTGTCGGTATCCAGGGGCTCGTGTCCGTGCATCAACACACGACGGCGCAGGTGCAGGTACTTGAGCACCGCCAGAGATACGCCGGGGAACGGCGGTGTCGTGAAGCGCTTCGGCTCATGCCATTTTTGCGACCAATCGGATCGAATCAACACCACGGAGCCCGCCGGAATTGGCCCGTGGCGCCGCTCCCAGTCCCGTACATCGGCGACCTTCGCCTGGTAGCCCGGGTCGGCTGCGGTCTGGGGGGCGACGTTCACGACCACCAATGGCCGCAAAGCGACGGTGGGCGGGATATCGCTGATGGTCGCTCCGTGATCGTTCATGTGTGCCGGGGGGCCGAACTGCGTGCCGATGTGGTCCATCGGCAGCTCGTACGCGGTGATCGCCACCCCCATCGTGTCGTAGGTGAAGGGCTCCCCTTTGCGAATGACGCCGGGGATGGAGATGCCGGCCAGCGCCGGTCCAACTTTGAAGTCGGTAAATCCCTCTCCGAGCGGCCCGCCAGGCGCCATGGCATGCGTCAGGTCGATGTATTTCGCCTGCCTCAGAGCCGAGTCGTAGAGTCCCCAGAGAGATGAGGCGTTCACGGCGCGGTCCGCGGCACGAGAGGCTCGGCCGCCGGCCATCAGCAGCGCCGAGCCCACGAGTGCTCTTCTGGAGATTTTGTGGCGGGAGTCGGTCATGTAGTTCAAACTCCTTTGCGAGGCCCGGGATGAACTGATACTAACATCGCTGCTCTTGCTGTGCCAGGCGGGAACCGGCAGGTGGCCGTGTCGGTGCGGCTCCGACCCGACCCGAATCCAACAGGGCGCCGCGTCGCTTCGCTTCGGGCTCCGCGCCCGCGCCCGCGGGCCGCGGTTGCGCAACCGTCGCCCGGGCATACGTTCCGCTCTTGCGACGTGTACACTCGCGCTGAACGACCCCGGGGGAACACTATCGATGATCCTAGTGCCCCATGGACGCATGTCCGCCCCGAATCATGAAGCGGCACGAGCAGGTGACAGGCAGACGGAGGTGCCCCGCCGCCGCAGGTGGCGGAGCCTCGGGCAAAAAACCGCGCTTTTTGCCCGAGGCGCACTGGGCCGGGCAGGAGCCCGGATCCAGCGCTTCATCTTAGGGACGCCGGGCGCGCAGCCGCAGCGCAGATCGCCCCCGATGCGGCGTACTCCGGTCCGGGCCACGCCGTCTACTGCCTTTCCGGGACGGCGCGGACCTTCGCCCGGGCCGCGGATGGCGGCGGTGGGGCCGGGGGCCGCCGCGTTCCATCACGGGGAGGTGCTTTACTGCGCACGGTGTTTGGCGGATGCGCGGCATCACCTCGCGTATGGACTGGGCTCTGGAGCGAGGCGCGGGCGTGCGTCGGTCTGAATTCGCCATTCTCGGAGCCGGTGCCCTCGGCTCGATCCTGGCCGCGCACCTGGCGCGTGCCGGACACTCGGTGGCCGTCATCGCGCGCGGCGAGCGGGCGCGGGCCGTGGAGCACGAGGGACTGCGTATCAAGGGACTCGCCGACTTCTCCGTCCGAGTACCGGTCATCAGCGATCCGGGCCAGCTTCAAGCCGCTGATACCCTCATCGTTGCAATGAAGACGCCCGGCACGCAGGTCGCCCTCGAGCGGCTGAGCCACGCGCGGATCGACACGGCGCTCTCCATCCAAAATGGCGTCCTGAAAGACGAGCTGCTCGCCCAGGCCTTCGGCGCGGAGCGGGTGCTCGGCGCCCTGGCGGATACGAGCGGCGAGCTGCTGCCCTCGCGGGAAGTCCTCTTCACCCGCAATGTGAGCCTGCCGCTCGGTGAGCTTGCCGGTGGCCTCAGCGAGCGGGCGCGGCGCATCGCCGGCATGATCGATGAGGCCGGCGTCCGCTCGAGCGCTGTTGCCGATATCGTGTCCCTGGAGTGGAGCAAGTTCACCGTCTGGCTCGGACTGATGAGCATGGCCGTGACGACACGGTCCGTCAGCTGGCGTTATCTCACGGATGCGGATTGTGCACGGGTGCTCGTGCGGCTCGTCCGAGAGGTTGCCGCGGTGCCCCGCGCGCAGGGCATCGCCTTGGCCGAGGGCGCAGCGGCCTTGCCGTTGCGAACGATCCTCGATGCGCCGGAGGCCGAGGCCGTCGAGGCGGTGAGGAGGGCCGGCGAGCAGATGCGGGTGCGCGCGCCGGAGCATCGCATGTCCGCGCTTCAGGACCTCGAGGCCGGCCGGCCGCTCGAAGTGGACGAGACTTTCGGTTACGCGGTGCGCAAAGCTGCGGAGCTCGGGCTATCCCTGCCGCTGTTGGAGACGGTCCATCATCTGGTGGCGGCCATCGATCGCATCCGGCGTCCCGGTGTGCGCTGACCCGTCGCCGGCCGGAACCCGCCGAGGATCGCGCCATTGTAACGATCATGAGCGTCGATGCTGATCACCTGGACCGCTCGGGCGGCACGCTTTCCGACGTCGGCCGTCTGATCGAGAGGGCGGCGCATGCCGTGGCTCCGTCGAGCTCCGCTGTCGGACGCGTCGCTGCAGCTGTATCGGTTGTGGAGCTCGGAGGGCGGCTGATTCCCGTGGGAAGCCGCCTGCTCAGGCGGCATCCGGTGGGGTCTCTGTTGGTTCTGGCGGGACTGCTTGGGGCTCTATACCTGACTCGTGCGCCGGGGCGGCGGGCATCCCGCCTTCGATTCGGGTGACCGCCGGCGTCACACTGCCGGCCGGCAGCGTCGAGCGCTCCGCGTGCCGGCTCTGCAGGATCACCGTGTTCTCGAGTACGAGCGCGACGCCGTCGGCGAGCACCTGGATGCTCTTCGAGGAGTTGCGCGGAATGGGCACCCGCATGGTCAGGCAGTAGTTGACCATCGCGGCCGCGATCATGGGCGAGGAATAGCGGCGCTCCATGACCTGATCGCTCTCCGGCCGGTGAATCGAGAGGACGACGACGGCGTCGCCGCCGCCCAGGTTGTCGATGGCGGCCCCAACGGCGGCTGCCTTCGGCGGCCAATGCCCCTGCTTCACTTCCAGCTCGATGAGGGCGTCGACCAGAGTATCGAGCGGAAACTGCAGGCGGCGGGTCTCGTAGATCAGTGTGTTCGGCACGGGCGCGGTCTCGGCTGCGCGCGCAAGCTACCACATCCCGAGCCGCGGCGGGGCCGTATCCAAATCCGGGCGCCAGCGCAAGTCTTGTTGGAGCCCGGGCGATTGCGCATAGTGCCGCGATGACCCCCATCGAATCCCGCATTGCCGCGGAGCTCTCCGTCAAACCGCCGCAGGTCATTGCCGCCGTCGCGCTGCTCGACGGCGGGGCCACGGTCCCATTCATTGCGCGCTACCGCAAGGAGGCCACAGGCGGGCTCGACGATGTCCAGCTGCGCACGCTGCAGGAGCGCCTGGGGTATCTGCGAGAGCTCGAGGAGCGGCGCGCCGCGGTGCTGAAGAGCGTCGAGGAGCAGGGAAAGCTGACGCCCGACCTCAGGCGAAACCTCGAGGCGGCCGATACGAAGCAGCGGCTCGAGGACCTCTATCTGCCCTTCAAGCCCAAGCGGCGCACCAAGGCGCAGATCGCCCGGGAAGCCGGGCTCGATGCGCTGGCGCAGGCGCTCCTCGCCGACCCGATGCGCGATCCGCAGGCGGAGGCGGCACGGTACCTAAAGGCGCCTTTCACCACGGAGCACGGCGAGAATCCCGGCGTTCCCGATGCGAAGGCGGCGCTCGACGGTGCTCGCCAGGTGCTGATGGAGCAGTTCGCCGAGGATGCCGCCCTGGTCGGAGAGCTGCGGGAGCACCTGCGCGCGAGCGCGCGGCTGGTGTCGCGGGTTGCCGAGGGCAAGGAGGAAGCCGGCGCGAAATTCCGCGATTACTTCGATTACCAGGAGCCGCTCGAGGCGATTCCGTCGCATCGGGCTCTCGCGCTCTTCCGCGGGCGCAAGGAAGAGGTGCTGCAAATCGCCCTGAAGCTTCCCGAGCAGCTCGAGGCGGCAGGGCCGCCGGCCGCGGCGCCCGAGGCGCTCAACTCCTGCGAGCGCAAGATCGCCGCGCGTTTCGATATCTGCAGCCGTGACCGGCCTGGCGATGCCTGGCTGGTGCAGACGGCGCGCTGGACGTGGCAAGTGAAGCTTGCCTGGCAGCTCGAGGGTGAATTGCTGGCGCAGCTGCGCGAGCGCGCGGAGGAAGAGGCCATCCGCGTCTTTGCGCGCAATCTGCACGATCTCCTGCTTGCCGCTCCGGCCGGTCCACGCGCGACGATGGGTCTCGATCCCGGGCTGCGTACGGGAGTCAAGGTTGCGGTCGTCGACGGCACGGGCAAGGTCCTCGATACCGCGACCATCTATCCTCATGCGCCGCGCAACGATTGGGACGGAGCGCTGCACGTGCTCGCGTCCTTGGCGAAGAGGCACACCGTCGATCTCATCAGCATCGGCAACGGCACCGCCTCCAGGGAGACCGACAGGCTGGCGAGCGATCTGATCAAGCGCCATCCGGAGCTCAAGCTCACCAAGATCGTGGTCTCGGAGGCGGGAGCCTCGGTGTACTCGGCCTCGGAGCTCGCCTCCCGCGAGCTGCCCGGCCTCGATGTCACGTTGAGGGGCGCGGCCTCCATCGCGCGGCGCCTCCAGGATCCGCTGGCCGAGCTCGTCAAGATCGATCCGAAATCGATCGGAGTGGGGCAGTACCAGCACGACGTCAGCCAGACGAAGCTCGCGCGCTCGCTCGATGCGGTGGTGGAGGACTGCGTCAACGCGGTCGGCGTCGATGTGAATACCGCCTCGCCCGCGTTGCTGGCCCGCATCTCGGGGCTGTCGGAGTCGCTCGCTGCGGCGATCGTCCGCCACCGGGACGAGAAGGGTGCCTTCCGCAGCCGGGAGGCGCTGCGCGAGGTGCCGCGGCTCGGCGCCAAGACTTTCGAGCAGGCCGCGGGCTTTCTGCGCATCAACGGCGGTGAGAACCCGCTGGACCGCTCCTCCGTGCACCCGGAGGCCTATCCGGTCGTGCAGCGCATCCTCGCGCAGTTGGGCAAGCCGCTGGTCGAGGTGATGGGCGACTCACGCGTCCTGCGGCAGATCGACGGTGCCCGATACACGGACGAGCAATTCGGCCTGCCGACGGTGCGCGACATCCTCAAGGAGTTGGAAAAGCCCGGCCGCGATCCGCGTCCGGAGTTCAAGTCCGCCGTGTTTCAGGAGGGCATCGAGGACCTGAAGGATCTCGCGCCCGGCATGGTGCTCGAAGGGGTGGTGACGAACGTCACCAATTTCGGCGCCTTCGTCGATATCGGCGTGCACCAGGACGGCCTGGTCCACATCTCGATGATGTCGGAGCGCTTCATCAAGGATCCGCGCGAGATGGTCAAGGCGGGGGATGTGGTGAAGGTGAAGGTGCTGGAGGTCGATCTGCAGCGCCGCCGCATCGCGCTCACCATGAGACTCGGGGACGCTTCACCTCGTGCTCGACCGGAAGCCGGCCACCCGGGTGTCGGCGAGCGCGACCGAGGCCGTCCGCCGCCGCGTCCGGCATCCCATGCGGGCTCGCAGCGCAACAGCGAGCCGCAAGGGAACGGGGTCATGGCTGACGCGTTGAAGCGGGCTCTGACCCGGTGATGCGGCATTGAAACCATACGTCGTCTGTCACATGGTGGCGAGCATCGACGGGCGCATCCTGCACAGCCGATGGCGTCCGGCGACCGGTGAAGGCGGAGATCTCTTCGAGCGCCTTCATGCCCGGATAGGTGGGGACGCGTGGCTCGTCGGGCGCGTGACCGGACAGGAGTTCGCGAAAGCGCAAGCCTACGATGCCCGCGCGGACCGGACCTGGCCGAGAGAGCCGTGGCTCGCCCGCCGCGATGCGCAGGCGTACGGAGTCGTCCTGGATGCCCACGGAAAGATCGCTTGGGGCCGGCCGGATATCGGCGGTGACCCGATCGTCGTCGCGCTGACCGAGCAGGTCTGCGACGCGCATCTTGCGGGACTGCGCCGGGACGGCGTCTCGTACTTCTTCGCCGGAAAATCCGAGTTGGATCTGACCCTCGTGCTCGAGTTTCTCAATCGCGAGCTCGGCGTGAAGCGGCTGCTGGTGGAGGGCGGCGGACACGCCAACGGCGAGTTCCTCCGCGCCGGCCTCATCGATGAGATCAGCCTCGCGATCTGCCCCGCGGTCGACGGAGCGCGCGGCGCGCCGAGCGTGTTCGATTCAGCCGATGGCGACTCGGACCTGCGGGCCCCGATATCGGAGATGTCGCTCGAGAGCTGCGAGGTCCTGGAGCGGGGCGCGGTGTGGTTGCGTTACCGGCTGCGAAACGCCGCTGCGGCGAGTCCGAGCCGATCGTCCTGAGGCGGCGGGCGTCGCGGTCCGGGCGCGCAGCGCTCCGGAGGTCGTGCGCAACCGATGCGCCGCGCACTCACGTGCGCCGGTTGGCGGCCCTCGCTTCCTGGTTCACGATGGCGTTCGCCGCGTTCGCCTCCAGCACCCAGGTGGCCGCGGCATCGACCGTGTATTCGTCCTCGTACCACAGGAATCCGAAGCGGGTGATGCACTCCGGGAAGTCGGGCTTGATGATGATGTAGCCCGGGATCATGCCGCCGGGGATGAAGGAATTGTCGTAGCGGTTGTTCCCGTACGCCTGCAGCTTCGACTGTGCGCCGATCGCCGAGATGTACGACACGCTGGAGACCGGATGGGTCCCGAGCAGGTAATTGGCGGCCCGCAGCGTGTACTGCGGGCCGACGATGTCGGGAAACGCCTCGTGGAGGAAATACATCTCGGCGCCGAACTGCGCCACCTGCGCCGAGCCGCCCCAGGCGCCGAGGGAGGGAGGCACGCCGAAAGGCGTGGCCGCCAGATAGCGGTTCAACTGCGGCATGAATGCCTTGACCGCCGCCTGGAGGCGGGTCCGGTAGCCGGCGCTCAGGTAGGGCAGGGCTCGTACTGCCGCCCAGCCGCCGAAGGCGATCTGTTTCCCCGTCGTGGGGAACATCTCTTCGAGCCGCTTCTTGTAGGGCTGTGCGCCGTGGGTCGCGATCGTCAGCTCCACCGCGGCCGACCATTCCGGGGAGCCGAGGCCGAACTCCCGATAGCCGCCGGCGCCTTCCAGGTAGCCGGGAAGGTGCCGGTGCCCGGGATGGCTCTGTGCCAGACGCCACATCTGCACCGCCGCATCGAGGCACTTCTTCGACAGTGGGTCGTTCCACCCCTTCAGGACGCGCGAGGCGCTGGCGAGCGATGCGGCGGCCGCGTATTCCATGTTAGGGGAGGTCATGGTCCACGCCCAGCGGGGGTTCGGGTTGTTGGAGTAGACCCCCGTCTGGGAGGCCGCATCGCCGATGAACGTGTACGCGTTCAGGTAGGGCGATTGGATGCCCGTGAAGGGGTGGCCTACCGCCTGGATCTGCGCGAGCGTCTGCAGCACCCCATGCTCGACTTGCTCGACGATGTCCGGGACGCCGTCCGGGCGGTGCATCACGGCCGAGCGGGCTTTCTCGTTGACCGAGAGCTCATCCCATTTGGGGTGGAAGGTTTCGTACGCCAGGGCCAGATTCTGGAGGGTTCCGTACTGGCCGAAGGCGTCGTTGTCGAAATCTCCCGCATCGAACCAGCCGCCGACGTTGAGCCCCGGAATGTGCTGTCCCGGCCGGTAGGGCGATTCGGTGCTGGGGCCCATCCAATAGCCGTCGAAGTGCGTTGTGTTCGGCGGTGCCTGCAGAGCGTCGGTCATGTGCGCGATGCCGTGCCACATGTGGTAGGCGTCGCGCACCGATACGTGATCCATCTGCTCGGCCAGAAATCCATCGAGAGTGGTCTGCCACGTGTTTGCGTAGACGTCCGGGGCGATCGGGAACACGCCGGATCGTCGGCCCGCGTATTCGATCACGTACAGGCCGGACTTCCTCACCGATGAGAAATCGAACTTGACGTAGTCGTAGCGCAGCCACCGAGTGGGCGCGGACACGGGAGCGGTGAAGACCTTCCGGTAAGTCCCGCGATCGGACAGCCGCAGCAATGCCGCCGTGGGCGGGGCCTTGAACCTCCGGTCGAGCTCGATCACGGCGACCTTCGGGAAGGCCGCGGCATATCCGACCTGACTGTGCGCGATCATGGGAGGCCGCCTCCAGTGAGGGATGTCGCTCGGCCGGATGTGCCAGACCACGGCATCCCGGGTCTTGCCCGCGGGAATCAGCGTGCGCAGCACGTACCAGCCGTTCTGCGCCAGGTCGCGTCCATCGTAGAGGAGCAGCGGACCGGTTTCCGAGGCCACGCTGATGCGATCGAGCGGGTCGCTCACGCCCAGCGTGATGCTATTTCCGGTCGCGAAGGGAAGCGGCTGGGTGTAGCCGTTGGCCTCGTGCCACTGGTGCACGTACCAGAGGCTCTTCGGGTCCCCGGCTTTGGGCGGGACCACGGTCATCCGATCCTCGGGGCTGCGCGGCAATACGCCGAACACCTTGTCGTCGACCGCGTAAGGCTTGTCCATGTAAAGGGAAGGCAGGAACTCCAGATTGAATCCGGCCCGGCCGACCAGCGTCGGCGGCAGCGGCTGGTCCAGGTTCACGCTCACCCGCACGCCGCCGGGCTCGGCGGCGACCACGATGTGGTAACGCAGGTGATATGCGGGATAGGAAACCGAGGCGATGAGGCGGTCGCGCGCCGGGTCGGCTTCATGCGCGATGAGGTGAGGGATCGGGTCCCACTGCTGCGGGGTGGGCGAAAGTCGGACGCTGCCGTTGGTGGCGATGCGGCGACCGTGCAGGATGATCTGCATGGCCGCATCCTTCTGGTCGAAGAAGATGGGGCTGTAATTGTCGCTGTACAGCATGACGCTGACACCCGGCGCATCGAGGTAACCGTTCCTCGTGACCTTCAGCGCCAGGCCGGCGCCGGGTGCGGCGGCCAGACATTCCAATGAGGCGATGAGCAGAGCGATCGCCGGGAGGGCTCGCAATGTGCGGCGCATGGTGTGCTGACCTCTGGAAGCGGTGGGAGCGGTACCGTACAAATGGTACCGCATCCCAGCGCCGGCTGCGCTAGTCTCGCGCCCGAGGCAATCCGGAGTCGAAAGCCATGAGATCCCAGATCAAAGGCACCACCATGCCCGTGCTCGAGATCGGCCTCGAGCCGAACGACCGCATCGTCGCGGAGCCGGGCGAGTTCTCGTGGATGACGCAGGGCGTGCAGATGCGCACCACCGCCTATACCGCCGGAGCGCGCGGCCTTTGGGGCGCGATCGGGCGCGCGTTCTCGGGCGGCGGCCTCTTCATGACCGAGTACTCGGCGCCCGCCGGCCGCGGAGTCATCGCCTTTGCCGCCAAAGTCCCCGGTGCGATCCTGCAGGTCGATGTGCCGGCCGGGCACTCGTACATGATTCATCGCCACGGCTTTCTCTGCGGCACCGAAGGGCTGCAGCTCTCGACCGGGTTCCAGCGCTCTCTCGGCGCGGGCATCTTCGGGGGTGACGGCTTTCTGCTGCAGCGACTGTCCGGTCCCTGCACCGCATGGGTCGAGCTGGGCGGCGAAGTGGTGACCTATGACCTGGCCCCCGGGGAGATGCTGCAGGTGCATCCGGGCCACATCGGCATGTTCCAGGACAGTGTCAACTTCGATATCACGCTGATGCGCGGCTTCGCCAATGCGCTCTTCGGCGGCGATGGCCTCTTCGTCGCGCGCCTGACCGGCCCCGGCAAGGTCTGGCTGCAGAGCCTGACGGTGCCGAACCTCGCGCATGCGATCGCTCCCTATCTGGGCGGCGGGACGACGCAGAACGTCGAGAGCGGCGTCGCCGGCGGGATCGCGGGGGCCGTGTTGCGCGACATGTTCGGCGGCAGCCGCTGACCGGAAGTTGGATCCCGGCGGGGGCGGCGGCGGGCCGCGCTGCGGATGCCTCGCGCACGATCCGAGCGGGGCCGACTACTCCAATGGCTGCTAACAATCCCCCACGGAAGGCGGGTCGGCCGAGTCCGGATTGACCACGCCGAAACAGGCTGGAGTGTAGGCGTAGAAGAGGCGCAGCTTCTCCCGGTGCAGCAGGTCGAGGAGCTTCTGAGCCTCCTCCTGGCTCACGATGAACTCCACTTCGACCGTCAAAGTCCCGGCGAGCTCGAAGAATCGCGCCTCGTGCAGCACGTGATGACGGCCGAACCCGGCCATGGCCTTGAACGCCGAGCCGCCGCTGATGCCGAGCTTATTACCCTGCTCGAGCAGCCACTCCCAGGCCAGCCCTCCGTGGTGGCGATGACCTTCGTGAACGTAGAAGCGGAAGAGCGAGCCTTGCATGCGCGTCGACACAGGCTGGTGGGCCAAGGTGCAGTCTAGGCGCCGCGACTCTGCCCGGCAATCCGCGCGTGCGGCTCCCGGAGCCTTGACTTATCCATGGCGGTGGCTCATAAAAGCATCAGGGCACCAATAAGAGTAACGACCCTTTTCCGCCTTCCCTTCGACTCCGTGAGCCGGGGCTTCCTGCCCTTCGGGGCCATGCGTCCGCGGCTGGATCCCAACAAGAACATCATGCTGGAGACCTTCATGCATTCACGTCCCGTAACTGACTTGCGCCGCGGCCGGTGGTCCGCGCTCGCGCTCAGCGCGTTTCTGCTGCCCGCGCTGGCGCAGGCGGAATCGCGAATCCTCAAGCCGCTGCCGCACGCAGTCGGTCATCCGCCGAGCGCGCCCGCGGCCTTGACCGACAGCGCCGCCGTATCGGGAGGACCCGACGGAGCGGCCGGCACCTGGACGCCGCTCAAGAATCAGCTCAATCTTTTCGACGGCATCGGTAACCCGGTCCTCCTCACCGACGGCTCGGTGCTCGTCCAGGATGCTGGTTACAACGATTGGTATCGGCTGACGCCGGACAAGAAGGGCAGCTACATCAACGGCACGTGGACGCAGATCGCCAACGCGCCCTACAACCCCCTGTACCACTCCACCCAGGTGTTGCCGGACGGCCGAATGGTCATCGAGGGCGGTGAGTATCTGTGCACCGGGTACGGTGATCCGACGACGGCGGCCTGCAATCCCGTCTGGACCAATCTCGGGGCCATCTACGACCCCGTTACCAATAGCTGGACATCGGTTGCTCCGCCCAAGGGCTGGACGACGATCGGCGACGCGCAAAGCGTCGTGCTCGCGAACGGGACCTACATGCAGGCCAACTGCTGCACGGATCAGCAGGCGCTGCTCGACCCGAAGACCCTGTCCTGGACCCCGACGGGAGCGAACAAGTTCGACCCGAACGATGAGGAGGGCTGGACGCTGCTTCCGAGCGGCGAGGTGCTGACGGTCGATGCCTATGTGCCCATCCCGCCGTTTCCCTACATTCCAAACGGCACCAACTCCGAGCTCTACAACCCCTGGAGCGGCACCTGGTCCAGTGGCGGCAGCACTCGCGTGCAGTTGTGGGACTCCGCCGCGGCCTGCGGCGGCGAGAACGCCGCATCCTTCGAGCTGGGCCCGGGTGTACTGCGGCCCAACGGCACGGTGTTCTACAGCGGCTCGAACTCGTGCGGCGCGGGCAACACGGCGATCTACGACAGCCGCCGGCACACGTGGCGAGCCGGTCCCCAATTTCCCGGCGGCAACGACGTGGCTGACGGTCCGGCGGCGCTGGAGCCCAACGGCAAGGTGCTGATCATGGCGAGCCCGGGGTTCGGGAATACGCCGGCCACTTTCTTCGAGTGGGATGGGCATCATCTGCAAGCGGTATCGGGCACGCCGAATGCCCCGGGCGATTCATCGTACTACGGCAACATGCTGGTGCTGCCTACCGGGCAGATCCTGCTCACGGACTTCTCGAACGACATCGAGGTCTATACCCCGGACGGCGGTCCGAAGCCTGACTGGAGACCGGTCGTGGCGTTCACTCCCCCTGTGCTCAGTCCCGGGCACACGTATCCGCTCGCCGGTGTCCGGCTGAGCGGGATGTCGGCGGGGGCGGCCTATGGGGATGACGTGCAGGCCGCGACCAACTTCCCGGTGGTGCGCATCACCAATCTGCGGACCGGGCATGTCTTCTACGCCCGAACGCATGATTTCAACAGCGTGGCGGTGGCTTCCGATGACATGTCCTGGACGCGCTTCGATGCGCCCTCGGGTCTCGAGCCGGGCCTGAGCAAGCTCCAGGTCGTGGCGAGCGGAATCGCCTCGGCTCCCGTGACGGTGTGGGTCACGGGCGAGGATCGGGATCATTGAGGAGCGCGGAAGGCCGCGCGACCGAGGGAGGTCGCGCGGCTTTCCGATTTCTCAGGGCTCGGCGGCTTCCATGCCGGCCGCCGGCTGGCCGGCACGCACCGCGGCGGGAGACAGCGTGAGCGGACTCTCCATGGCGTCCTCCAGCCGTCCCAGTGCCTGCTGCGCTCCTATGAGGGCATCGAGCCGGCCCTGCGCGCCGGCCTCATAGGCCAGATGGGCGTTCGCCAGGTCGAGCGGCTGCAACTCACCGGCTGCGACCTGCGCATGGATGGACCGAAACTGGCGCTCGAGGCCGTGCAGGAGGGAGTCAGCGGTCTTAAGCTGTGCGCGCGCCGAATCGTAGGCAGAGAGTGCGCTGTCGATCCGGGTGAGGGCGGCCGTCTGCACCGTTAGGAAGTGAGCGGCCGCGAGCTCGCGCTGCGCCTTGGCCTCGGCGATCGGTCCCTGGTTGTGATTGAGAAGGGGCAGGGGAAGCGACAGCCCGAGCTTCCATTCCCTGTCGCCTGCGAGCTGCGCGTTCCAGGCGAAGCCGGGCCCTATGTGGATGTCCGGCCATTGGCGCGCGATCTGAAGCTGCAAGGCCGACTGGCTGGCCGCGTAACGCTCGAGAGCGGCCCGGACATCGGCGCGTTCGAGCAGCGCCCGCTGCCTCACCTGCGGGCGGGTGAGTGTCAAGGGCAACGCCCGTAGCTCGGCGAGTGAGAATCGTGCGCCTTGGAGGGCGTGCAGCGGCAGTCCGAGGGCGCCGGCGAGGGCGATGCGCGATTGCCGCAGCCTGCCCGCCGCAGCCTCTCTCGCGAGAATCACACGATCGAGCGCGATCCGAGCCTGCGCTACCTCATAACTCGACACATTCCCCGCCTGGAGCTGGTGCCCGAGCAGAAGGACGACTTTGCGCCGCGTCGACTCTTCCCGCCCGAGAAGTGACTCCGAACGGCGCGCCGCAAAGAGCGCGAGGAGCGCGGCTCGCACCCGGCCGCGCACCTGCCAGACGCTGCCGGCAAGGTCCCAACGAGCGGCCGCGGCGAGATGTCGGGCCTGCGCGAGGCGATAGCCGCGCCGTCCGGCAGTCTCGATGGGCCAGTCGAATGTCAGAGGCACGATCCAGGGGTGTATCGCGCCTGGAACACCTGTGTCGTAACCGGGCGCGAGGGAAATCGACGGGTTGGGTCGCTCGCCGGCGGTGATGCGGGCGGCTTGCGCCGCGAGCAGCCTCTCGCGCGCCTCGGCGAGTCCGGGCTGGTAGTAGACCGCGGTGAGCGTCAGCGCCTGCAGGCTCCATGCCGCGCCGGGTGGCGGCGCCGCGACGTGATTTGCCGTGAGAAATGCGCGCAGACCGGATGCCGCGAGCGAGCGCGATTCGAACCGAACGATACTGGCTGTCGCGGAAAGGGGCCTCGGATGAAAGTGAGCGCAAGCCGCGAGCGGGCCGGCACAAGCCAGGAGCAGCGCGCCGCGAACCGCGTCTGCGATCTGCCGGCCGCGCTGCCTCGCCAACCTCGATCGGACTGCCGTCTTCGCTCGGATGCCCATGCAGGCACTATACTGTACGAAGCATGGGGGATGTCATAGCCGAACTTGGTACAACGTCTGCTTGCTTGCGGCGAGCCGGCCGAGAGTCCAGCACCGGAGCGCGCCGATGACGACGCTGAAGTACCTGATGTTGCCGGCTTGCGCGGTGCTGCTGCTTTCGGCCCGGCTACACGCCGGGAACGACGATGCTCGCAAGCTCGCCGCAACTGGACAGAGCGGTCAGTTGCCGGCGCTCAGCGCCGAGCAGCAGCGCGCGGTCGGCATCGTCATCGCCGTGGCGCCGGCGGCAAACTTGCCGCAGCGCACCGAGGCCTACGGCCGGGTGCTCGACCCCTCGCAGCTGGTGGCGGATGCGGGCCGGCTCGATTCGTCGCGGGCCGCCGCCCAGGCCGCCGCGGCCGAGACCGAGCGGCTGAAGGGGTTGTATCGGGGCGCCAACACGTCGCTGAAGGCGCTGCAAGTTGCCGAGGCGGCGCAGATCGAAGCTCAGGGCCGCGCACGGGAGGCGCAGGCCAGGTTTGTGCTGCGCTGGGGACCTCTCGCGCGGCTCGGCGATGCACGGCGCGGCATGCTGATCAATCAGCTCGCCGCCGGCCGTCAACTGCTGTTGCGCGCCGACCTTCCGGGCCGCCATAGTCTGGGCACGATGCCAACGGAGGCCCTGGTGGACGTCGACGGCATCAGGGTGCCGGCGCGTGTGCTCGGCCCGCTGCCCCAGTCGGCCGCACGGATTCAGGGCGTCGGGCTGCTGCTGCAGATCTCGCATCCGCCGGCGGGCCTCGGGCCGGGCGCGGAGCTGCCTGTGGTGCTCGAAGGCCGCGGCCGCGACGGGCGCATGGTGCCCGATGGAGCTCTGCTCTATGGAGAGCAGGGCGCCTACGTCTACCACGTGCTGCCGGACAAGTCGAAGGACGGCGATACGCGGTTCGCGCCGCTGCCGGTGACCGTGCTGCAACCTGTCGGTAACGGCTGGCTGGTGACCGGGCTGCGCACCGATGACCACATAGTCGTCCGGGGCGCCGGCGTCCTCTGGTCGCTGCAGGGTCTGGGCAAAGGCTCCGGCGACGACTGATGCTCAGCGCCATCGTCCGCGCCTCCCTGGCGCACCCGCGCATCGTCACCGCGCTGTCGTTGCTCATCGCGATGTTGAGCTTCGGTGCGCTGCTGCACGCGCGCTTCGATGTGTTCCCGGACTTTGCCCCGCCGCACGTGACGGTGCAGACCGAGGCGCCGGGGCTCGATGCGCAGCAGGTCGAGTCGCTGGTGACCCGGCCGCTGGAAGGTCTGTTGGCGGGCACCGAAGGCGTCGAGACGGTGCGCTCGAAGTCGATCCAGGGCCTGTCGGCGATCTACGTCGTGTTCAAGCGCCGCGGCAATCCGTACCGGCAGCGCCAGGTGGTCACCGAGCGCCTCGCGGGAGCTGCCGGAATTTTGCCCGCCGGCACGGGTCCGCCGCTGCTGTCGCCGCTATCGTCATCGATGCAATACCTCGAGCACTTCGGCTTCACCAGTGACCGCCTGACGCCCGTGCAACTGCGCGGCGTGGTGCGCTGGCAGATCCAGCCGCAGATTCTCTCGGTGCCCGGGGTGGCGCAGGCGATGCTCTACGGCGGTGCCGAGCGCGAGCGCCAGGTGATCGTCGATCCGCAGAAGCTGGCCGCCGACGGATTGACCTTGGACGATGTGTTCCGCGCCACTCGGCGATCCACCGAGCTGATCGGCGGCGGCTACATTCAGACACCGGTACAGCGCATCGTAGTGCGCGCTCAGGCGCCGGGTGCGACGCCGCGGACGTTGGCACAGGCGGTGCTTGAGACGCGTGACGGTCTGCCGATCCGGCTCGGTGACGTTGCGACCGTGCGCGACGGGGCGGCGCCACGCTTTGGCAATGGCATCATCGGCGATCAACCCGGAATCCTGGTCGAGACCTCGACGCAGTACGGCGCCAACACACTGACCGTCACCCGCGCGCTGGAGAAGCGCCTGAATCAGCTCGCACCGGCGCTGAAGAAGGAGGGGGTGATCTACCACCCGGCGCTGTTGCGGCCGGCGACCTTCATCGAGAGTGCGCTGGTCAGTCTGCGTGGGTCGCTGCTGATCGGCGCGGTGCTGGTGGTGATCCTGCTGCTGGCGACCCTGCGTGACTGGCGCGGCGCGCTGATCTCGTTCTCGTCGATACCCCTGTCGCTGCTTGCGACCGTGTGGATCCTGGAGATGTTCGGTGTGTCGCTGAACACGATGACGATCGGCGGGCTCGTGGTGGCGCTTGGCGTGGTCGTCGACGATGCCGTGATCGACGTCGAGAACATCACACGCAGACGTCGCGACGCCGGGGCCGCTGGCGGGGCGCTCGATGCCCGTCAGCTGTTCGTCGGTGCCTCACTCGAAGTGCGGCTGCCGGTGTTCTACGCCACTGCCGCAGTGGTGATGGCGTTCCTGCCGATCATCATGCTCTCCGGAATCCAGGGCGCGTTCTTTCGGCCGCTGTCAGCGGCCTTCCTGCTTGCCGTCGGCATCTCGTTGCTGGTCGCAATGAGCGCCACGCCGGCGCTGTGCGCGTTGCTCATGCGCAAGCACACGCCGCCGCCCGAGGCGCGCGTCCTGGTCACGTGCAAGCGCTTCCAGCGCCGCACGATCGAGAGGCTTTACGGGCACCCGCGAGCCGTGCTGGCCGTGCTGCTGGGCACCGGAATCGCCGGTGCGGCGCTGCTGCCGCTCTTCGGCCAGAGGCTGCTGCCGAACTTCCGCGAGAGCTATCTCATCGCCCACGCCAGCCTGCGTCCGGGCATCTCGTTGCGGGAGACCAGCCGCGTCGGCGAGCGGATCTCCAGGCGGCTGCTGGCGATTCCTGGCGTCGAGACCGTCGCCGAGCAGATTGGCCGCGCCGTCAACGGTCAGGACCGGGACGCCCCGAACAAGAGTGAGTTCGACATTCAGATCAACCCGGCCGAGGGCCATACGCCCAGCCAGATCGAGGCGGCGATCCACAAGGTGTTCGTCGACTTCCCGAACCAGCTCACCGAAGTCTACTCGGTGCTCGCCGAGCGTATCGGCGAGACCCTCTCCGGCGAGAACGCGCCTTTCTTCGTCAGCGTGTTCGGCAATGACCTGGACACCGACGATGCGGTGGCGACCCGGATCGCCGCAGTGCTGCGAAAGCTCCCGGACGCCGGCGAGGTGCGCCTCCAGGTCCCTCCGCGCCAACCCGAGCTGCACGTGCAGCTGCGGCCTGACCGGCTCGCCCTGTACGGACTGCGCCCAGGCGACGTGCTGCGGGCGGTCAATGCGGCTTACCAGGGCGCGGTGGTCGGCCAGCTTGCGCAGGCCGACCGCAGCATCCCGGTGGTGGTGCGCATAGCCGGCTCCGGTGCCTCGCCGCAGGCGGTAGGCGCATTGCCGCTGCGCAGCTCCGACGGCGCGGTGGTTCCGCTGTCGGCAGTTGCGAACGTCGTGGTGGAGTCAGGCCGCAGCGAGATCGACCACGAGGACGGTTTGCGCCGCCAGGTGGTGACCGCGAACGCAACCACAGCGGACCAGACGGGATTCGCCGCGGCCGCGCAGCGGGCGATCGGCGCGCACATCAAGCTGCCGTCCGGCGTGTATCTGCGCTATGGCGGAGCGGCGGAAGCGCAGGTAGCCGCCGCGCATCAGCTCTACCTGCACGCTGCCGCGGCGCTGGTGCTGATCGTGCTGCTCCTCGCGCTGGCGTTCGGGCGGGGGCGGCATGTGGCGCTGGTGCTGCTGGTGCTGCCGAGCACGCTCATCGGCGGCGTCGCGGCCGCGGCGATCACCGGTGCGACGTTGACCCTGGGGGCGATGGTCGGATTCGTGGCGCTGTTCGGAATGGCGGCGCGCAACACCATCCTCCTGGTGTCGCACTACGATCACCTGGTGCAGGTGGAAGGGCAGACCTGGGGCCTGGAGACCGCGCTGCGCGGCTCCAGGGAGCGGTTGACACCGGTGCTGCTCACCGCGCTGCTGACCGCGCTCGCGCTGCTGCCGGTGGCGGTGCAACTGCACCAGCCCGGCCACGAGATCGAGGGGCCGATGGCGGTGGTGATCCTGGGGGGCCTGGTGTCCTCGACGATCGTCAGCCTGCTGCTGGTCCCGCCGCTCGCCGCGCGCTGGCTCCAGCCCGGGGTCGATCGTGCCTGAGGCAAGCGAAGACCGCGATCTCCAACCTCAGCGCATCACGCCCGTTGCAGCGGTGGCCTCGCGGATGGGGAGGCCCTTCACGATCTGCAGATGCTCCTCAACCGCCGGGATCATGTTCCTGATCGTGTACCTGACGGCTGCGCTCCGGGCCGTGCTCGCGCCGGACTGGAACTGGTGCAGCATCTTGCTCTCCTCCTCAGATGCGATCCGTTCGAACCTCTGGTCAAACGCCGCTCCACGCAGCCTCCTCAGCTTCGTGATCTGTTGCTTCTGGGTGGCATCCGGCGCTTTGGGGAGCTGCACGTGCAGCATGGCCGCGAGGGTCTGCAGGCTGGCAACTCCTGTGGAGCCATCCTGGGCGAGGCGGGTCCCCAGGCTCAGGACGGCGGGAGTGCCCGATCGGGTGGTCGCGAGCTGCCCGAGCTCCACCTCGGCGATGCTTCCCTGCGCGCAGAGCCGCAGCAGTCTCTGATCGGCGGGCGCGGACTTCGCGATGGCGAGGGCGCTGAGGCCCAAGAACGCGAGCAGCGCAGCTCCCGCGGCGGCTGGAATCCAGGCTTTCCCTCTCATCGTCGATCCCTCTCGGGCGATTGCGATCATCGTCAACGGCGGCGTTGCCGATCGGAGTCATGACACACCTTGAAAGAGCATTCCGCGTGCCCGTCGGCCGCGGTTCCCGGCTGACGCATATCCTGCTTGCGCAGCTCATCGAGCGCTTCCAGGCGAGCGAGCCGGTGCGGGCGGCAGGCGGGGAGGGAGTCCCCCGGCGGTGTGCTGGCGCCGATGATGGCGGAGGTGATCCGGCTGCTGCGAGATGCTCACGACTCTGCCCGGTGGGCAGCATGAGCTCGGACTGCTGATGGGGCATATCTGTCTCGCCGCTGAGGGTGCACGCTGCATTTCACTTGGAGTGCAGACGCCGGCCTGGGATATCGTGCAGCCAGCGCGGCGGCAGAAAGTCGAGGTGGTCGGGCTGTCCTTCAGTGAAACACTCGAGCTGAACGTCGCCTATGATATGTTGGAAGACTTGCGGAAACGCCTGCCGGACAATGTCGACGTATGGGCTGGAGGCAAACTTTGGACGCGGGCGCGCCGGTCAGTGCCGGGAGTCCGATCGTCACGCTGCTCACACAAATACCCGGAGGGCCTGCGGTGCGCCGCGAGTCGCGGATGAAACGCCCCGATCGGGACGCGCGGTCACCCGAATGAACGAGCTGCAACTCGCCGCGGATGCGCTGCCAGAGCTGCGCCGACGGCGATTCGGGCGGGATCTCCTGCGCGAGCGGCAACAGTCGGCGCCGCCAATGCGCCACCGTCGCGGAGGCCGATTCGCGCGTGAGCCGCCGGGGCAGCCGGGTCTATGGCAGAGCCTCAGGTTCTGGCATCGGCTGAGCCTCGCGACCGGAGTGCTGCTCGCGGCCGCCTGCGTTGCGATCGTGGTGCTCGTCGTTCGCCGGCCGGCGGTGCCGCCCATTCCTTACATGGCCTCGATGATCACCGAGGCCGGCGGCAATCCGGCCGCTGCGGCCGCGGCGATGTTGTTTTCGCCGACGGACTTCACGCAGGGCTGAGCGCGCCGACAATGAGCACGGCCTTGGTATGGCTGCGGCGCGACCTGCGTCTCGCGGATCATCCCGCTCTGGCGGCGGCCTCCGCGACCCACGAGCGGGTGTTGCCCGTGTATATCCATTCGCCGCAGGAGGAGGGGGAGTGGGCACCCGGTGCGGCGAGCCGGTGGTGGCTGCATCGGTCGCTGCAGGCTCTCGATCGGGCGCTCCGCGAGCTCGGAGGGCAGCTGCATCTCGCCGCGGGGGATACGCTGGATGAGCTCACTCGGCTCATCGCCCGAAGCGGCGCCAGCACGGTCTATTGGACGCGTTGCTACGAGCCGGCGCTGATCGAGCGCGACTCCGCGATCAAAGCCGAGCTGCGCAGGCGAGGACTCGCCGTCGAGAGCCTGCCTGGCAACCTGCTGCTCGAGCCGTGGCGGATCAGCGGATCAGAGCAGCGGCCCTACCGGGTATTCACGCCGTTCTGGCGCAAGCTGCAGTCGCAACTGACCGCTGCGCGGCCGCTTCCCGTGCCGCGTCCACGCCAATGGATGCGGCTCGCGGGCGGCCTCCCGCTGGATTCCCTAAAGCTCGAGCCGCGCATCGCCTGGGCAGGTGGACTCGAGCGCAGCTGGCGGCCGGGTGAGGCGGGCGCCCGCGAGAGATTGCGCCGGTTTTGCGAGCGTGCGCTCACCGGTTATGCCGTCGGCCGCGACCGGCCCGCCGATCCCGGTACCTCGCGGCTGTCGGCGCACCTGCACTTCGGGGAGATCACGCCACGTCAGATCCAACATGCGCTGCAGGGTCGCGCGGCGCGCGCGGGCGCCGCCGGCAACGCAGGCCGCGAGGCTTTTCTGTGCGAGCTCGGATGGCGCGAGTTCGCCCACCACATGCTCTATCACTTCCCGGGCACCTGCGAGCGGAACTTCAACCGCCGCTTCGACGCGTTCCGCTGGGCCGAAGCCGATGAGGCAGTGCTGCGGCGCTGGCAGCGTGGCATGACGGGCGTGCCGCTCGTCGATGCGGGCATGCGGGAGCTCTGGAGCACCGGTTGGATGCACAACCGGGTGCGGATGATCGCGGCGAGCTTTCTCACCAAGAATCTGCGCCTGCACTGGATTCATGGCGCCCGGTGGTTCTGGGATACGCTCGTCGATGCGGACCTCGCCAACAATACCCTCGGCTGGCAATGGGTCGCGGGGAGCGGCGCGGATGCGGCACCGTACTTCAGGGTGTTCAATCCCTTCACGCAGGCCGCCCGCTTCGATCCCGAGGCGGCGTACCTGAAGCGCTGGCTGCCCGAGCTCGCGGGACTGCCGCCCAGGCTGTTGCATCAGCCGTGGCGCGATCCCGCCGCCCTTGCCCGCTGCGGCTACCCCGAGACCATGGTCGACGTCGCGGCCTCGCGGCAGCTCGCGCTCGAGGCCTTCAAGGACCTCCCCAGGGATTGAGGGGAGCCGAAGCCCCCCGCCGTACCCGAGATCGCGGTCGGCCTGCATCCGTCCGGCCCCGGCGTCCGTATAAGGCACCGTCGCGACCAGAGGCAACGTGCGATGCCAGATACAGATTCGTACCGCAGCTCCAGTGAAATGCTCGTCCCCGGGTCGAGGTGGAAGACCTTGCGCCGCTGGTACGACACGCGGGAGGCCGAGGCGCTCGACCCGCGGGCCGCCGACCGCATCGACTGGGTGCGCGCAGCCCCTTTCGTCCTGCTGCACCTGGGGTGTATCGCCGCGGTATGGACCGGCGTCTCCGCAACCGCTTTGGCGGTGGCGCGGGCCGCTTTGGCGGGCCGCACATCATCGCAACCATCATCGCGCGGCCGATACCGTGCGCGATCCGCACTCGCCGGGGGTTCACGGCCTTCTCTGGAGCCACATGGGCTGGTTCCTCACACCGCGGGTTTTCGCACCGATCTGCGGCGAGTTCCCGATCTCGCCCGATACCCGGAGCTGCGCTGGCTCGACCGCTACGACATCGCCGTGCCGGTGCTGTTGGCGGCGGCGATGTATGCGCTCGGAGCGCTGCTGCGAGGGGCGGATCCCGGCCTGCATACCACCGGGCCGCAGATGCTGGTCTGGGGATTTTTCATCTCCACCGTCGCGCTCTTCCATGCCACCGTCACCATCAACTCCCTCGCTCACCGCTTCGGCTCGAGGCGCTTCGCGACGCCGGACGACAGCCGCAACAATCTCTGGCTGGCGCTGCTCACCTCGGCGAGGGCTGGCACAACAATCATCACGGATTCCCCGGCTGCGCCCGCCAGGGGTTTCTCTGGCGGGAGATCGATGTGACCTGGTACGGGCTGCGCCTGATGGCGGCGCTCGGGCTCGTGCACGGGTTGAAACCGCTGCCGGCGCGAGTGCTGGCGCGGGCGGGGGCCTGAGTATCTCGGTCCAACCGACGTTTCGCTGACCGAGGCCGTCAAGAGGCGGGTGGCGCAGCATACCGGCAGGCGCCCCGGCGGGCCCGTGCGCCTCCTGACGCACCTGCGTTACGCGGGCTACCTATTCAATCCGGTCAGCTTCTACTACTGCTACGCGGCGGACGGCAGGGCGCTCAGCGACCCGATTCGACCGTGACGGCTACAACCAGGTGGAGATCTATCGTCTCGAGCACAACGGAGCGATCTGCACGAGCTTCCGCTTTCATCGCGGCGGCTTCCAAGGTCCGCTGAAGACGATTCATTCGACAGCGACGGTGGTCGCCGGCAGCGGCAATGCGCAGTGGAAGGTGCACCTGCTCTGGCTGCTGCGCGAGCAGTACATCGTCGCCTGGCTGGCGCCGGATTACAGCCGGGTCATAGTGGCGCGCGACGCGCGAGACTATGTCTGGCTGATGGCCCGCACACCGCAGATCTCCGCGAGCGATTACCGCAGCATGCGCGTGCGCGTGCGCGTGCGCGTGCGCGTGCGCGTGCGCGAGATGGGGTACGACCTGCGCAAGCTGCGAAAGGTCCCGCAGCGGTGGCCGAGCGTGGAGAATGCCGGCCAACCGCACGGCTCCGTGTGCCATTGAGCGCGCAGCCGCGCCCGGAAAGGCGGCTTTCGAGGGACACTGGCGTCTCGAGAGAGAGGCTATTGGCGCGATAGATTCTTCGCACTTCCACCTCTGTCGGCGCCGGTCTAGAGTCGCCGCTGTACCGCGATTTCCGCCGATGATTCAAGAATAGAGGAGATGAGCATGGCGACTGAAAGCAAGTGTCCCTTCAATCACGCGGCGGGGGCGGGCAGCTCGAACCGGCAATGGTGGCCGAGTCAGCTCGATCTGAAGATCCTGCATCAGCACTCCTCGCTGTCCGATCCCATGGGCGGGGCGTTCGACTATGCTGCGCAGTTCAAGAGCCTCGATCTCGGGGCCGTGAAGAGGGATCTGCGCGCGCTCATGACCGACTCCCAGGAGTGGTGGCCGGCCGATTTCGGGCATTATGGGCCGCTTTTCATTCGCATGGCCTGGCACAGCGCCGGCACCTACCGGATCGGGGACGGACGCGGCGGGGCCGGCGCCGGCCAGCAGCGCTTCGCGCCGCTCAACAGCTGGCCGGACAACGTCAATCTCGACAAGGCGCGTCGCCTCCTCTGGCCCATCAAGCAGAAGTACGGCTGCCGGATCTCCTGGGCCGATCTCATGATCCTCGCGGGCAACGTCGCGCTCGAGTCGATGGGGCTCGAGACTTTCGGCTTTGGCGGCGGCCGCAAGGACACGTGGGAACCGGACGAGTCGGTGTACTGGGGCGCCGAGACCGCATGGCTCGCGGACCAGCGCTACTCCGGCGATCGCAACCTGGAGAATCCGCTCGCCGCCGTGCAGATGGGCCTCATTTACGTCAATCCCGAGGGCCCGAACGGCAACCCGGATCCGCTGGCGGCGGCGCGCGACATCCGCGAGACCTTCGCCCGTATGGCGATGAATGATGAGGAGACCGTCGCGCTCATTGCCGGCGGACATACCTTCGGCAAGACCCACGGAGCGGGTCCGGCCTCGCACGTCGGCGCCGAGGCCGAGGCGGCTGCCATCGAGGAGCAGGGTCTCGGCTGGAAGAGCAGCTTTGGAACCGGCAAGGGACGCGATGCCATCGGAAGTGGACTCGAGGTGACCTGGACCACCACGCCGACACGGTGGAGCAATAATTTCTTCGAGAATCTCTTCGGCTACGAGTGGGAGCTCACCCGCAGCCCCGCGGGCGCTCATCAGTGGAAGCCGAAGGGTGGGGCCGGCGAGGGCACCGTGCCGGATCCCCACGATCCGACGAAGCGGCGCGCGCCATCTATGCTCACGACGGATCTCGCGCTGCGGTTCGATCCGGCGTACGAGAGGATCTCGCGGCGCTTCTATCAGCATCCCGACCAGTTCGCCGAGGCTTTCGCCCGCGCCTGGTTCAAGCTGACCCACCGGGACATGGGGCCCCGTGCGCGGTATCTCGGCCCGGAGGTGCCCGCCGAAGAGCTCATCTGGCAGGATCCGATTCCGGCGTTGGATCACCCTCTGGCCGACGCACAGGACATCGGTGCACTCAAGAAACAAGTGATCGACTCGGGTCTCTCCATCGCCGAGCTCGTCGCGACGGCCTGGGGATCCGCCTCCACGTTCCGCGGCTCCGACAAGCGCGGCGGCGCGAATGGCGCCCGAATCCGGCTGGCGCCGCAGAGCAACTGGGAAGTCAATCAGCCGGCGCAGCTCGCCAAGGTGCTGAAGACCCTGGAGGGAATCCAGGCCGCGTTCAACCGCGAGCAGGCGGACGGCAAGCGGATCTCACTCGCCGATCTCATCGTGCTCGCGGGATGCGCCGGTGTGGAGCAGGCCGCGAAGAACGCCGGCCACCCCGTGGCCGTGCCCTTTGCGCCGGGGCGCATGGACGCCTCACAGGCCCAGACCGACGTGCAATCGTTCGTGCCGCTCGAGCCGCTCGCCGATGGGTTTCGCAACTACCTCGCCCCTGGCGCCTCCGTACCGGCCGAGATGCTGCTCGTGGACAAGGCGCAGCTCTTGACGCTCACCGCACCCGAGATGACGGTCCTGGTCGGCGGCATGCGGGTGCTCAACACCAACTTCGGCGGCACCCGGCACGGTGTCTTCACGCGACGGCCCGAGGCGCTCACCAACGACTTCTTCGTGAGCCTGCTCGACATGGGAACGCAGTGGAAGGCCGCGCCGGATACGAAGGACGTGTTCGAAGGGCGGGACCGTGCAACGGGCGCGCTCAGATGGACCGCCACCCGGGTCGATCTCGTGTTCGGCTCGAACTCGCAGCTGCGCGCCCTGGCCGAGGTGTACGGCAGCGCGGATGCCGGCAGGAAGTTCGTGCAGGACTTCGTCGCCGCGTGGGTCAAGGTCATGAACCTCGATCGGTTCGATCTGGCCTGAGGAATGCGCGCCGCGCCCATGGGCCGTCCGGCGGATGCCGGGCGGCCCATGGCGGACGAAAGCGGCGCGCTCGTGTAGGATAGCCGGTCATATGTTGGACCGGAGAATCAGCGTCGCCCCCATGATGGGGCGGACCGACCGCCACTGCCGCTACTTCCTCCGCGGCTTCTCGGCCGGGATGCTCCTCTACACGGAGATGATCGCCGCGTCCGATTTGATCCGCGGCGACAGCGCCCGATTGCTCGCCTTCGACCCCGAGGAGCACCCCGTCGCGCTGCAGCTCGGCGGCTGCGAGCCGCAAGAGCTCGCGGTGGCGGCTCGACTGGGAGAGCAGGCGGGGTATGACGAGATCAACCTCAACTGCGGTTGCCCGAGTGATCGGGCGACGGGCAAGGTGTTCGGCGCCTACCTGATGCAGCGGCCGGATACCGTGGTGGCGTGTGTGGCCGCCATGCGTGCGGCCGTGCGCGTGCCCGTGACGGTCAAGATGCGGATCGGGGTCATCGGCGGGCGGGGCAAGGCGGCCATCGAAGCCAGCCGCCGCTTCGAGGACTCGGAGCGGGCAGCTCTGCACAGTCTCGTGGGCCGTGTGCGTGATGCCGGCTGTGAGGCGGTGATCGTCCATGCGCGCAAAGCGGTGCTCGGCGGATTGTCGGCGCAGGACAACCGGGAGATCCCGCCGCTGCGATATGAGGTCGTGAGCCAGGTGAAGCGAGCGTTTCCCGATTTGCAGGTGATCGTCAATGGCGGCCTGCGCGAGCCGGCCACGATTCTCGGGGCGCTCGAGGGTTTGGATGGTGTCATGCTCGGGCGCGAGGCGTATCACCGGCCCTTGGTCCTCGGCGAGTTGGACCCGCTCGTATTCGGCGCAGCGCCGGCCTCAGCCGACCCGCATTCGAATCGAGAGCCGCCCGCCGCCGCTGCGCGCAGACGCGCCATGGAGCGGATGCAGCGGTACGCAGAGCGCCAGGTGGGACGCGGTGAAAGGCTCTCGGCGATAGTTCGCCACATGCAGGGCTTGTATGCGGGAGAGCCCGGCGCACTCGAGTTTCGGCGCACGTTGAGCGAGGGCTCGCGACGTCCCGGTGCGGGCGCGGAGGTGTTGGCGGAGGCCTTCGCGAACGCTGAGGCCCCTGGCGAATCCCGTGGAGTGGCGCCCCCACGGAAAGTGGCGCCGCGGATGCCGCTCGAAGAGCTTTGAGAGCACAGAGTGCCCTTCGCTTCCGGTAGAGGAGCGCTCCTCGAGTCCAGACTCGCGAGCCTCCCGATACGATGACTGCGGACCTCATGAGCATCCGGATCCTGGCGGTGCTGTTCCTGGCGACGCTCGTGCGCTCGACGCTCGGTTTTGGGGAAGCGTTGATCGCGGTCCCGCTCCTCGCGCTTTTCATCCCGATCCAGGTCGCCGCACCGGTCGTGGTATTGATCTCCATCACCGTGGCCGCGATCGCCCTGATCCAGGACTGGCGGCACGTACACCTGCGCAGCGCGAGCTGGCTGGTGGTCTCGACGCTGATCGGAACGCCCCTGGGCCTGCTTTTGCTGACCCGGGCAGAGGGGGCGGTGGTCAAGGCCTGCCTCGGTCTTTTTCTGGCCGGCTTCGCCGCATACTCCCTCCTCCGTGGCACCAGGGCGGTGCTCGAGGACGACAGGTTCGCCTGGCCGTTCGGCCTCAGCGCCGGAGTGCTCGGCGGCGCCTACGGCATGAACGGGCCGCCGCTCGTGATATATGGCACTCTCCGAGGCTGGTCGCCGCAGCGCTTTCGCGCGACCTTGCAAGGCTACTTCCTTCCCGCCAGCGCGACATCCATGCTCGGATATTGGCTGGCGGGCTTATGGCGGCCGCAAGTGACGCGCTACTATCTGATGTCGCTGCCGGGAGTGCTCGTGGCGACGTTTCTCGGCAGGAGGCTCAATGGCCGCATAGAGGCCCGTTCGTTCCTGCGATGGGTGAACCTCGGCCTGCTCGTCATCGCGGTCATGTTGTTGGCGCAGAGCCTGCATGGCGCGCCGTAGGTCCGCCCAAATGGCTCGAGGAGTCGATGGTCCTCGAGCTCAGGAGCCGGGGCTCTTCTGCGCGTATGGGTGCTCGCTGTGAGCGCTCCAGCGATACAGATTCTCGTCCCCGCAATGAGGGCACTTGATCACCACGAGCTGGTCGTCGGAACCGGACGACACCGGCTTGCTTCCTGACGGGGGCACAATGGCGATGAGGAGCCCGCATGACTTGTTCTTGCACAGCCAGCCGCGGTAGAGATCGCCTGGAGCCATTTGGCGAGGTGCGATGACGTCGACGTGGCGCACCCCGGGTGGTGCCGCCGGCTTGCGGGCGCTGGTGCCGCTGCTTTTGGACGAACGTTTGATCGACATGGCGCCTCTCCCGCATCGGTCCCGGGGAGAGCCTACCGCGGCCGGTTGAACAGTGCCAGTACCGGCCGAAAGCCCCCGATCGCCGATATCTCATCGATTGGCGCGCGCGGCGGCCGGCACACGCTGGCTCTGGGTCGCGCAGTGCGCAGGTGCGCCTTTCAACCGAGCTGCGCAAGTCGCTTAGGAGCTCATTGAGACGGGCGCTGCACCGGTCGGCGCGTTTGGGTAGGATGTCGGCGGGACATGGCATCGCACACTTCATCCAATAAGGTCGTTCATGCTGCCCTGATCGGCAACATGCTGGTCGCGGGAACCAAGCTGTTCGCGGCGCTCTGGACCCGCAGCTCCGCCATGATGAGCGAGGCCGTGCACTCGTTCGTCGACTGCGGAAATCAGCTGCTGCTGCTCTACGGCCTGCGCCGTGCGGCGCAGGCTCCCGATGCGCATCATCCGCTCGGCCACGGCCGCGAGCTCTATTTCTGGAGCTTTATCGTCGCATTGCTGATCTTCGCCCTCGGTGCGGTGATTTCGATCTATGAGGGAATCGACCATATCCGCCACCCCGAGCCCATCAGCGCACCCGGCGTCAGCTATCTGGTGCTGGCCCTGGCATTGGCTTTCGAGAGCGTCTCGTGGGTGATTTCTCTGCGCCAGTTCCGGGCCGCAAAGGGGTCGCTCCGCTATTTCGAGGCCTTTCGCAAAAGCAAGGATCCGGTGTCGTTCATGGTGCTCTTCGAGGACAGCGCCGCGATCGTCGGTATTCTCATCGCGGCAATCGGCACATTCCTCACTGTCCAGCTGCATCAACCGCGCTTCGACGGTATCGCCTCGATCCTGATCGGGTTGGTGCTCGCCCTCGTTTCCTTCCTGCTGACGGAGGAGAGCAAGAGTCTCCTGATCGGGGAACGCGCCGATCAGAGTCTCAGCGACTCCATACTGCGAATTGCGGGGTCAGAGAGAGCGGTCACGCGCGCCAATGGCGTCCTGACGATGCAGCTTGCCCCGGATCAGATCGTTGCGGCGCTCAGCCTCGATTTCGAAGATGCGGTGAGCGCACGCGAGGTCGAAGACGCCGTGGCCGAGATCGAGCGCAAGGTGTGCGCGGCGCATCCCCATGTGGTCGCTCTGTTCGTGAAGCCGCAGGCGCATCGGAACTATCAGCAGGCGGCCCTCACCGGTGTCGTAAGTGCGACGGACTGATTGAGTCGCGGAGCAGAGCGAGTCCGCAGTGGGTCCCGCCTCATCGCCGTCCCGGTGAAGCTGTACAGGATCGCCTCGGTGTGTGTGGCCGCCGGCCAGGCCGGCTCTTGCCCACGCGCCCAGATCTTCGGGTAGCCGATGCAACACATTTGATGCGCGACTGGTGCCGGAGGCGCGCCTGCCCATCTGGCGCGAAGGACGACGTCCCTGTCGTCCAGTGCAGCGGTCGCTAGCGGATACCGCGCCGGTAGCGCGCCGTCGTGACTGCGGCTCCAGTGAGGACGAGCGCAAGACCACCCAAGGCCAACAGTCCGAGGTCGGTTCCCGTTTTCGGAAGTTCCGCCGGACGGGACTCCGTGCTCTCGGGCGCGGCGTCGGCGACACTCGGCGGCTCCCACTGAGTGATGGGAATCGGCACGGAGACGCCTTTTCCTTCGGGTACTTCGGCGACGAATTGATCCTGCGGCACGTAAAACGTGAGCTCTTGCCGGCGCTGCAAATCATGCGCTCGGGTCATGGTGCCTTCGATGTCGACCATCATGTCGGATGGAGGATTCAGCGTGACCCGATCGCCATCCTTGAATTCGACCGTCAGCTCGCGTCCGTGGCGAGCCACTCCGGTCACGGTACCAGAGAACACGACGAAGTACTTGCCGTCGCGCTGTACCACCGATTGGCATGCTTTGGCGACACGCGGATAGCGCGCAAGCGTTTGATTCGACCAGTTGACGTCCTCGCAGCGAGTGCCGGTCGCGGTAAAGGTACGATCCGTAGGGCTCTGCGCGAAAGCGCTCGCGCTGACGCCGAGCGCTACTGCTGCAACGGTGGATACGATACGAAGTGACATGGAAATTACTCCTGGCGTTGAGAATATTCGGCGATACGGCCATCTGCCGCATGCTGCCGACTGGGGAAGAACTCTGCCCGGACGATGAAGCGCCCGGGGGCGGGACCCACGAAGTAAAATGGATAACAGGTGATGAGCGTGATGCTTGGAAGCACTGTCGGCGCGAGAACCGACACATCCGATGGAGCCACAATCTGTGTCTCAATCACGCGGTAGCGCCGCGTATCGCTGAGGGTCTCGACGTAAATCATCTGTCCGATCTTGATGCGCCGCAAGCTGCGGAAGAACCCATCGCGATGCCCGGCAATGGCTGCATTGCCTGCGGAATCGATAGGCGCGGTGCCCTCGACGTGGCCGGCGCCCCGGTCGAGTTCCGCGGAGGTCGTGCCGGAGTAAATCGGTACGACCAACCCCAGCGCAGGGATGCGAAGAACTCCCTCCGGGACCTCATGAAGCGTGGTTCGGCGGAAGGCGCGCACTCGAGCTTCCGACCAGAGCGACTTATCGACGTGGCCGGATTGGACAAGAAGGCGGTCCGCCGGCGCTTGCGCATGAGCGATATGCCGGGCGGCTTGGAACATCTCGACGCCAGCGCGGCGATCCTGCTCTGCCGAGACGCGCAACGCCGCGTAATAACTCAGCAGGACGAGACCGGCCGTCCAAAGGGTTACCTCCAGCCAGCGCACAGGCTTCAGCTATCCACATTACGGCGCAATCGCCAGGAACCCCGAGTATCCGCTGCGCGCGTTGGACGACAATAGGTAAAAATGGCAGCGACGTACGGGACCCAACTTACCTTGCCAGCCCTCGCCGGGCTCATTTGGCGGCGCCTCACCCGAGACGGACGGCCGGCATGCTGGGTGAGACCCGCTTCGCCTGGCAGGAGAGCATCGCCATCACGATCTCGGAGGGCGAGAATCCAGAGGACTGGCATCGGGGTCCGGACCGGATCAGCCGCTCATGCGCACCGAGAGGTACCGGGGCGATCGTGGCAACCGCCTGCGCCTTCACTACCGGGCCCCATCCTCAAGGAGCACGCGAAACAGACCTCCGGAGACCGGCGTCGCCGGCTCCTCCGGAAGCTTCCGGGATCCCATGAGCACGTCGAGGCATTCGGCCGACTGCGCCACGTCAATTGCGCTTACGTTCCGCCGCATGGCGGGCGGCGCCGCGCCCTAATTGCCCTCGAATCATTCCGTGCCAACCGGCGCCGACATCAACTTGAGCTACATCCGGGGGGGCTGACCGGGCGCCATATTATTCCGGTCGCGCTGGTCGCGCTGGTCGCGCTGGTCGCGCTGATCGTGTCGATCGTCGTGGTGATAGGTGGAATCCCGTTGGTGACGGCCACCACGACCATGGTCCCCGCGAACCATCCAGCAGCCCGAGAGGGTCAGTGTGCTCGCGACCAGAAGACCCATCGCAATGAGATTGTATGGTTTCATCGTCATGCTCCAAATTGACCGGCGCGCGGCCGGGCGAACCACAAAAACTACTCTTTCTTTCCAACCGCCAGCAATGCTCCACCCAGGACGATGGCACCAACACCCGCCCACAGGGGCACGTTCACGGTTCGTTTGTCCCGTACCGACAGTTCGACGCTCCCGATCTTGGCCTGGTGAGTTGTCCTCGTATAGGTGAAGCCGCCGTAGGCCAGACCCAAGACGCCCGCCGCCATAAGCGCCAGCGCGATCACTCTAATTGGACTCATTTCGCCACTCCTGCACCGACCTGGGGATATTGCATCGGATCAAGATCATCACGGCGTGCAACGATGCCGCCGCAGCAATTCAGCCTTGTAGGCCCTTGCCGCCACGATAGTTTGCCGATGACGACGATGATGACCACCGGAAATTCAATAGATCCGCCCGACGTGTGGGAAGTGAGCACTCAGACCAGCTAAAGGAGCATTCAAGAGTCCTGCAACTGTCCAGGTCATGTCGCTTCCGCGGTCATTTGTCCTTCATCCTACATCCGCTTCCATTTGGCGCTATACGTGTATTACGCAGGTCGATGCGCTGTGGCGCGTTGTATCAGAGCGTAACTGAAGCTGATTATTAAAATGCTGCAGCCACGACCACCGCGGTCGCCGGCCTGGATGCTCCGACGTCGACCGCGTGGTGCATCGGTCAGTTCGCCGGAAATGAGCGGACTCGCCGGTCACGCTGACCGACCGGAGTGGCATGCCGTAGATCGCGGTATTGCTTGGAGCGCGTGCTTGGGCGTTGCGGCATATCTCCGGTTGCTTCGGGCAGATGTACAGGCTTGCAGCGCGCTCGTCACAGGCTCCAATCTCGTCAATCGGTGAAGCCACCTATTACTCTTTGCATCACACCAGGTTAGGGTGAGGTGGTTCGGAGTGTGATTGGATGTCAAGGTTTGAGGCGTAACCAGAGAGCGGAGGAGAGCGACATGAACAGCGATTTGAACAAAGATCAGGTCAAGGGCTCAGCAAAGGACATCGGCGGGAAGATTCAGGAGGAAGCCGGCAAAATGGTCGGCAGCAAGGAGCAGCAGGTCAAGGGGCTGGAGAAGCAGGTGGAAGGAAAAGTGCAGCATCAGGTTGGCGATTTGAAGGCGGCCGTCAAGGACGCGACAAAGTCCTGAGGTATCGCGCACCCGCAGGGATTCTCGATGAGAATGAGCAGCCGCTAATCGCGGCTGCTTTTCAATGTATCGGGAAGGAGGCCCGTAGATCATGCGCGTGCATCGTCCGGGCGCTCGGCGAAGCCTGGCCGTCCGGCCGGCATAATGGTGAGTTCGAGCGGCGCACCGTTGACGCTTCGGACCGGTGCCGGAATTTGATATCAGGCGCGCACCGGCCCGGCAGAGCAGCCGCCAGCGATTCGCTGGCGGCGGCGCCGGTGCATTCTCGACCGATCCGACACTCGAGATTCGTATCGTTCTGCACGGATATGACGCCCTCGGTGCCGCGCGCAAGTTTGACGGCTGTGACGATGTTTGCTTGAGAACTGACGAAGTCGCCCAGCTGGACGATACCCTTGAAGGTTTCGTCGTTGATTTCCGCAGAGTTCAGCGACGGCTCATGCAGCAGCGCTGCCTTGACCATCATCGTGATCACGGTGTTATCGACGTACTCTCCAGTCCCCTACCGGTGCTGCGTGGATGCGCAGCCGATGAACGAACACAGCAAAATCACGAGCCCGAACACGGAATAGCGATTGGGACGCGTCATGGCAGGTTCTCCAGGTGGATGATCTGTGTACGCCTTGTCGAAAAGCCTGAGCGGTCGCGCCCTGATTCGAGACCCTTTAATGGTTCCAGGTAACGCAGTCGACGCCTCGCGATGAGTAATGCTCGGGAACGACAGCGTCGGAGTGCTACAAGCGGCCCAACAGGAAGAGAACGATCACGATCAGCAGAATCAACCCAATCACGCCGCTCGGAGCGTAGCCCCATGATCTGCTGTGCGGCCACGTGGGGATGGCGCCGATCAGTATCAGCACCAGAATGATCAGTAGAATGGCTCCAAAACTCATGTCGTGACTCCGTATTGTCAGGGAGAAAAATGTTGTTGTGAGGAATGATGCTTCACCGTAGACCCGGCCTCAATAGGGAGTTTCCACTGTATTCGACGGGCAAGTGAATGTATGGGGTCACGAGGTAATTGCACCCTGGCAAGCTCGAGGTAGTGCCGGATCCGGGGCCTGGGTAGCAGAGGTGTGGCTTCGGCGGTGGTTGCCGGTGGCGTTCTGCGAGCGCTCGAGGCAAGTACCTCCCCAGGAGGCAAAGCCGCCGCAACCGACCGCCTCTGCGCTCGCTGGAGAGGTGTCTGTCCGAGTTCGAGGGGCGCGAAGGCGCATCCGTCTGGAGCGAGGGCGGCTTTTACCGATTACCCTTGGCGGTAAATCTGAGTACGATGGGCAGAGTCACTCTGAGGTGCGGGAATGCGGGGTTACACAGTGGCGCCCGGGCGGGGCAAGTACGTGGAACGTCCACGTGCGATCGATCGGAGTGGTCCGTTGTGGCCGTTCATCCCGCCGCCGACATCTTTACGTCAGCGTTGCACGTGGAGTTCGCGACGTTCGAGCTGGATAAGGTGCAGGAGGCGCTGATGAGTGGGCCAGATCCTGTCAGCGCCCACGAAGAAGTCGAGACTCAGGAGGACGTCGCTTGGCGCGATCACCGCATTGCCGAGTTGGAGCGGTCGCAGCGGCGCTTGCAGCGACTGTTCGACATCAGCAAAGTGCTCACGTGTTTCCAGAGCTTCGAGCGAACTGTGGCTGAAGTGTTCGTTCTGATCGCCGACGCATTATCGCTGCGCAGTGCGATCGTTATGCTGGAGACGGGACGGTCACCGCAGATACTCAGCTGGCAAGCCGCCGGTGAGAATGGACGAAGGCTGGAAGTGGCCAAAGCTCACGCGCAGGAGGTGTACCGCGACCTGAATCGCTTTCGCAAAAAGCTGGACGAGGGCCCGGCAGCGGGGCTGATGGCTCCGCAGCCGCCCGCGAGCGCAATCGGGACAAAGTCCGAGACAACGCGGAATTTCGTGATGCTTCCGTTTGCCGTCGGGCACGGTTGCATTTTCGGTGCGCTGCAGATCGAGGGTCGCGGGGAAATGGAAGAGTCGGACCTCTTCTTCATCAACGTGGTGGTGAACCAGCTGGCGATCGCGCTCGATCGAGATTCTGCCGATCGAGCGTTGCGCATCTCCGAGGCAAGCCTCGAGGTCGCAAATCGCGAGCTTCGTGAGGCGCTCGCACGCGAGCAATTGATGTCACGCACCGATGGCCTGACCGGTCTGAACAATCGGCGTCACTTTCTCGAGGTGGCCGCACACGAATGGGCCGTGGCACAGCGCTACGGCCTGCCACTCGCGATGATGTTGTTCGACATCGACCGCTTCAAGCTGATCAACGACACCGCCGGACACCAGCTGGGTGATGAGATCCTCAAGCGGGTCGCCCGGGCGGCCAGTGAGCGATTGCGCGCCGCTGACGTCCTGGGGCGTTACGGCGGCGAGGAATTCATCGTGGTGTTTCCCGGGAGCACGGCTCAACAGGCCGCGGTCGTCGCGGAGCGCATTCGCGAGGCGATCGCGGCCGACGGAATCGAGACGCGCTCGGTGCGTGTGTCGGCCACGATCAGCGCCGGGCTTGCCGAGGCGTTATCCGATCAGGACACGCTCGAGCAGCTGATCCGGCGCGCCGACCGAGCCCTGTATGATGCAAAGGCGAAGGGTCGTAACTGCGTGGTGGTGGATTCGTCTTGATTGATGCAGGCGAGCAGGTAAACCGAGAGTGAGAGTCCGTATTTCAGCCAATGGTGCTACGCGGTGACCACGTTGTACGGTACCGCACATGGCCGCACCGTTGCGCAAGGCTCTTACTGTGCTGATTGCCTTGCTCGCCATGGCGATCACTGCGAGCGCGCATGATAAGGGTCCGGAGCGGGTGCGTCCGTCGGTCGGCACCATCGGGAAGCTGCAGCAGGCGTCGAGGGCGGCGGCCGCCACTCTTGGGGGACGTCTGGACGCCGGTCATGACTGGCTCTACCGTCGTTTGCAGCATTTTTTCGAGGACGTGGACCTTCGGTTTGCGGTGCCGGAGCAGGCGCCTATCGTGGTGCCGTTGTCGCCCGTGCGCATCGGTTTCGAGAGTGAGTTCGTCCATCGCAAAAATGGAATGGATGTCCTGGCCAGGCCGGAATTCGAAGCCACGCTGCGTCTGCCGAACATCGAGCAACGGTTGGGGGTTTTCGCGACCAGCGCTGACCTGCCGGAATCTCCCGGCACCCCCGTCGATGAGCCCAATCCACTCCGCGTTGGCGCACGATTCCTCCCGGGATCGTACGTGGATGTCGAATTCGGCGTGCAGGCGAATTCTTCGCCGTCCGCCTTCGCGGCGCTGAGATGGGCTCCCGAGTTCGACGCGGGGGCCCTGCGCGTGTATCCGTTCATCAAGACGTACGTGCAGAGCGGTCTGGGCGTGGGGACGAGCGGCGGAATTGCCTTCGAGCACTGGAGCGGCCGCTGGATCGTGCGTTCGGCGAGTTACGGCAACTGGGTCCGCAATACCGCCGTGACGGCGTGGTCGCAGAGCCTGATCATCGGCTACGCGGCGGGGGTCATTCAGGAGCGCCGTTACGATCGATTCGCGACCGGCCGTGACCTCGCGTGCGGAGTGGCCGTTCGCGTTAGCGTTTCCGGCGGCCGGGCGTCAAAGACTTCCTTGTTCGAGGCCAGCGTATTCATGAAGCGCCCGCTCCATGGCGGCTGGCTATTTGGATATGTCGAACCTGTCGTGCAGTGGAATCGCGATTTCGGCTGGCATCCGGACGTCGGCGTGCGGATTGGGGTCGATGCCCTGTTCTGGGGGCTGGCGTCGCTGCCAGGAGAGGTTGCGACGTATTGTGCACATTCATTCCTGCCGTAACGCCATGTCAGGAGCTCCGCGATGGGATCAGCGTCGTAAGCGGAAAGGACCGCTGCGCGCGTTGAGCTGACATTTCTCGATGCCCAAGCCGCGTGCGGGACGACGCCCTGGCTTCGTTGGAGAGCCGATGAGTTTCCTTCGGGATGCCGATCCAGTTCGGATCGAGTTTGCCATTCATAGTCTCTTCATGGAGCGACCAGGGCGTAGTGCCGGACGGAATGTCCTCAAAGTCACACCGTGCCTCCATGCCAGGCACTTTTCATAGCCACAAGCCTCATTACATATTCGCGGCGGAACGCATACGCAAAGCTACGGATGCCGCTGGCGTTTCGCCCGTGGCATGCTTGAACTCGATCGAGGTGCGCAAGCCGCGGAGCCGCCACTTTCGCGGGGTCTTCAAGATCATGCCAGAAGGCCCCGCGAATCGATGCGGGTGCGGTGCGAGTAGTGTGAGCACATACGCTCTTAGGGTCCCACATACCCGGGAGCGCGAGCTGCCCAGCCCACAACGGTAAGCATCCAGGGTAGCCAGGCGACGGCATTTGGCCACCGGCCCTGGAGCGACGGGTCATGCTGCGGAACAGACCCGGCAATGCTACGGAATTACTGGCTTAAGCGGTGAATTTCGTGTATCAGTGTTCGTGCACTGTCGTTCCGGTCGACTGCAGAGCTGCTGCGCTTTTCTTGTGGACGGCGAGTGACTTCAACCTCTGCGCACGCCCGCGGACCGAGGGGCGGCGTCGTCGTCAATTTCCTGACGCGACGAAATCCCGATTCTATTGGCACCGAACTTCGGTGCGATGATGTCGACACGTCAGTCGGATGTGGGACGGAGGTTACAGTCATTAAGTCGAGCCTGAAGCGATCAAGCGGGTGCTAAAATGTGTGATTACGGTCCGCCCGCGGCGCACGGCCAGCGGGAGCATCGTCCAAAGGCCACGTGCCATCGAGCAGAGTGGTAGAACCATGGTTGACGCGCGCGAGCACGGCGCATGTGTGGACGCCTGGCTGGAACGAGTGGCAAATCGCTCGCCCTCCGATAGGCTGCTCCTGGTGTTCGATCAGGGATTCGCAGCCCTGTGGGGTCGCGCTCATCAAACCCTTGGGGACGTGACGCTGATGGCCATCGTCGATCGCGTGCTGTATGTCGCGGCTGAGCAGTACCCGTTTTTCTCCGCACTCAAGGTCGAGCCCGCGGGACTTCGCTTCCAGGAGCTCCAGCAGCGAGCGGGGAGTTTGCATCGTGATCAGCTCGCGGAAGCGGTTCGGTTCGTCCTGGTCGAGTTTCTCACTGTCCTCGGCACCCTGACCGCCGAGATCCTCAGCCCGGCGCTGCACGCGGAACTCCTGAAGATCGCGCCACCGGAGGCAGGGCCTGAAGACGATGGCCCGCAAGCCGGTCCGCAGGCTTCCAAGGGCGAGGCTGGCGCGGGGGCGAAGTCATGACGAAGAAGAACGACGTCGCGCGCATCGAGACGGGCGTGCGGAACCTCGATGCGCTCTTGCACGGTGGTCTTCCCAGGGGCTCGGTCGTCGTTCTTGCCGGCCCGCCGGGCGCGGGCAAGACGATCCTCACCCAGCAGATATGCTTCCACATTGCCTCTGCCAGACGGCAGGTGCTCTACTTCAACACGCTGTCGGAGCCGACCGCGAAGACCCTGCGGCACCTGACCCAGTTCAGCTTCTTTGACCCCAGGAAACTCGATGCCGGCGGAGTTCGGTTCGTCGATCTCGGGGTGATCCTGCGAACGAAGGGCCTCGAGCAAGCCTCCAAGCTCATCATGGATCAGGTCAGGAAGATCAAGCCGGCCATCGTCGTGGTGGACAGCTTCCGGGCCTTGGACGATCTGGCGCACTCCAAGGAGGAGTTGCGCAAGTTCGGCTACGAGCTCGCGGTGAACCTCATGGCCTGGGAAGTCACCAGCTTTCTCCTTGGCGAATACGGACCCCTGGACATCAGCACCAACCCGCTCTTCTCGGTGATTGACGGCCTGTTCCTGGTCACTCAGCGCGAACAGTCCGGCGAGCAGCAGCGGTTCATCCAGCTCGTGAAGCTCCGTGGCACCGAGCACAACCGTGACGAGCACTCCTTCGTCATCACCTCGAAGGGCATCGAGGTGTTTGCTCCACGAGTCACTGTCCAGCGCGAGGACCGGGGACCCGGCGCGGCGCGATGCAAGACCGGCATCTCGAAGTTCGACGAGCTGCTGGGCGAGGGAATTCCGCGCGGTTCGAGTCTGCTCATCGCCGGAGTGGCGGGGACGGGTAAGACGGTACTGCTGCTCGAATTCCTCTACCGCGGGGCCCAGGCGGGCGAGAAGGGCATCATCTTCTCCTTCGAGGAGACGAAGGAGAGGTTGCTGGCGAGCGCTCGCGGCCTCGGCTGGGACCTCGAGCACGAGATCGAGCGCGGCATGATTGAGATCGTCTTCATCGCGCAGCCCAATATCATGGTGGAGCAGCACCTCCTCATGATGCAGGAGCGGGTCCAGGCAATGCAGGCCCGGCGTGTCGCCATCGACTCGATCTCCGTGTTTCTGCACAAGGTCCAGGACCCGCAGATCGATCGGGAGAAGGTCTTCCAACTCGCGAGCATCGTCCAGAACTCACAGGCCGTGGGCTTCTTTGCAACCGATATTCCTTATGGGGCCAACCAGCTCAGTCGATTCGGCGTCGAGGAGACGGTCGTCGATGGCGTCGTGCTGCTCACTTCGACCGAGGAGGGCTTCGAGCGCCAGCGGTACATCGAGGTCTACAAGCTCAGGAATACGGCCCACCTCAAGGGCCGGCACAGCATGCTCGTCGGCTCCGGAGGAATCAGCATCTTTCCTCGTTACGACATGGACGCCGAATCGCGCGGGCCACCGCCGCCGCCGGAGTCGGCGCGGCGCCACCCCTCGGGTGTTCCGGGTCTCGATGAACTCTGCGGTGGCGGCCTGCTCGAGCGGAGCGTCACGCTCGTCTCCGGGAGCGCGGGGATCGGCAAGAGCACGCTCGGGCTCCAGTTCATTCTCGAGGGCGCCAGGCGCAAGGAGCCGGGACTCTACGTGACGCTGGAGGAGGGGTCGACCCAGATTCTCAACACCGCAGAGGGCCTCGGTTTGTCGCTGAAGCAGGCGACCGACAAGGGGCTCGTCGAGATCCTGTATCTGTCTGGCGAGAACGTTCGCCCCAGTCAGTTTCTCTCACGGCTGGACGACACCATTCGCACGCAAAGGACCCGCCGATTGGTCCTCGACGGCGTGAACCACATGGCGCGGGGCGGTGCAGTTCCTGAAGAGCTGCGGCATCTGCTCGGCGCAATGGTCGCGCGGCTCAAGGGTTGTGGCGTGACGAGTATTCTCACCCTCGAATCGGACTCGATGTACTCGACCGACATCGTGACCGGACGCGGCTACTCGGCGATGGCCGACAATATTCTCGTGCTTCGCTACGCGAGAGCGCCCGGAGACCTTCAGCCGACGGTCTCCGTGGTGAAGACTCGCGGCAGCTCGCACGACTGGGGAACGCACTACTTCTCCATCACCCAGGGGGGAATTCGAATCGGAGAGCGCGTGAGCGCCGGCAGCGCGCCCGCCGGAAAGAGCCGTTCGGCGCACAAACGCGCGAAGAGATAGGACTGTGCGATGAGCGGGCGAGCCCCCGACACGACTCGCGGCGGTCCAGAGGCGCGCGATGAGCTCGCCCGGCTCGATGGTCGCCTCGCTGAACTGGAGCGCTCGCAGCGGCGCCTCCAGCACCTCTACGACGTCAGCAAACTGCTCGCGCATTTCCAGACTTTGGAGCGAACCGTTCCCATGGTGGTGTCCGTCATCGCGGAAACACTGCCCCTGCACAGCGCGACGTTCATATTGGAGACAGGGGGCGCGCGGCGGACGATCACCTGGCAAGCTGCGGGGGAGAGCTCACGGCGATTGCGGATGGCCCAGGCGCACGCGCGGGAAGTGTATGGCTATCTCATCCACTCCCGCGTCGAATTCAACCGCGAGGAGGCGAGGACCCTCGAGGTCTCGCCGCTCTCAGTGGCACCGGAGGCGCAGGCCGAGGCAAAGCAGAACTTCGTGATGCTTCCATTCGCCGTGGCTCACCGCTCTGTCTTCGGCGCCTTGCAGATCGAGAGCGTCAAGGAGTTGGAGGAGCAGGACCTTTTCTTCATCGACGCGGTCGTGAATCAGCTGGCTATCGCCCTGGATCGAGATTTGTCCGATCGCGCTCTGCGCGCCTCGGAGGCGAGGCTTGCGGGAATCATCTCCATTGCGGCGGACGCCATCATCTGCGTCGACGCGGCACAACTCATCGTCATGTACAATGAGGGAGCGCAGCGAGTCTTCGGCTGGTCATGCGAGGAGGTGCTCGGCAAGCCACACGACATCCTGGTTCCGGAGCGCTTCCGGCAGAGTCACCGCAAGCACATCTCAAGCTTTGCCGCAGCGGCCGAGACGGCGCGCAAGATGGGGGAGCACCGCCCTGAGATCTTCGGGCTTCGCAAGAACGGAGAGGAGTTCCCCGCCGAGGCGTCCGTCTCGAAGCTGAACGTCGAAGGGGTGTGGCTGTTCACGCTGGTTCTTCGGGACATCACCGAACAGAAGAGAATCGAGCACGAGCAGGCGTTCCTCGCGGAGATTGGCGCCATCTTCGCGACCTCGCTCGATTCCCAGCGGACACTCACCAATATCGCACGCGCGGCATTGCGTGAATTCGCGGACTTCTGCCTCATCGAGTTCGCGGACGAGCAAGGCGATCTGCGACGACTCGAGGTGGGAACCTCGGATCCGAACAAAGCCGCGATTGCGGAGGCGTTGAAGCGGTTCCCAGTCGATCGTGGCCGCCCGCACCTGAGTTGGGCGATTCTTGAATCGAAGGAGCCGCAGCTTACGGCAGAGGTCACTCCTGAGACGATTCGGGCGATCGCACAAAACGATGAGAATCGGCGGCTGCTGGAGCAAATCGCCCCCACCTCGATGATGGGCGTCCCGCTTACCGTCCATGGCCGGCTTGTGGGAGCGCTCGTAGTGGCATCGTGTCGTCCCGGACGACGGTACGCCGCCACCGATTTGCACCTGTTGGAGGAAGTGGGTCGGCGCGCATCGCTCGCCCTGGAGAATGCGCGGCTGTACCACGCGGCTGAGCAGGCGGTTCAGGCGCGGGACCAAGTGCTCGGGATCGTTGCGCACGACCTGAGAAACCCGCTGGACACCATCCTCATGCAGGCGACGCTCCTGCGACGCCGCGGCGGGGAGCCGGAGCGCATCGAGCGGGCCGCGAGCCGAATCAATCGCCTCATCCAGGACCTCCTCGACGTGACGTGCATGGAAGCAGGGCGTCTATCCATCCACCCCGTCCGGGTGCGGGTAGGGCAGGTCATCATTGATTCTCTGGAGGCACAACAGGCGCTCGTGTCGTCAACTTCCCTCGAGGTTCGGCTCGACGTCTCGCCGGAGCTTACCGAGATCTGGGCTGACCGAGATCGACTGCTCCAGGTATTCGAGAATCTCATGGGCAACGCGGTCAAGTTTACAGGAGCCGGTGGAAGAATCACGATTGGGGCACGACCGAGAGAGGAGGAAGTCCTCTTCTGGGTAGCCGATACCGGTTTCGGCATTTCCGCGGAGGATCTCCCGCATGTCTTCGACCGGTTCTGGCAAGCACGAAAGGCCGAGCGTCGAGGCGCGGGACTCGGCCTCCCGATCGTCAAGGGTGTCGTCGAGGCTCACGGTGGTCATGTCTGGGTCGAGAGCGCACCCGGACGTGGGAGTACGTTCTACTTTACGGTCCCTGCCGCGCCGCCCGTGGTTGATCGCCTTGGCGAAGCACCTTCCGCAACAGAGCAGTAGGTGCCGAAGAAATCGCTACGCGGTACGCCGGCGACTGCCGGTTCCGGGGGCATCGTGCCAGATCCCCGGGTGCTCTCCCTTGGCGCTACTCGCAAGGACCACCCAGCAGTCCGCGCTTCAGTTCAGGAGTCTGCGGAGAGTCACCGAACCAGATCGACAGAAATGCCTTCGAAAATTCGTCTCCCGCGATAATGCCTTTCACCGTGCCATTGATGTCGACCTGCATGCCTGTTCCAGGGATGCGGATGAAGGTCATCCGTTGCCCGGATCTCACGTCCGTCACCCAGCTGTTCAGCTGCGCGAGACCTTTCTCCAGCGCTGGCGGGTGCTCGGGGAAATTCCTGCCGAACCCTTCCTCCCAGCTCCTTCTGAGCTGATGCGCGCTCACCCTGCGTATGAATTGGAGCACGAGCTCGCTCGGGGTGTCCGATTGCGGAATCAGGTGTGGGTCGCTCGAGGGCTCGGTGAGGTACAGCGCGACGACGTAAACGCTGACCTTGAACACGCGCGCTTTGCGCAGACCTAACCCGTTGAGCGTCAAAAGCGCGCCCTGAACGTGGGCGTGGTCTGGGAAGGAGATGCCCTTGCACTCCTTCCCATATGCCGTGGTGACTCCAAGCGCCATCAGCAGGCTGGCCGTTGCCGGAGCACATTTCATAGGCGGTCACTCCTCACGCACACCGTCTCCCCCACTGGTTGAATCGCAGAACGTGCAGTTTGACGATCAAGAGCTAATACCCATCGCCTCCGCAGCGAGCGTGTCGCGGCGCGCCAATGCGGTCCGCTCGAGTTGCTGACAGCCTCGAACGCGATTCGCCGCGGATCGACTCTTGGGCAACGAGGGGCTTGGCATACATCGGGCGGATCTGCAAAAGCAACCCAAGGGACTGGAGCAACGGGGTCTTCTCAGCGATAGTGCTCAGCATGCTTCGCAGCGCAGATAATATAATTGCGAAGATGTATGCCCGGGAAGGGGCCGACTGCGACCGGGCACCTGGATCACCTTCACTTCGCAGGCCGGTCTGCGAGAGGGTGCATCTGGCGGATCCTGGGCGCGCTGCTCGATCTCGGGACGCTCGAAGCTCTGACTTCGGGTGCGCGGGAAGCGCTCGACGATGCAGCGTTCGCGCTCGTGCTTGTGCCGCATCCTTTACGTAGCCGCGGCCTCGCGATCGAGGTGCCGGGGTTTTCTCCGAAGGATCGATTCGCCAGGCCGGCCACCGCGCGCAGGAGGTGCTGGCGGAGACACCCGCCGGCGGACTGGGTGGGCCGTCGGGGTGTGGGGTGCCTGTGGATCTTGGTTCCACAACAAGCTCGGCATTGGCGAGCACAGCGTCGCCTATGATCCCATTGTCGCGTCGTGGGCGGCATGAGGTTGAGGTCGTCCAGGAAGAGCATCCGGCGCTTGGTGGAGACCGGTCACGCGGCGACGGCCGCTTCCCCAACGTGGCAAGAGACCCGGCAGTTGGTGCAGGAGTTGAACCGCTCGTTGGGAGGCTGGGCGAACTGTTTCCGGGTGGCACCGTCCACCGCGTACCGAGCGCCCGACAACTGCGCCGCGGCGCGATCGCATATGCCCATTCCTCTCACGCGCTCGGGCACGAGACGTCAGGACCATTTGGGACTGCAGCGCGCGGGCTTGGCGGCTGCCCGGTATGCCGCGCCGTTCTCGCGGTCAACGACGAGCGCGCGGGCGCGCTCGCCGGTGAAGCGGCGGTCTTCACACAGCAGAAAGTACGTATGGAAGTCCTTCCGGGAACCGGCGATCCTCCCAAGGAGTCCAGGTCTTTACCGATGCGGTAAAGGCCTGGAAGCGGTTTATGGTGGGCGTTTGAAGCTGACCCGAGGCTGCCTGATCATGACCGGACAATGCCACCGTTGCGATCCTGGAGCGAAGACATGAAAACGGTCATCAGAGGAATATTCCCGCTCGTTGCGGCGTTGCTCTTCACCGGCAACGCACTCGCCGCAGACCCGTACTTGCAAACGATCAAACTCTTCAGGAATGCCGCGGAGAGTACCCAGTTCTTTCGGACTAGCTATGGCTACGCCGTCTTCCCGACGGTCGGCAAGGGCGGACTCGGCATCGGTGCCGCACACGGCAAGGGCCGCGTCTACGAGAAGGGCCGTCTCGTCGGAGACGTATCGATGACCCAGTTGAGTGTCGGGTTTCAGGCCGGCGGCCAGGCGTTCAGCGAAATGATCTTCTTCGAGAATAAGGGTGCGTTCGACGATTTTATCTCCGGGAACTTCGAGTTTGGAGCGGATATTGGAGCCGTCGCGATCACGGCCGGTGCGAACGTCAGCGCCAATACGTCTGGTGGTACGTCGGCGGGCGCGAGCGGGGGCAGGAAGGATGCGGTCGCGACCGGTGCCTACCGCCATGGTGTGGCGGTACTCACGATCGCAAAGGGCGGGCTGATGTACCAGGCGGCGGTGCAAGGCCAGAAGTTCTCGTACAAGGCGCGCGGCTCGAAATAGCAGATCCGGTGCGCCGGAACGGCTTGATGGTGCGCAGGGACCGGCCGCCTCCGACACTGGGGCCGTCGACCAGATCTTGGTTTGCCAGCGAGTCTGGCGTGCCGGAGGTTTGCGTCGAATCAGCGAGACTGATGGCACATCATGAACGACGGCGTGACCGAAGGCGCGGCGGACCGTTCGGGAGATCCGACCACGGCACCCCAGGGCGCGGCATGTCCCGGTGGTCGTCGGATGCTGGACACGTCAGCGGCACGATACATGCGGTTCAGAGCCGAGGGGTCGATTACAGAAGGCATCGGCGGTCGCGAGCAAGGAAGAGCGGCTGTATGAGATCAATAGCGACAGGACGAACCACTTCGCGATGCTCAGGGCTTCCGTGCGGCGCAAGCAAAGTCCTTGAGGTGATCCAGGAGTATTGATACCGATGCGCATTGCGCAAATTGCACCTCTACACGAAGCCGTCCCGCCGAAGCTCTACGGCGGCACGGAGCGGGTGGTGTCATACCTGACCGAGGAGCTGGTTTCTCTCGGACACCAGGTGACGCTGTTCGCAAGCGGCGACTCCGTGACCTCGGCACGCTTGCACGCCGCGTGGCCGCGTTCGCTGCGGCTCGATCCGGATATCCGGGACGTGATTGCGCCGCACATGCTCATGATGGAGGAGGTGCTCCGTCATGCCGAGGACTTCGACGTGCTGCACTTCCACCTCGATTACTGGCCATTCTCGATGTTCAGCCGGCAGACGGTCCCGTTCGTGTCGACCCTGCATGGGCGGCTCGATTTGCCCGAGCTGCGGCCGATATTCAGTGCGTTCCGCGGCGTTCCGGTGGTGTCGATCAGCAATGCGCAGCGGCTGGGCCTCCCTCAGGCGCGATTCGTTGCCACCGTGCCGCACGGAATCCCCGAGCGGAGGCTGGAGCCGCGGACGTCGATTGCCCCGACCTACCTGGCATTCCTCGGCCGCATCGCGCCGGAGAAGGGACCGGATCGCGCAATTCGGATCGCGCGTGCCTGCGGTATCCCGCTCAGGATCGCCGCCAAGGTGGACAAGGCCGACCAGCACTATTTCGATGCGACGATACGCCCGATGCTTGGTTCGCCAGGCGTCGAGATGATCGGCGAGATCAGCGAACGCGAGAAGCCGGCGTTTCTCGGCGGCGCCAAGGGACTCCTGATGCCGATCGAATGGCCGGAACCCTTCGGGCTGGTGATGATCGAGGCCATGAGCTGTGGCACGCCTGTGATCGCCTTCGATCGCGGCTCGGTCCCTGAAGTGGTCGAAGACGGGGTGACCGGCTTCGTCGTGGAGGACGAAGCGGCCGCCATCGCGGCCGTCAGGCGTCTCGATCGTCTCGACCGCGGCGCCGTGCGCCTCCGCTTCGAACAGCGGTTCACGGCGCGTCGAATGGCGGAGGATTACCTCGCAACGTATCTCAGCCTGGCCGCGGATGAGCCCCCTGTCATGCGGCAGCCGTCGCGGGCCAGCAAGAGCGCCGCCGCCGGCGCGCGCTCGCATTCAGGCACGTGGTAGCGCGGTGATGCGGTGAGCGCATTGTGGAAAGAGATACGTCGGCGCACGCGATGCAAGGTCCGCTACAAGTGCGCCAACACGCGTACTCCGCCTTCCACGTGCTTCCTGGGTACGGCGACAACTTCCTCGCCGATGCGATGAAACTCCAGATCGATGGCCGCATCGCCCACCGGCAGCTTGCGGATGCTGAGCGATTCGGCGCCACTGGGCAATAGCGGCCGCTCGATGTGCACTTCCTTGCGCCGGCCGTCGATGCGTATCCCCAGACAGGACTGCAACAGCATGAAGACGGCACCGGAGGCCCATGCCTGCGGTAAGCAGGCAACTGGATAGGGCGCCGGGCCTTGGCCGGTGTGGCGCCGAAAGCCGCAGTAAAGCTCCGGCAGACGCATGCCAAAATGATTGGCCGCTTCAAAGAGGCCATCTAGGATCTGCATCACGGGCGCGCGCCCCCCATAGCGCGAAATGCCCGCCGCGCAAAGCGACGTATCGTGCGGCCAGATCGAGCCATTGTGGTATGACATGGGATTGTAACGGACCTCGCCGCTGGCCAGCGTCCGGATGCCCCAGCCGCTGGAAAATCGGTTCGACAACAACTCCTTCACGACCATAGCGCCGCGTTCTTCGCTCGGTACGCCGCAATACAGAAGATGCCCTGCATTCGAGGCGCGAACACTGCACGGCTTTCCGCCGCCGTCAATGGCGATCGCATAGAAGTTCAATTCCGGGACCCAGAACTGGTCCTCGATCGCTGCACATAGTTGTGCAGCGCGGGCTCGCCATGCTGCGCTTCTCTGCAGATCGCCGCGCACGGCCGCGAGCTCCGCCATTGCCTTGAGCGCCGCGTATGCATAGCCCTGCACCTCGACGACCGCGAGCGGACCGCGTGGGAACTTCCCATCCGCGTAGAACATCGAATCGTGACTATCTTTCCAGGCCTGATTGACCAGACCGCTCTGCTCGCCGCGGGCGTAGTCGAGAAAGCCGGTGGAGCTGTCGTCGAGCCGCCGCTCGATCCACTCGGTGGCCGCGAGCAGATTGTTCCAGATCCCGTCATTCAGCTTGCGATCGCCGGTGTGCCTTTCGTACGCACCGGCAAGCATCACGAACAGAGGCGTTGTATCGACAGCGCCGTAGTACCGGCCGAAGGGGACCTCGCCCAGCGCCGCCATTTCGCCGCGTCGCATCTCGTGCAGGATCTTTCCGGGCTGGGAGTCGCGGAACGCGGACTCGTCCTGCGCTTGGGTAGAGGCCAAAAAGCGCAGCACGCCCGCGGCAAGGTGTGGATTCAGCCACAACGTCTGCAACGACGCGATGATCGCGTCACGCCCGAATTGGGTCGCAAACCATGGAATGCCGGCGTAGGGATACGGGCCCGTCGGTAGCGCCGTTGTCAACAGCGCAAGATCGGAGCGCGATCGGTCAATCCACTCATTGAAAAGCCGCCCCGACGTGCTGATCGCCGCGCCTTCTTCCATGCGTTTCTGCATGCTGGCCGACAAGCGCTGCAGGGCCTTGTCGAAACGTTCCGACGAAGGCACGCCGCCTTCTTCCGCGCCGATCTCGATGTACACTTCCGCGACGGCACCGCGTTGCAGCGCGATCAGAAATTCGGCGTCCTGCGAGGATATCGATTCAGGTGGTCGAGAGAACGCCATTTGAGTCGAACGCACCAGATCATCGCGGCCACGGTAAGCGAAGCGCACGATGCTGCCGTCCACCGCGGCCGGCAGAGACTCGCCGCGCTCCCTGCGTACGTGTCCTTGCACCTCGAAGATGTCGGCGAAATCGGCTTCGAAGGAAAGCTTCAGCGGCACATGCGCATCGAGGTCGCTGAAGTTCGTAAGCCGCAGCCGCTCGAACAGCCGACTCTCGCACAGGAACCGCCTGCGTTCGATATGGATGACGCCTTGCGGAATCGAGCGCTCGCCCAAGGCGGGCAAGGGCAAATTCGTAAGATGCGCCGTGAACAAGGTGTTGTCCTGACTGATCGCCGCGCCCAGGAGCGACGGCCTTCGGCCGGCGACGGCAAGCTCGAAGCGCGACAACATGCGCGTGTCATTCGAGAAGAAACCGTCGCCGCTGCCCTGAATATCTCCGAGGGCATCCGCAAGCAGGAACGTGTCCGCATCCTTCAGCGTGAATCGCGGCAGCAATCCCCGACGTTCACCGGGTTCATCCGTCAAGGCGACAACCTCACGTTGATATCGAATTGGGAGAACCGTCGTTTGCCATTGTTTAGCATGGGAAGGTGTATGGCGAGATCTGATTTAAGCGCCGCCGCATTGAGGCGGGTCGGCTGATCACGTACCGCGACGAGACGCGCTTTCGTGCACGCATCGGCCGCGGCGAACAGGGTGACTTCGTGCCTCGGGTCGATCAACGTATCGCACAATTTTTCGATGGCCTCTGTGCGTGCCGCCGCACAGCTTGGGCGGCACCGCTTCACACGCCGGAGCATCTGCGCGATGTTCATGTCATGCCGTACACACCGGGTCCGCATGAGTCCGAGGCATCATTGGATATGAAGAGAGCGGGCCGGTCGGCGCGCTACCGCACATAGTTGCGGACAGCAGCGGCCCTTCTCTCGGTCCACGCCTTCCGAATGCGTTCCTGGGCGCTGCAGGTTGCGCTCACGCCAACCCTGGCGATCGACTATATACCACCGTTCGGGGATGTCGCAACGTTGCGTCGCCCCGGGTGTAATACTGTTATGAGAATCGCCCTTTCGAGGGAACTGCCATTCGGCAATCACCGACACGGGTTATGCAACTGTTCCCAATAAAGACCCGATTCCGGCGGTGACCGCCATGGCGAGCGCGCCCCAGAAGGTGACGCGTGCCGCGCCGATCGTCAGTGCGGCGCCACCCGCGCGCGCGGCCAAACCGCCGAGGAGTGCCAGGAAGATCAGTGAGGCGCTGGCTACAAATGGAATCAGCGAGGTAGCGGGAGCCATGGCGGTGATCAACAGCGGCAGGGCGGCACCCACCGCAAAGCTGCCAGCCGATGCCAGCGCCGCCTGAATCGGGCGCGCGCGCAGCGTTTCGGAGATTCCGAGTTCATCGCGCGCATGCGCACCCAATGCGTCATGCGCCATGAGCTGCTGCGCGACCTCTTTGGCGAGAGCCGGCTCCAGTCCGCGCGAGACGTAAATTGCCGCCAGCTCCCGATGCTCTCCCTTGTCGTCAGCCTTGAGTTCCGCGCACTCGCGCGCGAATTCGGCCTTCTCACTGTCAGCCTGCGAATGAACGGACACGTATTCGCCGGCGGCCATGGACATCGCGCCGGCTACCAGTCCGGCGACTCCGGCGATCATGATGTTGCTGTGAGCCGCATGCGCGGCCGCAACACCGAGTATCAGGCTCGAGGTTGAAACGATTCCGTCGTTTGCGCCCAGCACCGCCGCGCGGAGCCAGCCGATACGGCCTATGCTGTGTCGTTCGATGCTGGCGGCAGGCATGGCTGGTACTCCGGATTAGCCGGCTACGGTCACTCTAAAAATCCTGCCGAGCGGCAGTCGCGTCAGGGTGAAATGCGGTGACCATCGTTCACGTTCCGCGGGCGGCAATGCGGCGGGTATGGGATTCTGCCCGGGGTAGGAGCTTGCCGCTGCGCCGTCTGTGAATGCGATGGGTTGTCGTGGTGCGTGGATCTTCATATATCCGTCGGTGGCGACACACATCGCAAGTGCTGGAAGAACGGTTGCGATCCGTATGCAAGTAATCTTGAATACGCCCCGGGGTCGAGACAATCCGTAAAGATGCGGATGCGCCGAGTTCCAGATCGAAAGCCTGCGAGAGCTTGGATCCCGCCGTTTACGGAACTCGAGTTCCCAGGGACCTTGAGCTTGAGACGGCCGGGCCGGTAGCAGCCATCGACCGTGCGATCGGGGTCGCGCGTCGGCAGCCTGCGTTTCGCAGGTCGGCCGGATTCGTGGTTCCCCAAGGCTGGCGAGGTTACCCGGCGCCGATGTAGCGCCCGAAGGCTGCACGCGTTCCGCCGTCGAATTGCGTAGGCCATCAGTCGAAGCTAGTGTCATGTGGTCCGTAGAATGCCGTTGCCATAGGGTGGAAACAGGGACGGCAAAGAACTTTTCGCCAATTGGGACCCCGGTATCGAGGATGACCCGGGGGGCTACGAGAATTCCTCGCAGCCTTCACGTAGCATCCGCCAGGGATTCGGTTGGGTGCGATCCATGGAAGCTCGTTTACACTGGAGTGCTGATAAGCTCGATGATTCAAGCAATCGGCATTCAGAGATCTCTCGGGAACAAAGTTCGGTCCAGTCAGCCACTGGATCGACTGGCGAGAAAAAGTCTTTCAATATGCACAAGTTAGATCGCCGCATCGCCGTGGCCCCGATGATGGACTGGACCGACCGCCATTGCCGGTACTTCCTGCGCGGCTTCTCGCCGGACGTGCTTCTCTATACCGAGATGATCACCTCCGCGGCGATCGTGCGTGGCGATGCGCGCCGGCTCCTCGCCTTCGATCCGGAGGAGCATCCGGTGGCCTTGCAGCTCGGCGGCAGCGAGCCGCGCGAGCTGGCGCTCGCGGCACGCGCCGGGGAGGACGCGGGTTACGATGAGATCAACCTGAACTGCGGCTGTCCGAGCGACCGGGTCGCGAGCGGTGCTTTCGGGGCCTGTCTGATGCGGGAGCCGGTGCGGGTGGCGGAGTGCGTCGCGGCGATGCGCGCGGCGGTTTCCATCCCGGTCACGGTGAAGATGCGCATCGGCGTGGTGAGCGGCACGCGCGAGCAGGCGCGGGACGCGCTTGCGAGCTTCGAGGAGTCGGACTTCGAGGCGCTGCACGGGTTCGTGACCCTGGTGCGGGATGCGGGCTGTGAGGTTGCGATCGTCCATGCGCGCAAGGCGGTGTTGGGTGGGCTGTCGCCGAAGGACAACCGGGAGATTCCGCCGCTTCGTCATGATGTCGTGCGGCGGTTGAAGGGGGAGTTCGACGGCCTGCCGGTCATCGTCAACGGCGGATTGCGCACGGCGGCGGGTGTCGTCGAAGCGCTGAGCTGGTCTGATGGGGTGATGCTCGGTCGCGAGGCCTACCATCGCCCCTCCGTGCTGAGCGAGCTGCAGCACCTGCTCGGCCGGCCGGAGCGGCCCGGGCCGCCGTGCCGCGAGGCGCTGCTCGAGCGGATGGCGGGCTACGCGCAGCGGCAGCTCGCGCAGGGCGATCGCCTGTCGGCGATTACCCGGCATATGCTGGGGCTGTATGCCGGTGAGCCTGGCGCCCGAGACTTTCGCCGCCTGCTGAGCGAAGGGGCGAGGGCGGCGGGAGCGGGGCCGGACCTGCTGCGGGATGCCGCCGCGGCCGCCCGGGCTGCACGGGAAGGGGTCGTGGGCGGCGGGCGTGCCCCGGGCGGTAGCTCCGGCTAATCGGTAGCGGCCGGGGGCCTCTCTGGTATTATGCCCCCCACTACGTCGTCGCCTGGCCGTTCGGGGCTTGCAAGGGTGGGCGGCTGTCTGCGCACTCTGACATGGGCAAGGATATCGAACTCGCCATACTGTTTGCCGACGTCGTCGGATCGACCCGGCTCTACGAGCTCATGGGCGACCTGCGCGCGCGCGACATGGTCTCGACCTGCATCGATGTGATGCGAAGTGCCACGGAGCAGCGCCACGGCACGGTGATCAAGACCATGGGCGATGAGGTCATGGCGAGCTTCCCGAGCGCCGACGAGGCGCTGAACGCCGCCGCGCAGATGCAGCAGCAGATCTCGGCGCATGCCCAGCTCAAGGTCGACGGCCAGCCGGTCTCGATCCGCATCGGTTGCCATTTCGGCCCGGTGGTGCTGGAGAGCCGCGACGTTTTCGGCTCGACGGTGCACACGGCCAACCGCATGACGAGCCAGGCCAAGGCCGGCCAGATCATCACGACTGCGGCGACCGTCGAGCATCTCTCCCCGGACTGGCGCGCCGCCTGCAGGCTGATCGACACGGCGCCCATCAAGGGCCAGGGCAACGAGGTGCCGCTCTACGAGGTGCTATGGCAGACGGAAGACGTGACCAGCATGGTACCGGCGATCGCGCTCAAGGGCAGGCAGGCGGGCGGCGCGCGGTTGCGTCTGCGCTGGCTGGATCACGAGGTCGTGGTCGATGACCACCACCCGAGCGTCACCATCGGGCGCGCCGAGGACAACGACCTCGTCGTGAAGGGGAATCTCATCTCCCGCCTGCATGCCCGGATCGAGCTCAGCCGCAACAAGCTGGTGCTGATCGACCAGAGCACCAACGGTACCTTCGTGCAGACACTCGGCGGCGAGGAATCCTTCGTCAGGCGGGACAGCCTGCAGCTCAAGGGCGAGGGATTGATCGGTCTCGGACGGCTGCCCGAGGCCGAATCGGCGCAGACCATCCGCTTCGCCTGCGAGATCCTGTAAGCCAGGCTGGCTCGCCGCGCGCCGGCCGGGCGGGGTGCCCGGCTGCGCCGCCCCACTATCCCAGCTGTCGCTCGGTATTCTCGAGCTCGGCGAGCAGCGCCTGCGGCAGCCGCGAGCCGTAAGACTGCAGGTACGTGCGGATGTCGGCCACTTCCTTGCGCCAGAGGGCCGGGTCCACCGACAGCAGCGCGCGCAGCGCCCCTTCGTCGAGGCTCAGGCCGCGCGTATCCAGATCCTGCACCCGGGGCAGCAGTCCGATGCCCGATGCCGCCGCGTCCGCCCGGCCGCTGCAGCGATCGAGCATCCACGCGAGCACGCGCAGATTGTCGCCGAAGCCCGGCCACAGGAATTTGCCGTGCGCGTCGCGCCGGAACCAGTTGACGTGGAAGATCTTCGGCGCCCGCGCGAGCTTCGAGCCGACCTCGAGCCAGTGCCGCCAGTAGTCGGCGAAGTTGTAGCCGCAGAAAGGCTGCATGGCCATCGGGTCGCGGCGCACCACGCCCACCTGGCCCACGGCCGCGGCAGTGGTCTCGGAAGCGACGGAAGCCCCGACCAGCACACCGTGCTGCCAGTTGCGCGCCTCGTAGACGAGCGGCGCCACCTCGCGGCGCCTGCCGCCGAAGACGAGCGCCGAGATCGGCACGCCGCGCGGGTCCTCCGCGTGCGGCGAGTAGCTGGGATTGCGCCTGGCGGCGACCGTGAAGCGGGAGTTGGGATGCGCGGCGGGTCCCTTCGCCGGTTCGTACGGGCGGCCCTGCCAGTCGGTGACCGGCGTGCCATGCGACAGGCCTTCCCACCAGGGCTGGTTGTCCGCCGTCACCGCGACGTTGGTGAAGAGGGTATCCCGGCGGATCATTTCGTACGCGTTGCGGTTGGTCTCCGGGTTGGTCCCGGGCACGACGCCGAAGTAGCCCGCCTCGGGGTTGATGGCCCACAGCCGTCCGTCGGGGCCCGGATGCAGCCAGGCGATATCGTCGCCCACGGTGAACACCTTCCAGCCCGGGAGCGAGGCCGGCGGGATCAGCATGGCGAGATTGGTCTTGCCGCAGGCGGAGGGGAAGGCGCAGGCCACGTAATGCGTCTCGCCCTTCGGGCTCTGCAGGCCCACGATGAGCATGTGCTCGGCCAGCCAGCCCTCCGATCGCGCCTGCCAGCTCGCGATGCGCAGCGCGTGGCACTTCTTGCCGAGGAGCGCATTGCCGCCGTAGCCGGAGCCGAAGCTCTCGATCGTGAGCTCCTCCGGGAAATGCATGATGAAGCGCCGGTTCGGGTCGAGCTCCCCGATCGAATGCAGGCCGCGCACGAAGCCGCCGTTGCCAGCGATGCGCTCCAGCGCCGCACGTCCCGCGCGCGTCATGACCATCATGTTGAGAGCGACGTAGGCGCTGTCAGTGATCTCGACGCCGCAGCGCGAGAGCGGCGAATCGATGGGACCCATGCAATACGGGATGACGTACATCGTCCGGCCGCGCATGCAGCCGGAGAAGAGTCCGCGCATCTTCGCGCGCGCCTCCTTGGGGTCCATCCAGTTGTTGTTGGGTCCGGCATCCTGCCTGGAAGCGGTGCAGATGTAGGTCAGGTGCTCGACGCGCGCGACGTCGCTCGGGTTCGAGCGGTAGAGATGGCAGTCCGGGAAATGCTCCGCATTGAGCTTGACGAGCTCGCCGTCGCGGACCAGCCTGGAGGTGAGCTCGCGGAATTCCTCCTCGGTCCCCTCGCACCAGCGCACCCCTGCGGGCTGGGTGAGGGCTCGAGCCGACTCCACCCAGTCGGTGACGGCGCGGGAGAGTTGGGACAGCGGAATCAGCAGGGGTGCGGCAGTGGCCATCCTCGGTTCCTCTCGTCTTGTGCGGCCCGGCCTTTACCGAGGCCGTTCACCGCTAGTGGGGGACGGTCGGCCTCCGGCCGGGTCCCGGCGTGCATCCCAGTATAGCCGCGCACCCGGCGCGTCCTCATAAAGTACGATAAAACCTTCTGTTTTGTTCCATAATCGAACACGTCGGAACCTTGCTGGAAATTCAGCCGGCGGGCCCGCGAAGTTCTGGGACCGCTATCATTCGCAGTATGTTGGAGCTCGAGGACATCTTCGGCGAGGGAGGGCCTCTGCAGCGCGCGCTGCCGGGCTTCAACCTCCGCCGTCAACAGGTCCACATGGCCGTGCGGGTCGCCGCGGCGCTGGCGCGGCGCGAGATCCTGACGGTCGAGGCGGGCACCGGCACCGGCAAGACCTTCGCATATCTCGTACCCGCGTTGCTCTCGGGCGCGCGGGTGCTCGTCTCGACGGGCACCCGGACGCTGCAGGACCAGCTCTACGCCAAGGATCTCCCGCTCGTCGGCGCAGCCCTCGGACGTCCGGCCAGGGTCGCCCTGCTCAAGGGCCGCAGCAACTATCTCTGCCGCCATCGGCTGGAGCAGGCTGCGGGACAGGGAGGCGATGGGATGCTCGAGCGCATCACGAGTTGGTCGCGCACCACGCGCAGCGGCGATCTGGCGGAGGTCTCCGGGATCGCGGATTCCCATCCCGTCTGGGCGCAGGTGACATCCACGCGCGACAACTGTCTCGGCACGCGCTGTCCGCAGCTCGCGGGCTGTCATGTCGCGCTCGCCAGGCGCCATGCGCTCGATGCCGACATCGTCATCGTCAATCATCATCTGTTGCTCGCTGATCTGGCGCTGAAGGAGGACGGTTTCGGCGATCTGCTGGGCGCGGCCGATGCCATCATCCTGGACGAGGCGCACCAGATTCCGGATCTCGCGGCGCAGTTCTTCGGCGCGCACGTGAGCAGCAGGCGCATCGACAGTTTATTGAGCGACGTGCAGGCGGAGCTTGCGAAGCCCTGCGGCCTCACGCCCGAGGCTCATGCGCGTTCGCTGTCTTCGGTGCGCGCCGTCCAGTCGGCGGTCGTGCAGGTCTACGCCGCGGCGGCCGGCGCCGTCGGCCGCATCGCCTGGACGGAGGCGGATTCACCCCTCGCCGCTGCCGTTGGCGACCTGACACGTGGCGTGGCGGTGCTCGGCGAAGCGTTACGCGCGGCCGGCGAGGCGACTGCCGTCGGCGCGCTGGGTGATCGAGCCGGCGGGCTCGCGGCGAGCCTCGGGCGCATCGCCGCGGTCGGTGAGCTCGAAGGAGCGCGCTCGATCGAGGTCGCCCCGTCCGGCGGGGAACTCGCGCTCGCGGCTCCTCGCGGCGGCCGCTTCGCCTTGAGCCTCCTGCCGTTCGACATCGCGGCGCGGTTTCAGGCGCTCATCGAGGCCCATCCCTGCGCGTGGGTGTTCACCTCGGCGACCGTGTCGCTGGGGGAGGACTTCACTCCCTTCACCGGCCGGCTGGGGCTCGAGGGCTGCGCCACCCTCAAGATCGACAGCCCGTTCGACTATCCGCGCCAGAGCCTGCTCTATCTGCCCCCGGGCATGCCGTTGCCCGCATCGCCGCAATTCCTGCCAGCGGTGATGGACGTCGCGCTCGAGCTCATCGAGGCATCCCGCGGCGGCGCCTTCGTCCTCTTCACCAGTCACCGCGCGCTCGCCGGCGCGGCCGCGCTCTGGCGGCAGCAGCCCAGCCGCACCGCGGGCTATCGCCTGCTGGTCCAGGGGGAGGGCCCGCGCGAGCGCCTGCTCAGGGAATTTCGCGAGGACGGCAGCGCCGTGCTGCTCGGCACGACCAGCTTTTGGGAGGGCGTGGACGTCAAAGGCAGGGCGCTGCGGCTGGTCGTGATCGAGAAGCTGCCCTTCGCTTCGCCGGATGATCCGCTGGTGCGCGCCCGGGTCGAGCATCTGGAAGCGACGGGCAGAAGCGCCTTTCGCGAATACCAGCTGCCCGAAGCGGCCCTGGCACTGAAGCAGGGAGTGGGGCGCCTCATCCGCAGCGAGGAGGATTTCGGGGCGGTCGCGATCTGCGATCCGCGCCTGACGGCGCGCAGCTATGGCAAGACATTCCTCGCGGCGCTGCCGCCGATGAGTGTGACCCGCGAGCGGCAGGCGGCCCTCGATTTTCTGCTGCGCCATGCGCCACCAGCTCCGGCGCGCCGCATGGGGCTCGCCCCGTGAGACTGCTGGCCCTCGACACCGCCACGGAGTGCTGCTCGGCGGCGCTCCTCGTGGACGACCGGCTGCTCACGCGGGAGGCGGAGCTGGTGCGGGGGCATGCCGAGCGCATCCTGCCCATGGTGGATGAGCTTCTGGGGGAGGCCGGGATGAGCCTGCGGGCGCTCGATGCCATTGCCTTCGGCCGGGGCCCGGGCTCCTTCACCGGAGTGCGGCTCGCCGCCAGTGTCACCCAGGGGCTTGCCTTCGGGGCCGGGCTCGGGGTGGTGCCGGTCTCCGATCTGCGCGCCCTGGCGCAGCGCGTCTTCGATGACGACGGCCACGTTACGCGGGCGCTCGTATGTAATGATGCGCGCATGCAGGAGGTCTACTGGGGCTGCTTCGAGCGGGGCAGCGCCGGGCTCGCCGTGGAGCGCACCGCCGAGCGGGTGGGGCCGGCCGGGAGTGTCCAGCTGCCGCCCGGCTGGTCGGATGCGGCCGGAGTCGGGCGCGGCTTGGCCGCCTACCCTGTGCTGAAGGCGCTGGCCGGCGTGGTGGTGCGGGGGGAGTGGGACAGGCTTCTTCCCCGGGCCGCCGAGGTGGCCCGGCTCGCGCTCCCGGAGCTGGCGGCCGGCCGGCTGCTCGATCCCGAAGCCGCCATCCCGGTCTATCTGAGAGACGATGTCGCGCGTCCGCCGACGTAACATATCGGGTGGGCCGTCATGACTCTGCAACATTCTCCCGCTGTAATACCGGGATCCAATCGTGAAGCGGCACGACCCCGGATTCCAGGCACCAGGACGTGTCCCGCCGCCGCAGGTGGCGGAGCCTCGAGCAAAAACCACGTTTTTTGCTCGAGGCGCGCTGGGTGGGGCAGGAGCCCCGATCCAGCGCTTCAAACTAGAGTATGCGACCATGCACGGGAAACTCATACTGGTGGTGGAGGATGAGCGGGCGATCCGCGACATGATCGCCTTCGCGTTGAAGCGCGCCGGTTACGCCGTGCGCGAGGCGGAAGACTCCCGGACGGCGCGCGAGGCGCTTGCCGATCGCCTGCCGGACCTGATGCTCGTCGACTGGATGCTGCCCGACATGAGCGGGCTCGAGCTCACCCGCGCGGTGAAGCGGGACCGGCACACGCGCGAGCTTCCCATCATCATGCTGACCGCCCGGGCCGAGGAGGGCGACAAGATCACGGGCCTGGAGAACGGCGCCGACGATTACGTCACCAAGCCCTTCTCGCCGCGGGAGCTGGTGGCGCGGATCGGCGCCGTCCTGCGGCGGGCGGGCACCGTCGGGCTCAATCAGGTCCTCGAGTTCGAGGGGCTCAAGCTCGATCAGGAGGGCCAGCGGATCACCATCAATGATGAGGTCCTGCCGCTCGCGCGGACCGAGTTCCGCATGCTGGAGTTCTTCATGAGCCGGCCGGAGCGCGTCTTCAGCCGCGAGCAGCTCATCGCGCGGCTCTGGGGCAGTGATACCAGCGTCGAGGACCGGACCATCGATGTTTGCATCCGCAGGCTCCGGATGGCACTCGAGCCGTACGGCATGGATCGCTACATTCAGACGGTGCGCAGCGCGGGCTACCGCTTCTCCAACAAAGCGCAGTGAGAACCCAGCTGCACTCGGCAACTCATGCTTGGTGGTTCGCGGCCGTGCGGCTGCTTGGCACGATCGCGGTCGGGCTGATCGTCGGGGCGTTGTTCGGCAGCGTCTGGGGCGGACTCGCGTGCGCGCTCGCCGCCCACCTGACCTGGCAGCTCGTCGTGCTCTTCCGGGTGGAATGGTGGGTGCGGCATCGCAGCTTCGCCGACCCTCCGGACATCGGCGGCGTCTGGGGGGAGATCATCTCCCAGATCGTGCGTCTGCACCGGCGCAAGCGCTTCCACAAGCAGCGCTTCGTGCAGCTGATGCGCCAGCTGCAGAGCTCGACCGCCGCACTGCCCACCGGCGTGGTGATTCTGAATCCGCAGCGCGAGATCGTCTGGTTCAACCGCACGGCCGGCAGGCTCCTCGAGCTGCGCCGCGCGGTGGACCTGGGCCTGAGGATCGAGAATCTGCTGCGCGAGCCGGAATTCACCCGCTACCTGAGGCTCCAGGATTACACCAACCCCGTGGTGATCCGGCGAGCCAGCCGCGACGACTACTACCTTTCGGTGCAGATCGTGCCGTACGGCGACGGCCAGCAGCTGCTGCTCGCGGCGGACGTGTCGCGCCAGATGCGCCTGGAGGCGGTGCGCCGGGACTTCGTCGCCAACGCCTCGCACGAGCTGCGCTCCCCGCTCACCGTGATCTGCGGGTATCTCGAGACGCTAAGCCAGGACCCTGCCCTCGACCGGGACCTCGCCGGACCTGTCGCGGAAATGCGCCGCCAGGCCGAGCGCATGACGGCGATCATTCACGACCTGCTCGAGCTCTCCCGTCTGGAGCAGCCGGGCGAGCCCGACGGCGGCGAGCCGGTGGACGTGGCGGCACTGCTCGCAATACTGCGCAAGGACGTGCTCGCCCGTGCGGTGCACCCTAGGGAGGTGCGCGTGCGGATCGATTCCGATGCCGCGCTGATCGGCGAGGAGCCCGAGATCCACTCCGCCTTCTCCAACCTGGTCGACAACGCCGCCAAGTACACCCCCGCCGAAGGCTCCATCGAGATGCGCTGGTGGGTGGATGAGGACGGCGGGCATTTCTCCGTGACCGACACCGGCATCGGCATTCCCTCCGAGCACATTCCGCGGCTCACCGAGCGCTTCTATCGCGTCGATCCGGGCCGCTCGCGCGCCACCGGCGGCTCGGGTCTCGGCCTCGCCATCGTCAAGCACGTCCTGCAACGGCACGGCGCGGAGTTCGAGGTGCGTAGCGCGATCGGCAAGGGCAGCACTTTCACGTGCCACTTCCCCCCGCGGCGCGTGCATGCCGTGCGCGCGGCAACCGCCGTGTAGCCGTCCCGTCACGGCCGCGCCATCTTCCCGGTCGAGGATGGCGGCTCGGATCATCCCGCGCGAGCCGCGGGTTCGCTTGCCGGCCCTGACCGGCGCATTGCGGCCGGCCGCCGGCGTTTCAGCTATCATCGGCAGCAGAGCCGGAGAACGATTCTGATGGAAACCGCCGATCTCAGCCACCACATCTCCCGACGCTTCAACGAGGACCTGGAGCGCGTGCGCAGCAAAGTGCTCGCCATGGGCGGCTTCGTGGAGCAGCAGCTGCACAAGGCGATCACCGCGCTCACCGAGGGCGACAGCTCGCTCGGCGAGTCGGTGGCGCTCGGCGACACCCAGGTGAACAACATGGAGGTCTCGATCGACGAGGAGTGCAGCCGGATCCTGGCGACGCGCGCGCCCGCGGCGGGCGACCTGCGGGTCATCGTGGCCATCATCAAGACCATCACCGACCTCGAGCGCATCGGCGATGAGGGCGAGAAGATCGGCTACATCGCCTCGCGGCTCGCCACCATGGAGCGGCCCGCTGACAAGTATCGAGAGATCAAGCACCTCGGCCGCATCGTCTCCGAGATGGTGCACGACGCCCTCGATGCCTTCGCCCGGATGGATGCGGAGTCGGCGCTGCGCGTCGCGCGCCAGGACCGCCTGGTCGACGAGGAGTACGAGGCGATCCAGCGCCAGAGCATCACCTTCATGATGGAGGATCCGCGCACCATCCGGCGTGCGCTCGATGTCATGTGGGTCGTGCGCTCGCTGGAGCGCATAGGTGACCACGCCAAGAACATCAGCGAATACGTCATCTACATGGTTTACGGCAAGGACGTCCGCCATACCTCGCTCGATGACGTCGAGCGCGAGTTGAGGGAGAGAGCGGGTCCTGTCAGCGGGCCAAAGCCCGCGGCGGCCCCATGAGCGGCGCGCCCCTCATGGTGGTGGGCCGGTCCAACCGCGGATTCCCTCGCCGCCGCATCAATTTCGCAGGCTTTCTCATCTGCGCCGCGCTCATCGCCTACGCGATCTACTCTCAGTTCCATCTCGGCCTCGATCCCTGCCCGCTGTGCATCTTCCAGCGCATCGGTATCGCCGCTCTCGGAGTGGTCTTCGGCATCGCCGCGCTGCACAACCCGCGTGGCTGGGGCGCGCGCGTTTATGCCGTTCTCATCGCGGTGGCAGCGCTTGCGACCGTGGGAGTCGCCGCCCGCCAGCTCTATATCCAACACCTCCCGCCGGGCGCCATTCCCTCCTGCGGCGCGCCGCTCTCCATGATGCTGAAGTGGATGCCGCTCACCGCGGTGATCCGCAAGGTCCTTACCGGCAGCGGCGAGTGCAGCGTCGTCGACTGGACATTCCTGGGCCTGGCCATGCCGGCCTGGGTGCTCATCTGGGCCGCCTTCCTGGGCTCCGCGGGCGTCATCGCGAACGCCAGACGCTCCAGAGAGCTCAGCTCTTCCGGGACAGCAGGTTTTTCAGGACGTTGAAATACATGCGATGCAGTGCGTCGATATCCGTGATGCGCACGCACTCATTCACCTTGTGAATTGAGGCGTTCACGACGCCGAGCTCCACCACCTGGACTCCCATCGGAGCGATGAACCGACCGTCCGATGTGCCGCCTCCCGTCGACATCTTCGGCCGCCCACCGGTCACCGCCTCGATCGCCGCGCCCACGGCCTCGGACAACGTACCCGGCGTCGTGTAGAACGGCTCCCCGGACAGGTACCACTCCAGCGTGAAGCGCACGCCGTGCTTGCGCAGGATCCCCTCGACCGTCTCCTTCAGTCCCTCGAGGGACTGCGCGGGCGAGTACCGCAGATTGAACCGCGCCTTCAGCTCTCCGGGAATGACGTTCGGGGCACCCGTCCCGGCATTGAGATTCGAGACCTGGAAGCTCGTCGGCTCGAAGTGCTCCGTTCCCTGGTCCCATACGCGGCTCGTCAGCTCGGCGAGCGCCGGAGCGAGCTTGTGCACCGGATTCTCCGCGAGGTGAGGATAGGCGACGTGCCCCTGCACTCCGTGCACCGTCAGCCGGCCGCTGAACGAGCCGCGCCGGCCGATCTTGATGGTGTCGCCGATCGACACCTCGCTCGAAGGCTCGCCCACCAGGCACCAATCGATTCGCTCCGCGCGGGCGGCGAGTGCCTCGGCGACGCGCTTGGTGCCATCGACGGACGGGCCTTCCTCGTCGCTGGTGATGAGAAATGCGATGCGGCCGCGGTGCGCGGGATGCGCGGCCACGAATTCCTCCGTGGCGGTGATCATGGCGGCGAGGCCGCTCTTCATGTCGGCCGCGCCTCGGCCGTAGAGCATTCCATCGCGCTCGGCCGGTACGAAAGGATCGCTGCGCCACTCTTCCAGCGGGCCCGTGGGCACCACATCGGTATGACCGGCGAAGCAGAACACCGGGCCTGGCTCGTGGCCGCGGTGCGCCCAGAAGTTCTCCACGCTGCCGTAGCGCAGCGGCTCGACCTCGAATCCGGCCGCCCGCAGGCGCCGCGTCATCACCTCCTGGCAGCCCTCGTCGGCGGGCGTCACGGAGCGGCGGGTCATCAGATCGCGGGTGAGCTCTAGGGTGGCGGACATCTCTCCATCCGAATACGCCGAGGGCAGTGGCGGCTGCGCATTGTCCATGCGCCGCACGCAGGGTTCAACGGGGGGGGCGCCGGGAGTGCACCCCATGCCCGCGGCTGGCGCGAAAGAATCCCAGAGAGGTGCCGGTTCCGTCATGCGCCTGCAACGCTCGGCGGTAAGACTACACGGCATCGGGTCCGGGAGAACGCGGGAGCGTCTGTAACGGTGCCGTCACATTGCTGTCATTTAATCCGCGCGCGTAGCCGAGGATCGGGCCACGGGACGTCCCCGAGACCCTGATCCACACAATAGGTGACCTGCGGAGCCACTCATGTTTAGAAAATCTCTCGCCATTCCCTGCGCCATCGCCGCCGTCCTCGGCGCCTCAGGCTCGGGAGTCGCGCTGGCGGGCGTGCCGACGCCCACCGTTGGCGGCAAGATCTTCGCCGACCTGACCAATATCGATCAGAAGAACAACGGCTCCGATACGGCCGCGAGCGGCACCGGAGTCGACATCAAGCGGTTCTATATCGTCGTCAATGAGAAGTTCGACGATATCTGGTCAGCCAAGCTCGTCACCGACGCCACGTACAATAGCGGCCAGCAAGTGGATGTCTACATGAAGAACGCCTTCCTCCAGGCGTCGCTCTCGAAGGCGTTCTGGGCGCGGCTCGGCGAGGCCAATCTGCCGTGGGTGCCTTTTGATGAGGGCATCTACGGCTATCGGTACGTCGAGAATACCCTGATCGACCGCCTGCACTTCGGTACCTCGGCCGACTGGGGCGCTCACGTGGGCGGACGACTGGCCGACGGCATGTTCAGCTACCGCGTGTCGGCGGTGAACGGAGCCGGCTACAAGAACCCGACCCGGTCCAAGAGCATGGATATCGAGGCCCGGCTCACGTACCGGCCGTTCGACGGCGTGGTGCTCGCGATCGGCGGCTACACCGGCAAGCTCGGCCAGGACAAGTACGCGAGCGTGACCCCGACCCAGCACACGGCGAATCGCGTCGATGCACTGGCCGCCTACGTCGGCAACGGTCTGCGGCTCGGTGTCGAGTACTTCTCGGCCAACGACTGGAACAACGTGACGAAGGCCGCCTCCGATAAGGCGGATGGCACCTCGGTATTCGCCTCATACGACTTCACGCCCATGTGGAGCGTGTTCGGCCGCTGGGATCAGGCGAAGCTCAGCAAGGATCTCGCGCCCGGCTTGAAAGACCAGTATTTCAACGTCGGCTTGGCCGCGCACCCGATCAAGAACGTCGATGTGGCCCTGGTCTACAAGCACGAGAAGGTGGACGGCGGCACGTCCGCGACGGCGACCTTCGCCACGGCCAACGGCAGCGCCTTCAGCGAGATCGACGGCAAGTACGACGAGGTCGGCATTTGGACCCAGGTCGCTTTCTGAGGCGATCGGCGGCATCATTTCTCGAAGCACAACAAGGCGGAGTTATCATGAAATCTTCTCATTCCAGCGCGCCGCGTAGACATCTGGCTATGCGGCTCATCACGGTCGCCGCGGCGGCGGTCGTCAGCACGAGCGCGTTAGCGGCCGGTCAGGTCACCGGCGCGGGCAGCACCTGGGTCTACCCGCTGGTCGCCAAGTGGGCGGCCACCTATGCCAAGGAGACCGGCATTCAGATCAACTACCAGCCCATCGGCTCGGGCGGGGGCATCCAGCAGATCAAGGCGGGCACGGTGGCCTTCGGGGCGAGCGACATGCCGCTCACGCCGCAGGTCCTCGGCGAGAACCACCTGATCCAGTTTCCCACCGCGATCGCGGGCGAGGACATTGTCTACAATCTTCCCGGCGTGAAGGCGGGTGAGCTACTGCTGACGGGGCCGGTCATTGCCGACATCTACCTCGCCAAGATCACCCATTGGAACGACCCGGCGATCCAGAAGCTCAATCCGGGTCTGCACCTTCCGGACATGGCGATCAGCGTGGTCCATCGGTCCGATGGATCGGGCACGACCTTCACATTCGCCAACTATCTGTCGAAGGTGAGCCCGGAGTGGAAGCAGAAGGTCGGTGCCAACACGTCGATCGCCTGGCCGACCGGTCTCGGCGGCAAGGGCAATCAGGGCGTTGCCTCGTATGTCCAGCGGATCCGAGGCTCGATCGGATACGTGGAGTACGCGTACATCCTCGAGAACCAAATGAAATACGCGCGCATGATCAACAGCGCAGGCAAGGTCGTGAGCCCCAGCCTCCAGGGCTTCCAGGCCGCCGCGGCCAATGTGGACTTCACCAAGGTGCAGGACTTTTACGTCATCCTGACGGATCAGCCCGGCGCGAAGAGCTGGCCGATCTCGGGCTGCACCTGGCAGATCCTGCGCACCGCGGCGCCCAAGTCCGTGAACGAGCCGGTGACGAAGTTCTTCCTGTGGGGCTTCACCCACGGGCAGGCCATGGCGAGGTCGATCGCCTTCGGTCCGCTGCCGACGAGCACGGTGCGGGCGATCGAGGCGTACTGGAAGCGAAATCTGGGGATCTGAGGGACTTCGCCTGCGAAACGTGCAGTCGCAGGTGCTAAGATTGGGCTACTCTCGTGCATAGGGCGGCCGCCCCATGGGCGGCCGCCTCTCTGAGATCCCGTTTGGAATGTCGTACGCGGTGTCCCACCGCGGCGCGCCGGGCGCGCACGAACCCAAAGACAATGATGGCGAGCAGCATGAGTGCCAAGACCCGGATGCGGCCATGAGTCGCGTGGCGGCGATCGAACCGAAGCGAATTGCCGGGCAGCGCCTCAGGGAGCGGATATTCCACGGGACCACGCTTGCGGCGGCGCTGCTCGTCCTGGTGTTACTGGGCGGAGTCGGCGTCTCCCTGCTTCAGGGCGCCTGGCCCGCCTTCTCGCATTTCAAGCTGGCCTTTCTAACCCGGCAGATCTGGAACCCGGTGACCGATGAATACGGTGCCGTCGGGGCGGTTTACGGGACGATCGTGACCTCGATCATTGGGATGCTGCTGGCGCTTCCGGTCAGCTTCGGCATCGCCGTATTCCTGACGGAGCTCGCGCCCTCATGGCTCAAGCGGCCGATCGGTGTCGCGATCGAGCTGCTGGCCGCGATCCCCAGCATCATTTATGGATTCTGGGGGCTTTTCGTGCTCGCCCCGGTGCTGCAAGAGCATATCGAGCCGTGGATCATCAGCACCTTGGGGGCGCTCCCGGGAATCGGCTTTCTGTTTCGGGGGGCCCCCTTCGGAATCGGCGTTTTGACCGCCGGCATCGTGCTGGCGATCATGATCGTTCCCTTCATCGCGGCGGTGATGCGCGATGTCTTCGAGACGGTTCCCGATCTCCTGAAGGAGTCCGCCTACGGGCTCGGTGCCACCACATGGGAGGTCATCTGGAGGGTCGTCGTGCCGTACTCCCGCACGGGTATGGTGGGCGGCACGATGCTCGGCCTCGGACGCGCGCTCGGGGAGACCATGGCGGTGACCTTCGTGATCGGCAATGCCCACCACATTGGCCGCTCGCTACTCTCTCCCGGTACGACGATCTCCGCCACCATCGCCAACGAGTTCACCGAGGCCACCACCAAGCTCTACGCCTCCTCGCTGATCGCGCTCGGGGCTCTGCTTTTCGTCATCACGTTCTCGGTCATCGCGATCGCCCGGCTCATGCTTCTCAGGCTCAACCGCCGCGCGCTTTCCTCGGTATGAGCCGACGGACCTTTCGCAAGATCATCAATGGGTTCGCGCTCGGGATGTCGGGCGTTGCGACTCTGGTGGGGCTGCTGCTTCTCGGGGCGCTCCTGTGGTCGCTGCTGAAGAACGGCCTGGCGCAGTTCTCGCTGGATGTGTTCACGCGGATGACTCCGCCGCCGGCCACCGGCGGCGGCGGGCTGCTGAACGCGATCTACGGAAGCGCCATCATGACCCTGATCGGCATCCTGATCGGCGGCCCGGTCGGCGTGCTGGCCGGCACATACCTGGCCGAGTACGGCCGTAATACCCGTCTCAGCACCGTCATTCGCTTCGTCAACGACGTGCTGCTGAGCGCGCCGTCGATCATCATCGGACTTTTCGTCTACGAGCTGGTGGTCGTCCCCATGGGGAACTTCTCGGCCATATCCGGGGCCATCTCGCTGGCGATCATCGCGATGCCCGTGATCGTACGGACGACCGAGGACATGCTGAACCTCGTTCCCCAGAGCATCAAGGACGCCTCCACGGCCATGGGCGCGTACCCGTGGAGGACGACCGTGAGCATCGCCTATCCGGCCGCCCGCAGCGGCATGCTGACGGGTCTGCTGTTGGCCGTGGCGCGCATCAGCGGAGAGACCGCACCGCTGCTGTTCACCGCGCTCAACAATCAATTCTGGAGCACTAATCTCAAGGAGCCCATGGCCAATCTGCCGGTGGTGATCTTCCAGTTCGCCCTGAGTCCTTATGCCAATTGGCAGCGGCTCGCCTGGCAGGGAGCGCTGGTCATCACCTTCGCGATTCTGATCCTCAGCATTCTTGCGCGCATCGTCGTCGCCAGGCTGAATCCCGCGAGAGTCCGGAAATGAGCGCTTCACAGGCGCCGTTAGGCGCGGAACGCACGGATGCTGCAGGCTCGCCAGTCAAGCTCGAGGTGCGACATCTCAATTTTCATTACGGACGCCTGCAGGCGCTCAAGGACATCAGCCTCACCTTGCGCGACCGGAGCATCACGGCCTTCATCGGTCCGTCGGGATGCGGCAAGTCGACGCTGCTGCGGGTGTTCAATCGCATGTACGCCCTCTATCCGGGACATCGCGCCACGGGCGAGGTGCTCCTCGATGGGCAGGATGTGCTCGCTCAATCGGTGGACGTCGCGGACCTGCGCTTCCGTGTCGGCATGGTCTTCCAGAAACCGACGCCGTTTCCGATGTCGATTTTCGAAAACGTGGCATTCGGACTCCGGCTTGCGCGGCGGATCGGCAGGGGAGAGCTTCGCGATCGCGTGCACAAGGCCCTGCAGGATGCGGCGATGTGGGAGGAGGTCAAGGACAAGCTCAACGAGGACGGGCGCAGCCTCTCCGGCGGACAGCAGCAAAGGCTCTGCATCGCGCGTAGCATAGCGCTCGAGCCGGAGGTGATCCTGTTCGATGAGCCGACGGCCGCGCTCGATCCGATCTCGACCTTGCGCGTCGAGGAGACCCTGCAGAGCCTGCGAGAGAAATATTGTATCGCCATCGTGACGCACAACCTGCAACAGGCGGCTCGCGTGTCGAACGTGACCGCATTCATGTACATGGGGGAGTTGGTGGAGATCGGGCCGACGGAGCAGATCTTCACCGCGCCGAGCAGCCGCAAAACCGATGATTACGTCACAGGGAGATTCGGATGACCGAGTTTCCCGGAGGCTCTATCGTGCACGGGCCCAGGCGAGCCGAAGTCAACGGGGCCGGCGGGTCGGACGGCCGCCGTCGCCTGGGCGAGGCCGGCCTGAACGCGAAGCCCAGTGGGCGCATGCACGTTGCTGACTCGCTCGAGGGCGGCGTACCTGCGCGCACGGTTGGAGAGGTGTCGGTTGAGGACCCGGTTTTCTCCTGCCGGGACGTGAGCGTTTTCTACGGAGCCAAGCAGGCGCTACATAGCGTCACGCTCGATATCGCGCGCCGCCAGGTGCTCGCTGCGATAGGGCCCTCGGGTTGCGGCAAGTCGACGTTCCTCCGGTGCCTGAACCGGATGAACGACACCATTCCCGGTGCACGGGTGACGGGCACAATCACCTTGGATGGCCAGGACATCTATGACAAGAGCAAGGACATCGCCCAGCTGCGGGCCCGCATCGGGATGGTCTTCCAAAAGCCGAACCCATTTCACAAGTCGATTTACGACAATGTGGCGTACGGGCCGCGCATCCACAAGCTCACCCGCACCCGCGCCGATCTGGACGAGCTGGTCTTCACGAGCTTGTCCAGGGCGGGGCTCTGGAACGAGGTGAAGGATCGGCTGAGCGCGCCCGCGGTCGGGCTCTCCGGAGGCCAGCAGCAGCGCCTGTGCATCGCCCGCACGCTCGCGGTCCAGCCCGAGGTCATTCTCATGGACGAGCCGTGCTCCGCGCTCGATCCCATCGCTACGGCCCGTGTCGAGGATCTGATCGAGGAGCTTCGCGCCTCCTATGCCATCGTGATGGTCACTCACTCGATGCAGCAGGCGGCGCGCGTTTCCCAGCGCACCGCATTTTTCTACATGGGCAAGCTGATCGAGGTGAGCGACACCGATCACGTGTTCACCAACCCGCAGCACCGGCTGACCGAGGATTACATCACCGGTCGTTTCGGCTGATTTCAACACTCGAAGTTCGTATCGCCAAGTCATTCGACGGCGATCTGAATGCGTTGCGCATGCGCATGATCGAGATGGGGAGCACTCGTGCCCGATCAGGAGCGGCAGGCGACGCAGGCGCACACGCGATGGGATGCGCGGCGCGCCGTGCGAGTCAGCTACTCCGCCCCCCGTAGCAAGTCATTGATCGAGGTCTTCGCCCGTGTCTGCGCGTCGACGCGCTTGACGATGACCGCGCAATACAGCCCGTACCTGCCGTCAGCGGAGGGCAGCGTTCCGGGCACGACGACCGAGCCCGCCGGAATCCGCCCTTGCAGGACCTCGCCCGTGGTGCGGTCGTAGATGCGCGTGCTCTGCCCGATGAACACTCCCATCGAGATGACCGAGCCGGCCTCGACGATGACGCCTTCGACGATCTCCGAGCGGGCCCCGATGAAGCAATCGTCCTCGATGATGGTCGGGCTCGCCTGCAGCGGCTCGAGCACGCCGCCGATGCCGACGCCGCCGGAAAGATGCACGTTGCGCCCGATCTGCGCGCAGGAGCCGACCGTCGCCCAGGTGTCCACCATGGTCCCGGCACCGACGTGCGCCCCGATATTCACGTAGCTTGGCATCAGCACCACGTTGGGCGCCACATAAGCACCCCGGCGGACGATGGCATGCGGGACGATGCGCGCGCCGGAAGCGCGCAGCTCCGGCTCCGTCGCCTGGGCATACTTCAGCGGGACTTTGTCGTAAAAGCGGGTGAAGCCCGCATCCATCACCTTGTTGTCGTGACAGCGGAAATAGAGCAGCACGGCCTTCTTGAGCCATTCGTTGACGCCCCAGATGCCGTCCTTCGGCTCCGCGACGCGGACCGCCCCCGCATCGAGCAGGGTCACGCACTTCTCCAGAACGCCCTCGAGCCCCGCCGGAATGTTCTTCGGGGTGATGTCGGCTCTGAACTCGAATGCGGCATCGATCGTGGACTTCAGGCTCTGCAGGTCATCGTCGCTCATGATGGGTTCCATCGCAGAAATTCACAGATTCGCTCGGCGGCCTCGAGGCACTGCTCGAGCGGGGGCACCAGCGAGATGCGCACGCGGCCGCTGCCGGGATTGCCGGTTGCCCCGGCACGCGCGAGATAGCTGCCGGGAAGCACCGTGACGGCCTGGCTCGCGTAAAGGCCGCGCACGAAGCGCTCATCGTCCGCCCGCACGCGCGGCCAGAGATAGAACGCGCCCTCGGGCTTCCCGACCTCGAGGCAAGGGGCGAGGATCGGCAGCACCCGCTCGAATTTCTGCTGGTAGAGGCGCCGGTTGCGCGCCGCGTGCTCATCGTCCGCCCAGGCGGCGATGCTCGCAAGCTGGGTCGGGACCGCCATGGCGCTGCCGTGATAGGTCCGGTAGAGAAGGAAGCGGGAGACAATCTGCGGATCGCCGCAGACGAAGCCGGATCGCAGGCCCGGCACGCTCGAGCGCTTCGAGAGGCTGTGGAACACCACGCAGCGCTGAAAGCGGTCGTGGCCGGCGGCGAGGCAGGCCTCGAGCAGCCCCGGAGGCGGGGAGCGCTCATCGAGGTAGATCTCGGTGTAGCACTCGTCCGCGGCGATGATGAAGTCGTGCCGGTCCGCGAGCGCGAGCGCATGGCGCAGATACTCGAGCGACAGCACCCTGCCGGTCGGGTTTCCGGGACTGCAGAGAAACAACACCTGACAGCGCCGCCAGAGGCTCTCCGGCACGGCATCGAGATCCGGCACGTAGCCGTTCTCGGCCGTGGTGGCGAGAAAATGGGGCTCGGCTCCCGCGAGCAGCGCCGCTCCCTCGTAGATCTGGTAGAAGGGGTTCGGCATCAGCACCAGCGGTCCTGCGCCCGCCGCGCCGGACCCCGCATCTGTGTCGACCGCCGCCTGCACGAAGGCGAACAGGGCCTCGCGGGTGCCGTTGACCGGCAGCACCATGCTGTCCGGGTCGACGCTGCCGCCCGGCAGTCGATAACGCCGCGCGAGCCAGTGCGCGCAGGCGGCGCGCAGCTCGGGGAGGCCCGCGGTGGCCGGATAAGTGCCCAGGCGGTGGAGGTTCTCGCGCAGCGCCGCGAGCACGCTCGCCGGGGGCTCGTGCCGCGGCTCGCCGATCCACATGTCGATGGGTGTCAGGCCCGCGGGCGGTGCGGCGCCGGATTTCAGCCGTGCCAGGCGCTCGAAGGGATACGCGTGCAGCCGCGTCAGCAGCGAATTCATGTGCGTGAGCGCCGCCCGTTATGCCGCGTCGCGGCGGTCGAGCGCCCGCGCGAGGCTCTCCCGCAGCCGCTCCGCGGCCGCCGCATCGAGCGGCCGGCCGTCGAAGTCGGTCACGTAGAAGACGTCCTCGGCGCGCTCGCCGACGGTCATGATCTTGGCCGCCTGCAGCTCCACGCGCTGCTCCATCAGCACCTTGCCCACGTCGCAGAGCAGGCCCGGGCGATCGCCCGCGGTGAGCTCGAGCACCGAGCGGTGGTTGCGCTCGTCCACGGTGAGGGCGATCAAAGTGGCGGTGTGGAACATGCGCGCCTGGCGCGGCGCGCGGCGGTATACCGCGAAGGGGGTATCGTCCGGCCGCTGGAGCGAGCCCCAGAGCGCATGCTCGATCTCCTCCTGCCGGTCGCGGTCGGTGATCGGCGCGCCGTCATCCTCGAGCACGTGGTAGAGATCCAGACTGAAGCCGTCACCCGTGGGGGTGATGCGCGCATCCACGATGTTGAGTCCCAGCTGATCGAGCACGGCCGTGGTGCGCGCGAAGCCGTGCCGGCGCGCGCGGGTGTAAATGAGCACCGCCGTCGTGCCGCGAACGCTCTGCGGGTCCAGCGCAACCAGCGGCTCATCGGAGCGCGGGTCGCGCTCGCCGAGCAGGCGCGAGTGCCAGGCGACCTCCTCGGGGGAATGCTGCAGGAAGTAGGTGGGGGAGAAGCGCGTCCAGGCGCGCTCGATCTCGGCGGCGGGAAGATTGCGCTCCTGCATCAGCCGGCGGGCGACCTCCTGGGTCTCGCGCACGAGCTGCTCCTGGTCGATGGGGGCCTCGAGCCCGCGGCGCAGCGCCCGCCGCACGCGCAGATACAAGTCGTGGAAGAGCGAAGCCTTCCAGGAATTCCACAGCCTGGGGTTGGTGCCGCGCACGTCCGCGCAGGTGAGGACATAGAGGTAGTCGAGGTGCGCCTCATCGCCCACGGTGCGGGCGAAGGCGTTGATGACCTGCGGATCGCTGATGTCCTGCTTCTGCGCGGTGAGCGAGAAGGTGAGGTGATTGCGCACGAGCCACGCCACGATGCGCGCGTCATAGGGCGAGAGACCCTGTTCCAGGCAGAAGGCTTCGGCATCGACCGAGCCGAGCTCGGAGTGATCGCCGCCGCGGCCCTTGGCGATATCGTGAAAGAGCGCCGCGAGGTAGGCGACCTCGGGCCGGGGCAGCTGCTGCATGATGCGCGAGGCTTCCGGCAGCTCGTGGTCGTAGCGGGCAATCGCGAACCGCCTGAGGTTGCTCACGACGAAGAGGGTGTGCGCATCGACCGTGTAGGCGTGGAACAGGTCGTACTGCATCCGCCCGACGATGCGGCCGAAGGCCGGGATGTAACGCCCCAGCACGCCATAGTTGTTCATCCGGCGCAGCTCGTGGGTGACGCCGGCGGGCGCGCGCACGATCTCGAGGAAGAGCCGATGGTGGCGCGGGTTCTGGCGGAATTCCTCGTCGATGAGCCAGAGGCTCCTCGCGACCGAGCGCATGGTGGCGGCACGCACGCCCTTGATGTCTGGGTTCTGCTGCAGCAGTACGAACAGTTCCAGGAGCGCCGACGGAGTGCGCGCGAATACATCCTCGCTGACGGCCTCGAGCGACCCGTTGCGCACCTGGAAGCGGGCATTCAGCGGGCGCGGCGGCTCGCTCTGCGGCTGCAGCGCCTCGCGAAAGAGCTGCAGCAGCAGCTCGTTCAGCAGGCTGACGTCCTTGACCGTGCGGTAGTAGCGCTGCATGAATTGCTCGACCGCAAGCGTGTAGGAAGCGTCCTCGTAGCCGAAGGTCTGGGCAAGGCGCAGCTGATGGTCGAAGAGCAGGCGGTCCTCGCGCCGTCCGGTGAGCACGTGCAGGCCGAAGCGCACCTTCCAGAGGAAGGACTGCGCCTGCTTCAGGCGTCGCAGCTCCGCGACCGTGAGAAAGTCGTTCGCGACGAGCCCGTCGAGCGTGTCGGAGCCGAAGCGCCGCTTGGCCACCCAGCCGATGGTCTGGATGTCGCGCAGACCGCCGGGGCTCGTCTTGACGTTGGGCTCCAGGTTGTAGGCGGTGTCGTACGCCTTCAGGTGACGCTCCGATTGCTCGCGCACCTTGGCCTCGAAGAACTCCTTCACCGGCCAGACCCGATCCGGCGCGAGCGCGGCCTGCATGTCCGCGACGAGCGCGGCGTTGCCGAAGAGCAGGCGTGCCTCGAGCAGCGTGGTCATGACGCTGACGTCGGCGAGGCTTTCGGCCGCGCATTCCTCCACCGTGCGCACGCTGTGGCCGACCTCGAGGCCGATGTCCCAGAGGAAGGCGAGCAGCCGCTCGATCGCGCCCCGCTCCGCAGCATCCGGCTCGCGCGGCACGAGAAGCAGAATGTCGATGTCGGAGCAGGGGTGCAGCTCACCCCGCCCGTAGCCGCCCACGGCGACGAGTGCCCAGGAGATCATCGAGCTGATCGAGTGCGCCCGCCACGACTCCCGCAGCACCACATCGAGGAGCGCCGCGCGAGCGTGCACCAGCGTCTCGACCGGCTCCTCGGCGAGGAAGCGGGCTTTCAGCTCCTCATGCGCCTGGCGCAGCAGCTCCCGCCAGGCGGTGGGCGACTCTCGCGCCTCGGCGAGCAGCGCCGGCAGGCGCTGCAGCCAGGGCCAGCCGGGCTCGGCGGCCCGTGCGGGCAGCGCTTCATCGAGGAGATCGACGTCCCCGGCGGCCATGGAGGGCTCAGTGAACCCGCCGGTCGGCGGCTCCCAGCGTCAGCACCTCGTGCCCCTGATCGGTGACCAGAATCGTGTGCTCCCATTGGGCCGAGAGCGAATGGTCCTTGGTGATCACCGTCCAGCCGTCGGGCAGCAGGCGCACGTGCCGCTTGCCGGCGTTGACCATCGGCTCCACGGTGAAGGTCATCCCGGGCTTGAGCTCGAGCCCGGTGCCGGGCTCCCCGTAGTGCAGGACCTGCGGATCCTCGTGATAGATGCGCCCGATGCCGTGGCCGCAGTACTCACGCACCACCGAGTAATTGTTCTGCTCCACGAATGTCTGGATCGCATGGCCGATGTCGCCGAGCCGTGTGCCGGGGCGCACCGTCTCGATGCCGCGCCACATGGCCTGGAAGCAGGTCTCGGCGAGCCGTTGCGCATGGGTGGGAGGCTTGCCCACGAAGTACATGCGGCTGGTATCGCCGTGAAAGCCGTCACGAATCACGGTGACGTCTATGTTGACGATGTCACCGGCCTTGAGGCGTTTATCGTTCGGGATTCCGTGGCAGACGACGTGATTGACCGAGGTGCAGATGGTCTTCGGAAAGCCGCGATAATTGAGGTTCGCAGGCACCGTTCCCTGCACGTTGACGATGTAGTCGTGGCAGATGCGGTCGAGCTCTTCCGTCGTCACGCCGGGCACCACGTGCTCGGCGATCATGTCGAGCACCTCGGCGGCCAGGCGGCCGGCGATGCGCATCTTCTCCTGCTCTTCGGGGGTTTTGATGGTTACGTGCATGGTGTCTCGATTCATGGTATAAAGCGCCGCCTTTTTTGGCAATCAACCCACACGCGCATCGGTAATCCCGTCGGCTGGGTGTCCTCGAAGCGAGCCTCCAAGCGCCGCTTCGAGGATGGCCGCGGGGATGCGCGGAGGCTCAACCCAAACAGGAGAATGCTTCATGTCCGGCGTGTCCATGCGACAGATGCTGGAAGCGGGGGTCCATTTTGGACATCAGACCCGCTTCTGGAACCCGAAGATGGCCCCCTTCATCTTCGGCGAGCGTAACAAGATCCACATCATCAATCTCGAGAAGACGCAGCCGCTCTATGCGGAGGCGGGCCAGTTCATCAAGGGCGTGGTGGCCGACGGCGGCACCGTGCTCTTCGTCGGCACCAAGCGCTCCGCCCGCGAGGCGATGCAGAAGGAGGCCCAGCGCGCCAGCCAGCCCTTCGTCAACCAGCGCTGGCTGGGGGGCATGCTGACGAACTTCAAGACCATCCGCCAGTCGATCAAGCGGCTCGGGGAGATCACCGACCTCGCCACCTCGGGCGCGCTCGATAAGCGCGGCAAGAAAGAGGCGACCCAGCTGCGCCGCGAAATGGACAAGCTGGAGCGCAGCCTCGGTGGTATCAAGAACATGGAATCCCTGCCGGATGCGCTCTTCGTGGTCGACGTCGGACACGAGAAGATCGCGGTCGACGAGGCGAGGAAGCTCGGCATCCCGGTGGTGGCGATCGTCGACACCAATTGCTCGCCGGACGGCATCGACTATGTGATCCCCGGCAATGACGATGCCATGCGGGCCATTCAGCTCTACGCTGCCGGGGTCGCGGATGCCGTGCTCGAGGGCAAGGAGTCCGTGCCGGCCGTGGCCGTGGGCGAGGATGAGTTCGTGGAGCTCGATGAGGCCGGCAACCCGCGCCGCAAGGCCGGCCGCGGCCGCCAGAGGCCTGCCGCCGCGGTGCGCAGCCGCAAGGCGCCCCCGCGCCGCCGGCCCGCGCCAGCGAATGCGCCGGCGGTTGCCGGCGCGACCGAGGAGGTCGCTGTCGAGGAAGAGGAGCTGGATGCCGAGGCAGTGCCGGAATTGGCCGCGTCGGGCGGTACGGGTGAGAAAGCCGTCGTCGCGGCGCGGCGTCCGAGCGGCGGCGGTGCCGGTCGGCGCAAGGGGCGCGGCGATTGAATCGGCGCGCGATTTGCCCGGGCCGCTACATTTTCGGAGCTCGCTTGCGCGAGCTCCGTTAAGACCTGCGCGCAGCGCATTAGGATATTCATGAGCATCACAGCAGACACGGTCAAGCAGCTTCGCGAGCGTACCGGCGCGGGCATGATGGAGTGCAAGAAGGCACTGGTGGAGACGGGCGGCGACCTGGACGCCGCCGCGGAGCTCATGCGCAAGCAGGGCCTGGCCAAGGCGGACAAGAAGGCGGCGCGCATCGCGGCCGAGGGCGTGATCGCGATCGAGCGCTCCGCCGACGGCCTCGGCGCCGCCATGGTGGAGGTCAATTGCGAGACCGACTTCGTCGCGCGCGAGCAGGATTTCCGCGCCTTCTCCAAGGCGGTGGCCCAGCGGGCGGTCGCTGACCGGCCGCAGACGCTCGATGCCTTGCTGCAGGCGAAGCTCGACGGCGCCGAGAGCATCGAGGAGCGCAGAAGATCGCTTGTCGCGAAGATCGGCGAGAACATCGGCGTGCGCCGCTTTGCCGTGCTGGCCGCGCCGCAGCATCTGGGCGCCTATATTCACGGCACGCGGATCGGCGCGCTGGTGGCGCTCAAGGGCGGGGACGCGCAGCTCGCACACGATCTCGCCATGCACATTGCCGCGAGCAACCCGCGGTATCTCTCGCACCGGGAGGTGCCGGAGGAGGTGATGGCCAAGGAGCGCGAGATCCTCACCGAGCAGGCCCAGGGAGAGGGCAAGCCTGCGCAGATCGTGGCCAAGATGGTCGAAGGGCGCTTGCGCAAGTCCCTGGGTGAGATCACCCTTCTCGGCCAGCCGTTCGTCAAGGACCCGGATACGACCGTGGAGAAGCTGCTGAAGGGCGCCGGGGCACAAGTGACTGCGTTCGAGCGCTTCGAGGTCGGTGCCGGCATCGAGAAAAAGCAGGAGGACTTCGTGGCGGAGGTGATGGCCCAGGTGAAGGGCTCCTCGCACTGAGGCAGTGATCGAAGCTCACGAAAAAGCCCCGCTTCTGGCGGGGCTTTTTCCATCGGAGCGGGGTAGGCGGAAAGCGAATGAATGAATGCGCGGGCGAAAGCCGTTTTTTCGCCCGCGAGGTCGACCGGGTCAATGGGCTGGACGCGCAGCGGCCCCGAAGGGGCGAGGCCCAGGATGGGCCGAGCAAAGCGCCACACCGCACAAGGCAATAGAGAGGCCGATCGGCAATGACTGAAGGCAATGACAAGGCTCGTTACTCCCGCATTCTCGTGAAGCTCTCCGGCGAGGCGCTGATGGGCGGCGGTGACTACGGGATCGATCCGGCGATCCTCAAGCGGATCGCGGGCGAGCTGCAGGAGATCGTCGGCTTGGGCGTGCAGGTTGCCGTGGTCGTCGGTGGCGGCAACCTCTTCCGCGGCGCCGGGCTCGCGCGTGCCGGGATGGATCGGGTCGCCGCCGATCACATGGGCATGCTGGCCACCGTCATGAACGCGCTGGCGATGCAGGATTCGCTGGAGAGCCTGGGGCTCTACGCGCGGGTCATGTCCGCGATCCGGATCAACGAGGTCTGCGAGGATTACATCCGCCGCCGCGCCATCCGTCATCTCGAGAAGGGCCGGGTCGTCATCTTTGCTGCGGGTACCGGCAATCCCTTTTTCACCACCGATACCGCCGCCGCGCTGCGGGCGATCGAGATCGATGCCGAGGTGCTCCTCAAGGCGACAAAGGTGAACGGCGTCTACTCCGATGACCCGATGCGCAATCCCGCCGCCGTGCGCTACGCTCAGCTCACCTTCGACCGGGTGCTCACGGAGAAGCTCAACGTCATGGACGCCACCGCCATCGTGATGTGCCGCGACAACCACTTGCCTTTGCGGGTCTTCAATCTCAACAATCCCGGCGATCTGACGCGGATCGTGCGCGGCGCGGACGTGGGCACGGTCGTCACCTGCGAATAGGCACCTGCGGAGACACTTAAATGCTCGAAGACATCATGAAAGACGCTCGTGAGCGCATGGGCAAATGCGTCCAGACCTTCCAGACGGACCTCAAGAAGCTGCGCACCGGACGGGCGCATCCGAGCTTGATCGAGCACCTCAAGGTCGACTACTACGGATCTGATGTGCCGCTGCAGCAGGTGGCGAGCATCGCCGTCGAGGATGGCCGCACCCTGGTCGTCTCGCCGTGGGAGAAAACCGTGGTGCAGGCCGTGGAGAAGGCGATTTTCAAATCCGACCTCGGCCTCACGCCCATGACGGCTGGCACGGTGATCCGCATCCCGATGCCGCCCCTCACGGAGGAGCGGCGCCGGGAGATCACCAAGGTGCTGCGGCACGATGGGGAGAATGCGCGCGTCGCGGTGCGCAACGTGCGCCGTGACGTCATGACCGATGTGAAGGACCTGCTCAAGGAGAAGATGATCTCTCAGGACGACGAGCGGCGCGCCGAAGGGGAGATCCAGAAGCTCACGGACAAGCACGTGGCCGACATCGAGCAGTTGCTGGTGGCCAAGGAAAAGGAAGTCATGCAGGTTTGATGAGAGTCCCCCGGCACATCGCAATCACCATGGATGGCAACGGCCGGTGGGCCGCGGCGCGCGGCCTGCCTCGCTCGGCGGGTCACAAGGCCGGCCTGACGCCGGTGCGCCTCTGCGTCGAGGAGTGCAGCCGCCTCGGCGTCGAGGCGCTGACGCTCTTCGCCTTTTCCAGCGAGAACTGGTCGCGGCCGGCGGAGGAGGTGGCGAGCCTCATGAGCCTGTTTCTCGAGGCGGTCGACCGCGAGATCGCGGAGCTGCACCGCCAGCGCGTGCGCGTGCGCTTCATCGGCAACCGGCAGCGCCTCTCGGTGCGCCTTCAGGCGCAGATCGCGGCCGCGGAGCAGCATACCGCCGGCAATACGGGCCTGAAGCTGCAGGTGGCGGTGAGCTACGGCGGGCGCTGGGACATCGTGCAGGCCGCCCGCCAGCTCGCCGCTCAGTGCGCGAGCGGTGCGCTGCGGCCCGTGGACATCGACGAGGACCGGTTCGCCGCGGCGCTCGAGCTCGGCGGGCTGCCGGATGCGGACCTGCTCATCCGCACGGGAGGGGAGCGGCGGATCAGCAACTTCCTTCTGTGGAATATCGCGTACGCGGAGCTCTATTTCAGCGACCGGCTCTGGCCGGACTTCGACCGCGCGGAGCTGTCGGCCGCGCTGGAGTTTCTGGCGGGACGCGAGCGGCGTTTCGGCCTCACGGCCGGACAGTTGCCGCAGGCCGGGAATGAAGCCAAGCGATGAAAGGCCGAGGCCTGTGAGCGAGTCGCTGCGCAAACGAGTCGCCACCGCCGCCGTGCTGATCGCGCTGCTGCTCGCAGTGCTCTTCTGGCTGCCGCCGACCGGCACGGTGATCCTCCTGACGCTCATCGTCCTGATGGGCGCGTGGGAGTGGTCGGCTTTCCTCAGATTGGCCGATCCGCTGCCGCGGTTGGCGTACGTGGCGCTGGTCGGCGTCCTCCTGCCGCTCGCGTGGGTTGCGACGCGCACTCCGCCGGCCCTGGAGGGGCTGCTCGGCGCCGCGCTCCTCTGGTGGCTCGTGGCTCTGGCCTGGGTCATCCTCGCGCCGCGGCGGGCCCGACCCTGGTCGGCGGGGCTCGCCGGGCTCCTATCGCTGGTGCCGGCCTGGCTCGCGCTGATGCGCCTGAGGCTCCAGGCGGCGCATGGGGCCGAGTGGGTCCTCTTTGCGCTGGCGCTCGTCTGGATGGCCGATATCGGCGCTTACTTCTGCGGCCGGCGCTTCGGCCGGCGGCACCTCGCCCCGTTGGTATCGCCGGGCAAGACCTGGGAAGGCGCGCTCGGTGGTGTGGCGGCGAGCGGCATCGTCGCCATCGCCGGGGCGGTCTGGTTTCGGTTGCCGCCGGGGCCGTTCGTGGGGCTCTGCCTGGCGGCCGTGGCGTTCTCCATCGTCGGGGATCTCACGGAAAGTCTGCTGAAACGCTTCGCGGGGATGAAGGACAGCGGTACGCTCTTTCCGGGGCACGGCGGCGTGATGGACCGCATCGACAGCGTCACGGGCGCGGCGCCCGTGCTGCTGCTCGGCCTCACTCTTCTAGGAGTCCTGCCATGATCGGCGTGGTCGTTTTGGGTTCCACCGGCTCGGTCGGCGAGAGCACTCTCGATGTGCTCGCGCGCCATCCGGACCGCTACCGCGTGGTCGCGCTCGGCGCCAATCGCAACGCCGGCAAGCTCGCCGAGCAAGTGCGCCGCTTCCGGCCCGCATACGCGGCGATGGCGGATGAGAAGGCGGCGCGGGATCTCGCCGCCGAGCTCGGCACGGCCGCACGCGGTACTCGCGTGCTCGCCGGTACTGGGGCGCTGACGGAGATCGCGACGCTGCCCGAGGCAGATTGCGTCATGGCCGCGATCGTGGGGGCCGCGGGGTTGCGCTCCACGCTCGCCGCCGCGCGCGCCGGCAAGCGCCTGCTGCTCGCGAACAAGGAATCGCTCGTCATGTCGGGGACGCTCCTCATGGACGCCGTACGCGAGAGCGGTGCGACGCTGTTGCCCATCGACAGCGAGCACAACGCCATCTTCCAGTGCCTGCCGGCGGGCTCGCGCACGGGCGAGGCGCCGAAGGGCGTGCGCCGGATCCTGCTCACTGCCTCGGGCGGCCCATTTCGCGAGTGGTCCGCGGAGGCGATCGCCGCGGCCACTCCCGAGGCGGCCTGCGCGCATCCCAACTGGGTGATGGGACGCAAGATCTCGGTCGACTCGGCGACCCTGATGAACAAGGGCCTGGAGCTCATCGAGGCCTGCTTCCTCTTTGCGCTGACGCCGGATCGCGTCGAGATCGTCGTACACCCCCAGAGCATCATCCATTCGCTGGTAGAGTACCTCGACGGGTCGCTCCTCGCGCAGCTCGGCTCGCCGGATATGCGCACGCCCATCGCGTGCGCGCTGTCGTGGCCCGAGAGAATGGCCTCCGGTGTAGAATTCCTCGATCTGGTGAAGACCTCGCGGCTCGACTTCCGCGCCCCGGATCCGCAGAAATTCCGCTGTCTCGCCCTCGCGCAGGCGGCGGCACAGTCGGGTGGGCTGACTCCGGTCGCCCTGAATGCCGCCAACGAGGTTGCCGTCCATGCCTTTCTGGAGCGCCGATTGAACTTTCCCGGCATCGCTGAAGTCATTGAGCAGGTGGTCACACGGTGTACCGCGGGAACGATCGGCGGGCTGGATGATGTGCTCGCCGCTGACGCGGAGGCCAGGCGGCTCGCGTCGGAGTGTATCGACAGTGAGCTGCGTGCGGCCGGGGGCCGCCCGCTCGAGGGAGCGCGGGCATGAGTGTCATCTGGTACACGCTGTGGTTCGTCGTCGCGGTCGGGCTTTTGGTCACCGTGCACGAGTTCGGCCATTTCTGGGTGGCGCGCCGCCTCGGCTTCAAGGTTCTGCGATTCTCGGTGGGATTCGGGCCGCCGCTCTTCTCCTGGCGCGTCGGCCGGGCGGACCCGACGGAGATCGCCATCGCGCCGATCCCGCTCGGGGGCTACGTCAAGCTCCTCGACGAGCGCGAAGGCCCGGTCGCCCCCGAGGACCTGCCGCGGTCCTTCACCCGCAAGCCTCCCTGGCAGCGCATTCTGGTGCTGCTGGCAGGCCCCGGCTTCAATTTCATCTTCGCCATTCTCGTGCTCGCCGGTGTGCTCTGGGTCAACGGCATCACGCGCTACCTGCCGGTGGTGGGCGTGGTGACTCCCGGCTCCATCGCCGCCAAGGCGGGGCTGGTCTCCGGCGATCGAATCCTTGCGATCAATGGCGCCGCGGTCGACGGCCAGCACGAAGTCCTCTTTGGCCTTCTCGATGCGATGAGCTCGCGCGGCAATGCGGACCTGACGGTGCGCGGCAGCAATGGCGCGACGCGCAATGTCGATCTCGACGTGCGCAGCGAGGCGGCCCGGCGCCATCTCACCGTGGACCCGCTCGGGGGCCTCGGATTTCAGTTCTGGGTGCCGGCGATTCCGCCGGTGCTGAGTCAAGTGAGGCCGGACGGCCCGGCGGCTCGCGCCGGGCTGCGGGGTGGCGACCGGATCGTCTCCGTCGACGGACATGCGGTGAAGGACTGGCAGAACCTCGTCGCGCAGATCACGCCGCATCCGGGGACGACGATCAGCCTGACATATTTGCGCGAAGACGCGGCCCACACCGTGCAGGTGGAAGTCGGGACTGCGAAGGTCGGCGGCAAGTACGTGGGCCGCATCGATGCGGACGGACCGACCGAAATATCCTATCCTGCAAGCATGATGAGGCACCGCAGCGTCTCGGCCGCGGCGGCCCTCGCAAGCGCCGGGACGCAGGCCTGGAGCATGACAGCGCTGCAGGGAAGACTTTTTTGGCGCATGCTGCTCGGGCAGGTATCGCTGAAGAACCTGAGCGGGCCGGTGTCCATCGCCGAATACGCGGGACAGTCGGCGAGTGCCGGTGTGACCTCGTTCCTGGGCTTCCTGGTGCTGATCTCGCTGTCGCTCGGCTTCCTGAACCTGCTGCCCATCCCGATCCTCGACGGCGGCCAGATCGTCTTCCAGCTGGTCGAGTGGGTGAAGGGCAGCCCGATGTCGGAACGGGCGCAGGCCCTGGGGGCCCAGGTGGGCATCGCGCTGCTGATCCTGCTGATGGGGGTGGCGCTCTACAACGACATCGCGCGTCAGTTCAGTTGAGCCTTTAGAGAGCTGGCGCACAGGACCCCAAGAGGTCCACAAGTCCCCGCCGCGGTCTCCCTGCCGCGGCGAGCCGGGGTCGACTTACGTGAACGTTGCAACAGTTGGGGCCTGAGAGCTCAGAAAGTGACAAAGTTGGGTATCAGAACATGAAGCCGCGCGTCCCGCTGCTGGCTACCGTCGCGCTCGCCGTCCATTCGGCGGTCGCGCTCGCGCAGGCGCACATCTCCCCCCCGAGCGCCGACTTCACCGTCGGGAACATCAAGGTGGAGGGCCTCGAGCGCATCTCCCAGGGCACGGTATTCAATTACCTGCCGGTGAACATCGGCGATCACCTCTCGCCGCAGCGGGTGCGGGAGGCCATCCGCGCGCTCTATGCCACCGGGTTCTTCCGCGACGTGGAGTTGCGCCGCGAGGGCAACACGCTGATCGTGGTGGTGCTCGAGCGGCCCTCGATCGAAAGCTTCACGATCAAGGGCAACAAGGAGATCAAGACCAAGGATCTGCAGAAGTCGCTGCGCAACGTCGGGCTCGCGCCCGGCAAGATCTTCGATCGCTCCACGCTCGAGGATGTCACCCAGTACCTCACCGACCAGTACTACAGCCGCGGCAAGTACGGCGTCGTGATCAATACCAAGGTCACCCCGGATACGGACAACCGGGTCAAGATCGCGATCAATATCGTTGAGGGCGCGCGGGCGGTGATCCGCTCGATCAACATCGTGGGCGACACGAAGTTCGGGCAGAAGACCATCCTCAAGCGCTTCCACCTGAAGACCCCGAACTGGCTCTCCTGGTACCGGCAGGACGACCGCTACTCGCGCGAGACGATGCAGGGCGACCTCGAGCGCCTGCGCGATTTCTACATGAATCGCGGCTACGCCAATTTCCAGATCAACTCGACCCAGGTGCAGATCACGCCGGACAAGAAGGACATCTTCATCGACGTCAACCTGCACCAGGGCGAGGTCTACAGGATCTCCAAGGTCAAGCTCGCCGGCACGTTCGTCGTGCCGGAGGCGAAGCTCGAGCCGCTGGTGGAGATCCATCCCGGCGAGATCTTCAACAGGAGGCTGATCAGCAACACGGAGAAGCTGATCGAGGATCGTCTGGGCGAGGACGGCTATGCCTTCGCCAAGGTCGATCCGGTGCCGACTCCGGACAACAAGAAGCACACGGTGGAGATCACCTTCTTCGTCGACCCGGGCAACCGCGTCTACGTGCGCAACATCACCTTCTCCGGCGAGACGGCGATCAACGACGTCGTGCTGCGCCGCCAGATGCTGCAGCTCGAGGGCGGCTATCTCTCGAACGTGGCGCTCGAGCGCTCCAAGCAGCGCATCCAGAGGCTCCCGTACGTCAAGAACGTGAGTTACTCGAAGACGCGGGTGCCGGGATCTCCGGACCAGGTCGACGTCGATTACAAGATCAAGCAGGGGCCGGCCGCGCAGCTCTCGGGCGGTATCGGGTACTCGGCCACCTACAAGCTGATGCTGAACGCCAACTATGCCGATGCCGATTTCCTCGGCACCGGAAACCGCTTCGCGATCAACCTTCAGGGCGGCGCGTACAACAAGGTGTACACCGTCCAGTACACGAACCCGTACATCACCATGAACGGGGTCAGCCAGACGCTGTCGGTGACCTACAGCGACGTCACCCAGTTCGTGTCGTCCTCCTCCAACTTCTCGTCGAAGAACCTGAGCCTCGGGCCCACCTGGAGCTACCCGATCTCGCTCTTCCAATACCTCACCTTCGGCGCGGCGTTCGAGAGCTCGAAGCTCCTGACCACCTCGTACAGCAGCGCGCAGCAGGCGCAGCAGTGGGTGCGCCAGAACGGCAATCCCTACAGCCGGCTGGTGCACGAGGATTACAGCAACAACGATTTCCAGCTCTACGGCACCGATTTCAACGACGTGCTGCTCGTCGCCGGCTGGGGCTACGACAACCGCAACCGCACGCTCTTCGCCGACCGCGGCAACCGCACCGCGGTCAACTTCCGCATCACGACCCCGGGAAGCGGGGTCCGGTACTGGATGGGCAACTTCACGTTCCAGCAGTACGTGCCCATCTGGCGGCACTACCTCACCCTGTCGCTGCTGGACAACGTGGTCTACGGCGGGCCGCTCGGCAACACCACCGCGATCCCGCCGTTCGCCCAGCAATTCGGCGGCGGCCCGGACACGGTCCGCGGCTTTCGCACGGACTTTCTGGGGCCGCGGGACAATTACGGCAATCCCTATGGTGGCAACTTCATGATCGCCAGCCAGAGCGAGATCCTGCTGCCCGTGCCGGCCAAGTGGCGGCAGAACGCCCGGGTGAGCCTCTTCTTCGACTTGGGCAACGTCTTCTATACGGGCAACCGGATCAAGTTCTTCGGGCCGGACGGGGTGACGCCCGTGACCTATCACCTGAACGGCTGGAGCGACCTCAAGCGCTCGGTCGGGATCGCGGTGGAGTGGCTGGCCCCGCTCGGCCTCTTCCGGTTCAGCTACGGCGTGCCGCTGAATGCCACCCGATACTCCGTCGGGTCGGAAACCTGGGGGGATCAGACCCAGGGCTTCCAGTTCTCCATCGGGCAGGCGTTCTAGTTTGAAGCGCTGGATCCGGGCTCGTGCCCGGCCCAGCGCGGCGGCGGGCAAAAGCGCGGTTTTTGCCCGCCGCCTCCGCCACCTGCGGCGGCGGGGC
>JABBNZ010000170.1 GCA_019352035.1 Pseudomonadota bacterium | reverse complement strand
CGGTCCAGGTCGTCCCCTCGGCCAATCCCTCGGTGCTGGCCTTCGTGCGGGCCGACCGGCGGTCGCCGGAGTCGGACCGCGAGGTGAACCACCCGGTGCTGTGCGTCCACAACCTCAGCCGCACCGCGCAGCCGGCCGACCTCGACGTGACCGAGTGGGCCGGCCGCCAGCCGGTCGAGCTGCTGGGCCGGGTGGCGTTCCCCCTGGTCGGGACCGACGCCTACGCGGTGACCCTCGGGCCGTACGGCTCGCTCAGCTTCGAACTCGTCTGACGGACGCGCCGGGCGACGGCGACAGTGGTCAGCCGACGTCGGCCACGCGCTCCGGTGCGGCCAGCTCCTCGGCGGCCTGCTCGGGGTTCACGATGTTGATCAGCACCCCGGTGCCGAGCTCGAACCCGGCGACCGTGGTGAGCTTCGGCACCACGTGGACGTGCCAGTGGTACGGCTCGGGCGCCCGGTACGGGGCGGAGTGGAAGACCAGGTTGTAGGCGACGTCGCCCAGCGTGTCGCGCAGCCGGCCGAGGGCGATCTTGAGGGCGCGACCCACGGCCAGGAGGTCGGTCGTGGGGCTGTGGTGGAGGTGGGGGCCGTGACGCCGGAGAGTGTCTCGTGAATGCGCTCAGTGAGAAAGGTATTCGCCCACCAGCGCACACCGGGGGCGCCCTTCACGGCCGCCAGGATCTTGCGCTTGGCCGCCGCACTGTCGGCATTGCCTCGGGCGCTGAGGCCCACATCGATCTCCGCCTTGTTCGTGAGCGCATTGCCATTCGAGAGATGTGCCCGACCGACGTGCATCACCACGTGGGCAACTTCCGGCAGCCGCTCCATGATGCCGACCGCCCGCTCGCCTACAGCCGTCGTGGCTGCGAGCGAAGTGCCGGGCGCGGTCTCGAAGTGCACGATCAGATCGTTCTCATTGAACTGCGGCAGGAAACTCGTACGCAGCGCCGGCACGCTTGCCACCCCCCCCACTACGAGGACGATGACCGAGACGAGAGCGGCACGTAGATGCCGTTCCACGAAGGAGAGCATCCGGCTGTAGACGCGCTTGGCTCGCGTCAGGAGAGGCGGATCAGCGGCATCGAGCGCGGCGCGTCCGAGCAGGATCGAAGCCAAGGCCGGCGTGACAGTGAGCGCTACCGCAAGCGAGGAGAGGATCGCGAAGATATAGGCGAGTGCCAAAGGACGGAACAGCCGTCCGGCAACGCCGGTCAGGTACAGCACGGGCATGAAAATGAGAACGACGGAGAAGGTCGCAAAGATCACGGCCTTGCGCACCTCGAGTGTCGCCCGCAGCATGACCGCGAGTGCGCTGCGCGGCTGAGGCAGGCCACGGTTCTCACGCAAGCGGCGATAAATGTTCTCGACGCCAACGACTGCATCATCCACCACCTCCCCGAGTGCGATCACCAACCCGCCCAGGGAGAGGGCATTCAGGCTGAAGCCCAGCCGCGTGAGAACCAATGCCGCAGAGAGCAGGGAAAGCGGAATGGCGACAAACGAGATTACGGCGGCGCGCCAGTTTCGCAGCGCGAAGTACAGGACCAACAGGATCAGCACTCCGCCCATAGCCAAAGAATCTCGTACGTCGCGCAGCGCGGCATCGATGAAGGAGGCGGGCCGCAGGCCGTTCGGCTGAACGGTGATTCCGTCACGCTCGAGAACCGGTGCAAGCGCCGCCAGGGCACGATCCAGTCCTCGCGTCACGGCAAGCGTATTGGCGCCATACTGCGAGCCGATCACGAGCACCAGCCCTGGCCGGGTACCCACGCGACCGGTGCCGATCGCGGGTGGCGATGCCTCCGCGATGTGCGCCACCTCGCCCAAGGTGACACTGCGATGATCCCGGCGCAGGAAGAGGCTCCCCGCGAGGGCGGCCGGCGTCCTCGCCTGCCCGTGGCTCATCAGGAAAAGCTGCTGATTCGGGGTATTCACCACCCCGGCGCCGCGGACGGCGCTCGCGGCAGCTGCGGCCGCCGTGAGCTGATTGAGCCCCGTGTGCAGCGCGATCAGCCTGCCGGGACTGAATTGCACCTGCAATTGCTCGGGCCGGGAGCCGAAGATCACCACCTTTGACACGCCTGGGACGGCCAGCAGCGCCGGACGGATCGTCCACCGGGCGAGCTCGGTAAGCTGCATCAAGGAGAGCTTCGCCGCGGTCAAGCCGATGGTGAGCGCAACGCCGGTGGAGGACTGGAGCGGTGCGATGACCGGCGTCGCTCCGGGCGGCAGAGTCGGTGTCAGCGGAGCCAGTCGCTGAGAAACCAGCTGTTGATCGAGGTAGACATTGGTGCTGCCATGGAACACCGCCGTCACGACCGACAATCCCTCCATGGACTGTGAGCGCAGGACCGAAAGCCCCGGGATGCCGTTTACAGCATCCTCGACCGGGGTTGTCACCAGCGCTTCGATCTGCCGGGACGCCAGGCCCGCGGCATTGGTGACCACGGTGATCGTGGGCTGACCAAACTCCGGGAACACGTCGTAGGGTGCACGGACGACGGCCAGGAGACCCAGCAGGGTCAGTCCCAGCGCCGCGAGCATGACGATCCAGCGCAAGCGCAGGCAGAATTCGACGATGGCGCGCATCAGCCCGATCCGTCAGTCATCATCGTCCGCCTTGGCTGCCTGCGCAGCCTTGGCCGCCGGAGCCACTTCGGTGGCAGCCGAATAGAGGAGCGCCGCCCCTGCGGTGACGACGCGGTCCCCTGGATGGAGCGAGGCCCCGCCACGCTCCGGCACGAAGTACCCATCGCTCGAGACGAAGAAGCTTCCAAGCGGAACGGCTGCAAAAGACTCTACGACGGTCTCGCGGAAGGCAAGCGGCTTGCCTTCGTGCCACACCACGGCCGATCGGGGCACGAGGACCCCCGCTCCACTGCCTGCGGTCTCGAGGGCGACGCTGAGCGGCGTCCCGATCGGTATCGACGTGCGCGCCGGCATGAGATAGAACAGACTCTGGCCGCCTACTCCCACGGCGGTGCGCGGTGCCCGGCTGAGCAAACGCAGCCGCACTTTCCGACCCTCGGGAGTCGTTGCCGAGGCGATCTCCGGCGGGTGGGCCAGCGCCTGCCCGAGCGGCAAACTGACCTCCACCAGCGCCGACGCGCCGCTTTCGAGGCCGGGAAACGGGGCTTTTCCCGAGCGTGCGGCCGCGGAAAGTTTAGGACCCCAATGGGCGAGCATCCGCGTCTGCAGTTGCAGAAGCTCGGCGACCGCCATCGCTTGCTCGGCTTGGGCAACCTCCAATCCCGACTGGGCGCTCTGCAGCGCAGCCTTCGAGATGTTGTGGTGGGTGCGATAGAGGCCGATCGCGCGCCGAGCCTCGCTCCGCGCCAGTGTTGCCTTGGCGCTCGCGGCCGCGACCGCGCCGCGAGCGGCGGTGACCTGCGATGCGAGCCTCACGAGCGATCCGGGACCGAGAACAACGCCGTAGGCGGATATGCGCGGCGCGGACTTCAGGCGTTTCAGCCGCACGGTCAAAATCTGGCCCGCCGACAATGCCCGGGAGTCGAGCGCAATGGGTGGGAGCGCGGCAGCCAGTGCCACGGGCGCGAGAATTGTGGCAACCATTGCTGCAACCAGGCACTGCAATACTTTCTTCGGCATCAGCGCGTTCCCGCCGCGATGAGGAAGGGGTGATAGAGCGCCGCCTCGAGATCCCCGAGGGCCACACGCTCGTGCACCGATGCGGCGAGTGCCCCCTGCTCGGCCTCAACGGACGCTTCCTCGGCTCCGAGCAGCCGGAGCTGGCCGATCTGGCCCGCGGCAAATTCAATCCGCCGGCGCGAGAGCGCGCTGGCAGCCGACGCGCGCACCTGGCGGGCACTCGCGAGCTCGGCTTCACTTGCGATCCAGTCCGTTTGCGCCCGCTCGATCTCGCCCAAAACCTCGGCCTGAGTGGCCCTGAATTGCGCAGCGGCTATGCGCCGCGCTGCGCGTGCTTGTGCGATGGAGCCCTGGTTCTGATTGAGGATCGGCAGAGAGAGCGAAACCGCCAGGATGAACTTGTTGTCACCCTGGTCGTAGTGATAGCCCGGCCCGATGTCGATCGACGGATACTGCCGCGCGATCGCCAGACGAAGATTCGCCTCCGATGCACGATAGCGCGCCAGGGCGGCGAGGACCTCGGGCCGCGTGACGAGCGCGGCCTGGATCAGCGGCCCTAGTTTGCCGGGGCGCCGGGGGTGGGAGATCCCCGCCAGATCCAGCCGGACCTCCTGCAGTGCGGCAATCGGGAGACCGAGAGCCGTCGCCAACCCGGTACACGAGAGCCGCAGCGTCCGCTCGCCCGCAGCGGCCGCAAGCTGCGCCTGCTCCTGACCCAGTGTCGCCATCGTCAGCGTTGCAGCCGAGACCATGCCGGCCCGATAGCGCAGAGCGACCGCGCCCTCGTATCGGCTCGCCACCGCAAGCGCTCTCCTCGAGAGTCCGGCCGCGCGCTGTGCCGACCACAGCGCAAGAAGAGCCGCGCGCACTCTGCCGCGAAGTTGCCAGGCGGTCGCTGCGATCGACTCTCGGGCGGCCTGCGCTTGCGCCTGCGCGCGGGCGATGAGCGCCGGACGTACCCGGAACGGCCGGATCAGGAAAGTGACGATCGGCCCGACTTTCCAGGGGGACGGAACGGTCGTGGTCGTGTTGTAAGTCGGCCGGAATGAAAGCGTCGGGTTGGGCAGCTCCGCGGCCGTGATCTCTACCGCCCTCGCCTCACCCAATTGCGCCGTTGCGAGCGGCATATCCGGCCGCTCATAGGTGGCCACCAGGGTCAGCGTGTCGAGATTCCACCGCGGCGGCCCCGCGCGATGCTCCTCGACCGCCAGAAAGCGCAGCAGCCGGGGGTCGGTGAGGCTTCGGGTGGCCAGGGCTCGCGCGCTCGCCGCGGGATGGATCGGGCGCGCCCGATAGGTCGCGCAACCGGCCAGCGGCAGCACGAGGAGCACGGTGAGGCGGCTCGCAGCCCGGACTGAGGTTTCCTTCATGTGCCGCAGATGCTACGCGGCGGCAGGTGA
>JABBNZ010000046.1 GCA_019352035.1 Pseudomonadota bacterium | reverse complement strand
GCGTCGGGCGTGAAGAGCTTGACGACGGGACGAGGGTCGGTCTGCTCGCCGGCGGTGGATCGCTCGCCGTTGGCGATGAGCTCGCGGCGCTGGGCTTCGGTCAAGAGTTTCATCGGATTGCTCCTTTCGGTTGCGGTTTTCGCCCGCGAGTCGGACCGCAACCGAAAGGAGCACGAAGAGATGAAGCACCGGAGCGTGCCGCACGGGAATCGAGCCGGACTCTCGTCTGGCATCTTTCACGATCCGTGACAGCTTGCTGGCGCGGACCGTGATCGCTGGGCGAGCTGCCGCCGACCGTAGCTGACGCTGTCTACCGTGTGGAATACGGGAAGATGACGGCGACCTCAGGTCACCGTCCTTCGGGCGCGAGCCGCGAGGCTCAGCGCAGGCGCATTGCGATCAGGAAGAGAACCGCAACAATGGGGGCGATAACAGCTCGGGCCGTCTCGACAATCACACGACGTGAAGTTGGGAAGAGCAATGCCGTGATGGCAATAGCCAGGAAAAGATGGTGCCGGGACACAGCAAATTCCTCAACGAAGCCGCAACTGTGCTATGAACACTCAATTACGCTACCTCGTTGTTCCGGCTCAGTCAACGGAAGGAGTAGCTCGTACCGCGCCGTTCTTGTGTCTCCTGCGACGCAATCATCCCTTCGCAGTGGGCCGGTCTGATGAGGACATCACGCAGCTGCGCAAGACGCTGCAGCAGACGGCTTCCGAGCCGTCACAATCCGCGCCGTCTCTCGGCTGCGGCAATCAGCTCGGACAGGGCCATACGAAGCGGCTTGACCAATAGTTCCAGGAGGGAGACTGTGGGGTTGTACTCCCCCCGCTCGAGGCGCCCGACGACATTGGGGTGTATCTCGGCCTCGTGAGCGAGTGCGATCTGGCTGAAGCCGAGCGCCTTCCGACGGTCGCGGACCTCCTCTCCAAGACAGCGGATGAGCGTCTTCCGGGCCATGTCCGGAAGGGTCGCCCTTGACCATTATCATGTCTAGACACTATAGTGTCTACTGGAATGCATTGCCGGTTGCGACATCTACGGCATCGCATCCGAGGAGGGCATGATGGCCAGTCAAAGGCCGTGGTCCGGTCGAAGCAGGCGATCCCGGCGGCGCGCCAAAGGCGCCCGACCTCCCCCAGACGCGGCTGATGCTCTCGGCCGATTTTCCGACTCCCTGTCGCTCCTGAGCGTGGCGCAGAGCTCGCTTTCGGCGAAAGAGATCCCTGGGACGGGCGACGAGGTCGTGGCGATCCGTTACGCCGCCGATGCACTGAAGTGCATCTACAACGAGCTTGATCGAGCGCCGAGGTCGCCGGCTACGGGGTAGTTCGGCTTCCGATGGGCGCCGACCTTCAAGGCGGAACGTTTCCGCGGGGCCGTCCTGGAGCGCCCGCGGGTCCGCCCAGGCCTCGTCTTCAGAGGTCCGGCGACGTCAACCGATTCGGGACGGAAGAACTCCGGGGTCTCCGCGAAACTCCAATGCGGAGGCTCGTCAGGAGGGGTGCGCTGGGAGACAACACGGATGACGCTATTCCGCGCTCACGAGCTCTCGCGCCATGGCAACTGGGCACCGTGTGACGATTAGACGGTATTCGGCGCGGCATGCGCGGCTCATCAGGCTCTGCCGAAGTCGAGGCTGCTCGCTCGAGGATGCCAGGGAATTGGTGCAGGAGGCGCACCTGCGCCTGTTCGCGTATCAGCGCTCCGCGAAGGTGAGGAATGCGGACTCCCTGCTGCGGCTCATGGTGATCAATCTTTCCATCACGCACTATCATCGCGAGCTGTCGAGACCCTTCGCATCCGAGAGTATCGACAAGCTGGACAGGCAGGGGATCCTGATCGATCCCGCACCGGGTCCAGAGCGGACGCTCGTCGCAGAGGAGCAACTCGACAGCGTGGTAAGCCTGGTGAGCGCCATGAGCCGGCGAACGTGCCAGATCTTTATCGCGCAGCGTGGCGGATACAGCTACGAGGACATCGCGGCCGCATTCGCCGTTAAGCCACGCACGGTCGAGAAGCACGTAGCGCTCGCAACTTCCACGCTGACGGAAATGATGCCCTTGTCCTTTGCGCCAAGCGCACGATTGCCGAGGGAGCGCAAGCGGGCTGACGAGTATTCCTTCTAGCCCCTCGCCTTCAGCACTTCCCGAATCAGGACCGTGGCGTCCGTCCCAAGCGCGTCAGCGTATTCGCAGAACTCGAGCACGTTCAATTGCCGCTCCCCGGATTCGATCTTGCCGACAAAGGAATGCGCTCGATCGAGACGCCGGGCGAGCTCGCGCTGAGTGATACCGGCGCTCTCTCGCGCCGCCTTGAGTGCGGCCATCAGCGCCTTGTGACGCGCGGTGCGCAGGTGCTTTCCCATCCAATGCCCCCAAATCAGGGGCATCAAGGTAGCGCTCCTCCCTCTTGCTCCCATCGAGGGGACGGATTACACTGGCCCCTAATTAGGAGCACGCTGCTTGAACCTGCAAGCGCGCGAAGTTCGGAGCGCTACCGTGTCTCATACGATCACTTCCAAGGTCGCGGGGATCGAGCCACCTGAGTCACTTGATCTTGGATCGGCACCTCGGGCAACCGCGACCTCATCCGAACCCGATCTGTTCACTCTCCTCGGCGATCTCTCCGATGCAATCTCCGTCGTGACGGTGGTCCACCGCTCGCTCGCCGCATTGGAGATTGCGGCCGTGGGCGATGAGGAGGCCGCGCTCCGATATGCGCTGACGTTGCTTCGCAACGCTTACAGCGCACTCGATATGGCTTCTTTCCGCTTGCCTTGATGGCAGCTCATCACCAAATCAACCGCAAGGTAAAACAGTCATGCAACACACTGAAGCGAGAACGATTCTGATGTCTCTGATCGAAGGACGCAATCCCGGTTCGGGAGAACAGCTCCCGTCCGAATGTGTCGTCCATCATTCCGACGTCATACGCGCCCTTCTTCTCGGCGTCCGTGCAATCGATGTTGCGGACGCCCGGGCGAAACGCAGGGCCGCGCTTCCTACGAATGTCGGCCACGACTGGACGACAAGGGAGGAGGAGCAACTGGGCTCAGAATTCGCAGCGAAAGAGCCGCTGAATGTCATTGCGGCCCGGCATGGACGAACTCTGCGTGCCATCGAGGCGCGTCTTCAGCGGATGGGATTGATCACTGCGGAGCAACGTACCACTCGAGGAGGATTCACCTCCGAGGAGTAACGTGAAGCGGGAAAGCGCCCTGTCCGCTCGTAGTTACGGCCCCGCTCGCTTGCGAGAGGAATCCAGAGGTGGGCCTCGACGTCATTGCACCGGACAGGGCGATCGAGTGCGGTGCAGCCCGCGCGATAGAGTCGCGACCCGAGTGCCGCCAGCCAGGCCACTCACGCCGCCGCAGACGTTTCGAACGCCTGCTCGACTCGGGCGAGGAATGCCTTCAGTGCGCTCGTGGCGAAGGCCTCGCGTCGACGTACGAACACCGTGTCCACGATCGCCTCCGCTGCAGGTGGCGTGAGAAGGGACAAAGTCCCCGCCGTGCTGGATCTTTCCAGCAGGGCGCGCGGCAGCATCGTGATGCCAAGCCCAGCGCCGGCACAGGCGTAGATCGCTTCCAGCGTACCGAATTCCAGCATCCGGGGTGTCGGAACGCCCAGCCGCGCCAAAAGCGCCTCGAGTCGCTGCCGATAGGAACAGCCGGCCCGCAGGACCAAGATCTTCACCTCGCCGCTGCCGAGGAGCCTCTCGATGGAATCCACACCAGGTGCGGCCACTAGCGCCAGCTCCTCCGTGAACATGGATCGCGAATCCAATTCAGGTTCCACAACGGGACCGCACACAAAGGCGCCGTCGACGGTTCCCTTGCGCACCGCCTCGACCAACTCACAGGTCGTGCCGGTCCGCAGCGTCAGGTCGACCTCCGGGCAGGCGCGCACATAGGCCGCGAGCAGCGGCGCCAGACGTAGGGCAGCAGTGGTTTCGAGCGAGCCGATGACCAGCCTGCCGCGGGGCACACCGTCGTCGCGTACGGCCCACACGGCATCGCGCAGCAATTGCGGAATGCGCTGGGCGTAGGGCAACAGCCGCCGGCCCTCGTCGGTCAGCGAGACACCGCCTGCGTGGCGCTCGAACAGACGGCATCCCAAGCTCTCTTCCAGCGCTCGGATGCGCGCCGTGACGTTCGACTGCACGGTATTCAGTTCCGCCGCGGCGCGGCTCATGACGCCGAGGCGCGCCACAGCCTCGAAGATTCGTAAGTCCCCTACGTCCATTGCGGCATTCTCAAATAGTGATGGCGTCGATCATAAACCATCATTAGTCGAAATGGGCGAGCCACCGCACCATGCCTCTGCCCCTCCTCAACCGCAGCGGAGCAGAGTCGTGACCGACACACCCGCCGTTTGCACCGCGCCGCCCGCTAGTCCACTGCGCTTCGTGATTGGAGGGTTCATCGCGCTGGCCGTGGCGATCGGCATCGGACGCTTCGTCTACACCCCCATTCTGCCGCACATGGTGGCCGCGCTCGGCCTCTCGAAACTCGCCGCGGGGCTGATCGCATCGGCGAACCTGGCGGGCTACCTGGCCGGGGCCATCCTGGTCGCCGGCCCCCGGCTGTCGACCCGAAATTGGGTACTTGGTGGCCTTCTCGTCAGCGCCATCACGACCGGCGCGATGGGCCTGACACGCTCGTTGCCAATGTTCCTGATTCTGCGCGCGGGCGGCGGCGTGGCAAGCGCCATCGTTCTAGTCCTGGCCTGCGCCGCCGTGCTGGAGGCTCTCGCCGAGATCGAGCGCTCCGAGCTGGCAGCCCTCCTGTTCGCCGGAGTCGGTGCCGGCATCGTCGGCTCGGCCTTGCTGGTGTCGGGCCTACGCGCGGTCGGATTCAACTGGTCCTCACTCTGGATCGGCAGTGGGGCGATGTCGCTCCTTGGCGTATTGGCCTGCTGGAACCTCATCCCGGCGCATGCGCGGATCCGTCCCCCGACCCACGAGAACCGTGATGCACCGCTGGGCGAACGATTCACGCGGCTTGCCGTTGCGTATGGTCTATTCGGATTTGGTTACATCATTACCGCCACTTTCCTGGTCGCCATCGTGCGCTCGCATGTGAGCACGCGGGCGATCGAACCGACCGTATGGGTCATCTTCGGAGGTACGGCAGTGCCTTCTGTCGCTCTCTGGGGCGCAGTGGGACGACGATTTGGCATCTCGCGCGGGTTTGCGCTCGCGGCTCTGACCGAAGCACTCGGAGTGCTGGCCACCCTCTTTTGGCGAAGCGTCGTCGGGATCTCCTTGGGTAGCGCGCTCATCGGCGGGACGTTCATGGGATTGACGGCGCTCGGGCTGATGCGCGGCCGGGAGCTCGCCGCGCGTAATCCGCAGCGCGGAGTCGCCCTGTTGACCAGTGCGTTCGGATTGGGTCAGATCGTGGGACCCAGTAGCGCCGGGGCGCTCGCCGATCGGCTGGGAAGCTTCACGGTTCCCTCGCTGATGGCGGCCGCCGCGCTTGTCGCTTCAGCCGGGCTGGTCGAGAGTTGAGACCCGAGAGGAATACCATGTCCCGAAGTCCCATCGATCGAGCCCAGGATTTCTGCGAGCGATTCGGCCTGACCGTGCCGATCCTGCAAGCGCCGATGGCAGGAGCGTGTCCGGTTTCTCTTGCGGCCGCGGTGGCCAATGCGGGAGGCATGGGCGGGATGGGTGCGCTGCTGACCGAGCCCGCCGGCATCGCGGCCTGGGCCTCGGGTTTTCGCGCCGAAAGCATAGGACCCTTCCAAATCAATCTCTGGATTCCGGATCCCCCGCCTCGACGGGACCTCGGGGCCGAGGCGCAGGTGCGAGAGTTTCTGGGCAAATGGGGGCCGGTCGTACCACCTGAGGCGGCCGATGCCACACCGCCCGATTTCGCGGCGCAGTGCGCGGCGCTGCTCGAGGCGCGGCCCGCGGCCGCTTCCTCGATCATGGGCCTCTTTCCGGCGCAGTACGTCAACGAGCTCAAGGCGCGCGGGATTGCATGGTTCGCGTGCGCAACGACCCTGTCAGAAGCATTGGCGGCGGAAGCGGCCGGTGCCGATGCGATCGTCGCGCAGGGCTTCGAGGCGGGCGGCCACCGCGGCAGTTTCGATGCCGATGACGCTGAACAACGGAGCGTGGGTCTCGTCGCGCTGTTGCCGAGGCTCGCGGACCATGTGTCGATCCCCATCATCGCGACAGGCGCCGTAGCCGATGGCCGTGGCCTCGCGGCCGCACTTCTCCTCGGTGCGAGTGCCGTGCAGATTGGAACCGGGCTCCTTCGCTGCCCCGAGGCGCAGACGAACCCGGCGTGGGCCGATGCACTGGCCGGTCTCGAGCCGGAAGGGACGACGCTCACCCGTGCGTTCTCCGGGAGGGTGGGCCGCGCAATTCGCACGACCTATGTGCGCGCGGCGGCAGATCCGGATGCACCACCCCCCGCCTCGTATCCGGTCCAACGCGGCCTCACCGCTCCCATGCGCTCCGCAGCGGCGAGCTCGCAGGACATTCAACGGATGCAAGCCTGGGCCGGCCAATCCGCATGCCTGGCGCGCGCGGAGCCGGCGGGCGACACAGTGCGTCACATTTGGGGGGAGGCGCTATCATTGCTCTGTCATTCTTGAGCACCGGAAGACAGCAAGTGCAGGTGCGTCGAGTTCGGCTGTCGCCGGCTCACAGGACTCAGTGACACTCAAGGTCGCAAGGCTTTCGGGCACGCGCGGCCGAAGCCTGCGGGGCTTGCCGAGTGCTCCTCAATCTACGCAAGGCAGGAACCGTACTGATGCCCAGCTCCACGAACGCAGGAACAGCGGAAACGGCTCTGGAAAGCCCACGGAGGAGGATGCCGAGCGTCGGACGGGTGGCGATCGTCACCGGTGCCGGACGCGGTCTCGGCCGGGCGATGACGCGGGGCCTCGTCCGCGCCGGCATCCGGGTGGTGGTGACAGCGGCCCGCGAGCGCGCCGAGATCGAGGCGATCACGGCCGAGATGGGCGAAAGCATGGTCCTTCCCGTCCTCGCCGATGTCACCCGCGAAGTTGACGCGGCACGGGTGGTCGCGGCCGCCTTGGAGCGATTCGGCCGAGTGGACATCCTGGTCAATAACGCCGGCCGGGGCATGAAATACGTCCGTGAAACCTTCATGACCGAGCCGACCCGGTTCTGGGAGGTCGAGCCCGACGCCTGGCGGATGGTGATCGACACCAACGTCAACGGCCCGTTTCTGATGGCCTACGCCGTTGCGCCGCACCTGATCCGGGCCGGTTGGGGTCGCATCATCAATGTCTCGGTGAGTCACTCCACGATGCGCCGGCCGGGCTTCTCGCCTTATGGTCCGTCAAAGGCAGCGCTCGAATCCGAGACGATCATCTGGGCGCAGGATCTGCGCGGCACTGGAGTCACCGTCAATACCCTGCTGCCGGGCGGTGCAACCCTGACCGGCATGATTCCCGACAGCTTTCCGGCGAATGCCCGGGGCACCCTGCTCGATCCTGGAATCATGGTGCCACCGCTGCTCTGGCTCGTGTCCGAGGACACGAACGCGATCACCGGTTGCCGTGTGACCGCCAATCGGTGGAATGATGGCAATCCGCTTGCTGCCGCCGAGAGCGCCGGTTGGGGCAGTGAACCGACGGCACCCTGATCGGCGCCAGGTCTTAATACAATCTCACCGAGGACCCGACGGGCATGAAGAAGAGCTCCCTCTCGCCGCCAGAGAGATGTCACGGCGACCACCTGAGACCGCGATAGCGCCACCCGACTCCGGTGCACCGGAGCCGGGCGGCACTTTCCGTCAGAGCAGTCCGCGCTCTGCGAAGCTGATGCACCCAGCACCCGCCACGACGAGGTGATCGAGCACCCGGATATCGACGAGCTGTAGTGCATCCTTCAACCGTCGGGTGATCAGTTCGTCTGCCGGGCTCGGCTCCGCGACGCCGCTCGGATGATTGTGCACCAGCACGCAGGCGGCGGCGTTTCGCCGGAGAGCTTCCTTCACGACTTCCCTCGGATGGACACTCGCCGAATCAATCGTACCGCGGAAGAGTTCCTGGCACTCGATCACGCGGTGCCGACTGTCGAGGTAGATCACACAGAAGATTTCGTGCTGCAGCTCTCCAAAGCGCAGGACCAGATACTCCCGGGCGGCTGTCGGCGAAGCGAGAGACGCCCCGCGTCGCAGTTTGCTCGCCACGCACGCGCGGGCGGCGTTGATGATTTCGTCGACCGTCGCCTTGCGCACGACGCCGAGATGATGATCGTGAATGAGAAGCGAATTGAGCGTGCTCATGAGCGAGCTCCGTCTTGATCTCGGGCGGGATTGCCCGAGGACGAAGCCCCACGCCGCAGCGCAGCCGTCAGGGCCGCCGGAGGTCCGCCGCAGGCGCTCCGCGAGCGCGGGCTCCTCCCGCGCGAGGCCTTGACGGTAAGACCGGCGTGGTATACTCAGACATAACAGGCAAGCCTGCCCTTTTCACCTCCTCTCCGGAGTATCTTCCCCCGCATCCATGGGCGCATGTGCCCAGCGTGGCCGACCGGAGCATCCGCCGATAGAGCGAGAGGGGTGCTGAGCGAGTGCGCTCGCCACCACACGACCGCTGGCGATGGGATTTACGCTCACGGAAATCCACGGGCTCCTCGCCTCGCAGCCGAACGTCTCGCACACGGCAAGGAAACTCGCTGTCCCGAGATTTCATGATGTGGAGACTGACATTCGCGAGATTTTCAGGCTACGCAAAGAGGTCTGCGGCTCGATCACCGAATGTGATGCGAACGGTCGGGATGGCGACTGTCCTGCTCTTCTGCGACTCCCATGACAGAACGCGCGCGAGTCACCGGACTCCGCAACAGGGCGCGCAACATAATGGCAGATCCCCGGCGGCGGGAAGGAGCCAACACGAGATCGGAGGAATGTCTCGCCGCTGCGGGAGATTTTCGCCGTTGTCCACATAGAACGCGTCAGTAGCAACACATACGACATTCCCATGCCGATGATGTGCCAGCGCCTCCAGTCGACCCAGCGTTTGTGCCGTGCCCTCCGGACAAAATACTCGACCGCGAATGCTGCTGCATCGAGAATGGCGAGATGGTTGTCCTCCCTCCAACGCCCCGCGGCGAGGCCACCGGCGGTCACGAACACTACACATTGGCACCAGTAGTAGATCGAGCCGAACCGGGGGTGACGGCCGGCGTGTTTCGGGCTGCGCATCGCAACCATGCCGGCGATCGCACAAATGAGCCCCAGGAACACCTGTATGCCAACCACCACCAGAAGGGCGGGACGGCTGGACGGGATAGAGATCCTTGCCACGACCGTCAAGGCACCGGTCAGACCGCAGTAGTCCGTACCTCAGCCATGCGGCGCCGATCGGAGCGCGGCGATCAGCGGCACGGCGAAGAGGACGAGCACCACGACGTCGACCCCGACATTGAACCACACGCCGAACCGGGCCGAGAACGCCGCTTCGATCACCAGCCATACCACGATTCCGAGCAGGAGCGACTTGGCCAGGTCCCGGTCGCCTCGCCTGAGCGCTGCGCGCCCGACGAGGAAGAGTGTCGTGCCCCACCCGATCATGATCGCGCCATAAAGTGCACTCTCCCATCGGAGCAACACAGCGCGATGGATGACGGGCAGGACGCCGAGACCGAACACCGTGAACACGACGCCCCACAGAATGAGAATCACCGAGATCACGCTGAACCATGACAGATGAGTCTTCCCGCTCATAATGACCTCAGGCGAGGAAATCTCGAACCAGCGCCGCGAGATTCTCGGGGCGCTCTTCCATGAGCAGGTGCCCCGTGGCCGGCAGGATCTCCAGCCGTTGCGCTCCCGGGACCTCGCGCTGCAGCCGCTCTCCCCATTCGGGTCCGAAATGCGCGTCGTTTTCCGCCCAGATGAGGAGCGTCGGGTGGTCGAAGCGCCGTAGGCCATCAATGATGTCCAGCGTGACGCGGTTGTTGCACGGCTCGAACTGCCCGGCAAGGAAGCGTTTCGTCTTGGCCCTCCGGCGGCGATCGCTCAAGTTCGCGCGGACCAGCAAGTCGATGAATTCAGGAGATAGCGCGCGGGCGTCGTGCACGGCCTTGGCACGCACGAGGGTGGCCCGCAGCACGACTCTCCGCGACCAGAGCCAGAGCACGAGATCGCCAACGAGTGGCAGCTGCGTGATGCGCACAAATGGCCGCTCCTCCGCCGACGGCCAGTTGTCGTAGGCCTCGGCATCAGTGAGGACGAGTCGATCGACGCGGGCCGGGTGACGCGCGGCGAGCACCTGGGCGATTGCGCCCCCGTGATCATGTCCCAGCACGTGAGCACGCTCGATTCCTAGGAAATCAAGGAGCTGGATCAGCGTATCGGCCTGAGCCGAAAGCGACCAGTCAGCCCCGGGAGGCGTCTCGGTGTCGCCGAGGCCGAGGAGATCGGAGGCGATACAGCGGTGCGTCGGCGCGAGCAGCGGGATCAACCGCCGCCACACGAACGAGGCAAAGGGGCAGCCGTGAAGAAGAAGCACCGCAGGGCCGCTGCCCTCGTCGTGGTAGGCAACGCGCACATCGCCGATCTGCGCGAGGCGCCGTGCGCCGTGGAGTGCGGCACGGCTACTAATAACTGCGGCGGAGCGCATCACCTGCCGCCCGCGGCGGACGTACGCCGGCGACGCAGCGGCTCACCCGCTTCTTCGAGCAGGCAAAAGCCAAGATCGAGAATGCCCGCGACGCACGGGTCGGCAATGCGGTAGTAGAGCCGCGTCCCATCCCGTCGCGCTGAGACGATGCCCCGGCCGGCGAGACGCTGCAGCTGGTTGGAGACGGCCTGCGGCGCCATCTCCACCGCGTCGGCAAGGTCAGTCACACAGACCTCTCCACTCCGCTCCAGGGCGTGCAGGAGGCGCAGCCGGGTGTCATTCGCAAAGATTTTCAACAGGCGGCTCAGCGCCGCCGCGCGCCTGGGCTCGATGAGCGGGCGATCACGGGGCGCCGGCTTGCCCACGCTCGCCGGGATGCTGAAGGTTTGAGCGACACACCGCATGAGACACTATTACACCTTCTTGTGTAATAGTGTCACGTTGCAAGCCTAACTGCACGAGCGCGAGCAGGGATGATCGGAAGCGCCACCGCCGGGCGCAAGCGCTTCCGATACGGCCTCTTCTACTATTGCCTCTTCATCAGATACCCATGCACCCGCCAACAGGTATAGAGATTGCGCAGCGCGGGCTTCTCCATCAGCTGGCTATGCGCCTTGAAGCATGCTTGAAGCTCAGCATCCGTCACGGCGAAAGCCGTGGCCGATACCAGCATGACGCTTGCAAGGACCAGAGGGATCAAGACTCGCTTGTTCATGGTAGTCACCTCCATCGAATGGGCGCCAGCCAATGGCCGGCGCCCCGAGAACATCGGGTATGGGTCCGCATAAACAGTTTGGTCGCGGCCGCATTTCGCAGGCCGGCCCCCGCGAGAGAGGCGGCTGCGCACGATGCCGCTCGGTGCGGGCGGACTGGGGGCGCGCGAGGCGATCTGTGCATCACCGCGGTGCCTCCCCGACGGCATCCCCAGCTCCCTCATTCGTGAGCCTCCCGCGATTCAGCGCATGCTCCTTGAGCATGACGAACAGGATCGGTACCAGGATCATCACGGCAATCGTCGCGCTCACCATGCCGCCGACGATAGGCGCGGCGATCGGCTTCATCACGTCGGAGCCAATACCCGTCTCCCAGAGAATGGGCGCGAGACTCCCAATGACGGCACAGACGGTCATCAGCACGGGGCGCAACCGCAGCACGGCCCCGTCGATCGCGGCCGCTTCGAGCTCCTCACGCGTCAGGGCATGGTGCGATTTCAGGCGCTCCGCGAGCGCGCCGCGCAGGTACACCATCATGACCACCGCAGTCTCCACGGCAATACCAAAGAGCGCGATGTAGCCGACGGCCACCGCAACGCTGAACTCGTAGCCGAGCAGCGATTGCAGCAGCAGCCCGCCCATGAGCGCGAACAAGGCAGGGAAAAACAGCAGGGCCGCCTCGGCGACCGAGCGGAACAGGAGGTACAGGAGCAGGAAGATCACCACGAAGACGACCGGCAGGATGAGCTCGAGGCGCTGCTTCGCCTGCATCTCGAACTGGTACTGGCCGGACCACTTGTAGGTGTACCCCGCAGGCAGCGTAAGCCGCTCGCGAAGGAGCCGGTTGGCGCGCGCGACGAAGCCGCCATAGTTCGAGGTGCTGAGGTTAAGATACACATATCCGGTGAGCTGCCCCCCTTCGTCCCGGATCATGGAAGGCCCCCGGGAGAAGGTGATCGTCGCCACCTCGCCGAGCGGGATCTGGGCGCCCGTGGGGGTGGCGATCACGACCTGCTCGAGCTGTGGGAGGTTGTTGCGAAAGTCGTGGGCGTAACGCACGTTGATGGGAAAGCGCTCGCGGCCCTGCACCGTCTCGGCGATATCCCCGCCCCCGATCCCCGACTCGATGGCGCGTTGAACATCCCCCACGGTGAGACCGTAGCGGGCCGCCGCGAGCCGGTGGACCGCGATATTGATGTACAGGCCCTGCGCGACACGCTCGGCGAACACCGACTCGACACCGGGCAGGCGGGTGAGCAGATCGCTGATGCGCCCGCCCAGCCGAGCGATTCCCGCCAAACTCGGCCCCTGGATCTTCAGGCCCACGGGCGTCTTGATGCCCGTGAGCTCCATGTCGAGCCGGCCCGCCACCGGCATGGTCCAGGTGTTGGTGAGACCTGGGAATTGCAGCTTCGCGTTCATCTGCGCAATCAACTTCTCGTAGGTCATGCTGGCGGGCCATTGCCTGCGGGGTTTCAGCATGATGGTGGTGTCGAACATGTCGAGCGGGGCGTTATCGGTTGCACTATCGGAGCGGCCCGCGGTTCCAAACACGGACTTGACCTCCGGGAATGAGCGGATGATGCGATCCTGTTCCTGCACGAGTTGCGTGACCTGCGTGATCGAGATGCCGGGCAGCGCGGTGGGCATATAGAGCACCGAACCTTCATACAGTGCCGGCATGAATTGGCTGCCGATGCGCTGGGCAAGGGGCACCGTGAGTGCAAGGACGATCACTGCCACAGCGAGAGCCGTCCGGCGATAGCGCAGGCAGAGCTTGAGCACCGGCAGATACAGCGCACGGGTGATGCGGGAGACCGGATTGCGTGACTCCGGTCGCAATCTGCCGCGGATGAACAGCGGCATCAGGAGCGGCACCAGGGTGATCGCGAGAATCGACGAACAGGCGATCGCCAGCGTCTTGGTCCAGGCGAGCGGCGTGAAGAGCCGCCCCTCCGGTCCCTTGAGCAGGAAGACCGGCAGGAACGAAACGATGATGATAATCAGGGAAAAGAAAAGCGCTGGGGCTACCTGCTCGGCGGCACCGAGCAGGAGCGCGCGGCGCTCCTGCGGCGCCGGGGCCGTGGGCGCAGCACCGCCCTCGCCCACCGGCGCTCCTCCGGCCTCGCCCGGGCGGCCATTGGGCGGCGGCCCCTCGGCGCCGGCATCCGCCTCGGCGAGCCGCCGGTAGCCGTTCTCGACCATGACCATGGCGGCATCGACCAGCACCCCGATCGCGAGCGCAAGCCCCCCGAGGGACATGATGTTGCTCGAGACGTGCAGGAAGTACATCGGGATGAACGAGGCGATGACCGCGATCGGGATGGAGAGAATCGGGATCAGCGCCGAGCGGAAATGCCAGAGAAACAGCACGATCACCAGGCTCACCACCAGCGCCTCTTCGATCAGATCGCGCTCGAGGGTGTGGACCGAAGCCTCGATGAGACCGGAGCGGTCGTAAGCCGAGCGGATCGTGATGCCAGGCGGGAGTGAGGGGGCGATCGCGGCGAGTTTCGCCTTCACCGCCTGGATGACCTTGAGGGCGTTCTCACCATAGCGCATCACGACGATGCCGCCGACAGTCTCGCCCTCCCCTTGCCACTCCGCAACGCCGCGGCGGGGCGCGGGACCGAAATTCACCGTGCCGAGATCCTTCACCAGCACCGGCGTGCCGTTCTTGACGGCCACGGGAATGTCGGCGAGATCCTTCAGTGATCGAATATACCCGAGACCGCGCACCATGTACTCCGCGCCCGAGAGCTCGAGCACCCCGCCGCCGACCTCGTTGGTGCTCGCGCGGATGCGCTCGATCACTCGCGAGAGCGGGATGTCGTAGGCGCGCAGCTTGTTGGGATCGAGATTCACCTGGTACTGGCGGGCGAAGCCGCCGATCGAGGCGACCTCCGCCACGCCCGGCACGGTCTCGAGCTGATAGCGCAGGTACCAGTCCTGAAGGGTCCGCAAGTCGGCGAGGCTATAGCGGTGAGTGTGGTCGACGAGCGCATATTCGTAGACCCACCCGGCGGCCGTCGCATCCGGTCCCATCTCTGGGTGAACATTTGGCGGGAGGCGACCCTCGATCTGCTGCAGGTACTCGAGCACGCGCGAGCGGGCCCAGTAGAGGTTCGTACCGTCCTTGAACACGACGAACACGTATGAGTCTCCGAACATCGTCTGGGCGCGTACCGCCTTCACCCGTGGCGCGGCAAGCAGGGTCGTGACAATGGGATAGGTCACCTGATCTTCGATGAGGTTCGGCGGCTGGCCCGCCCAGCGGGTGTGGATGACGACCTCGACGTCGGAGATGTCGGGCAGCGCATCAATCGGGATATGCCTCATCGACCAGAGGCCCGCAGCAATCGCGAGCAGGGTCCCGGTGAAGACGAGGAAGCGGTTCGCCGCGCACCAGCGCAGGATTCGGGCGATCATCTACAGCCCCCCCGCCGCATCGACCGAAAACTGGTGGGTGGCCAAGACCTGATCCCCCTTTCGCGCCACAAGAGCGACTTGCCACGTGCCGCCTCCCGTCAAGGTCACCGAGCCCTGGTACGCGCCGCTCCCGGTCGGCGTCAGTTGCACCGAAACCTGCTTGCCCGCCATCCCCATGGCCGGCATCGCCGGCAGCACGAAGGTCGCACTCACCTGCGCACCGTTCACCGGCCCGCCCTTGAGGTCGGTGAGCGTCACGCGGATCAGATTGCGCCCGACGCGGGGCGGGTTCGGTTGCAGGGAGACAGCGAGATGCACCTGTGGAGCACCTGCGGTCCGGGGCACCGCGGACGTCGGCGCGAAGGCAGACAATGCGGCCTGGAGCTGGCTTTGGGAATCGATGAGGAAGTTGGCGGACGTGACGATGCGCTCCCCCGGCTTGAGGCCTTTGAGCACGATGTATTCATCGCCAACCTCGGCGCCGAGCCGCACATCGCGCGGCTCGAGATACCCGTCGCCCCCGTCCACGAATACGATCTGCCGGGTGCCCGTCTGGAGCACACCGGAGGCCGGAATCACGACCCGCTCACCCATCGGGACCTCGAGCGAGACGTTGACGAACATGCCCGGCACGAGCTTCAACGTGGGGTTCGCAAATCGCAGGCGCACCCGCGCCGTGCGGGTCGAGGCATCGATCTCGGGATAGATGAAATCCACCCGGCCGGTGAAGTGCCGCCCAGGGTACGTGTCGACGGTGAGGCGTGCCCGGTCGCCGACCTTGAGCCGCCCGAGATCGTTCTGGAATACGTGGGCAAACACCCAGATCGTAGAGAGATCCGCCACCGTATAGAGTCGGGTTCCGGGCTCGGCATACGTATTGGGCAGCGCTTCGCGCTGCGTGACGTAGCCGGTCACCGGAGAGTCGATGACCAAATCCTGCCTGACTCGCCCCGTCGCTCGCAGTCGCGCAACTTCCCGATGCGGGACACCCCAGAGCGTAAGTCGCTCCGCCGCGGCGTCCACCAGCGAGGCCGCATCGCGCGCCACGGTCGGATCGGGGCCGCGAGCGAGCCGCCGTTGACTCTCCCTTGCCAGCAGATACTCCCGCTCGGTGGACAAGAGCTCGGGGCTGTAGATGGTGAATAACGGCTGTCCCTTGCGCACGTACTGGTAAGTCGAATCGACGAACACCTTCTGGATGTAGCCCGAGAAGCGCACCTGCACGTACGCGAGCCCTCGTTCATCGACTGCCACACTGCCCGTCGTCCGGATCACATCGCTGACGGACTTGCGCCGGACCTCGCCGATCCTGACCCCGATACGCTGCAATTGTTGGGAGGAGATGGGCACTGGCGCGAGCGGAGACTCTTGCGAAAGCCCACGGCTCCCGGTCCCTGCGCTCGCTCGAGGCCCCGCAACCGCAGCCGCCGGCGAGACGACTCTGGGCGCCCTAGACGGATGCGAGCGCCACCACACCGCCCCCGCAGCGCCCAGGAGCAGCAGATTGACGGCAAGCGCTGCGAAAAATGCGATACGGTAATTCGTCTTCATGGCGAGGTCCCCGTCCCGTTCGGTCTCGCAAGCCTGCTGCCGCTCAGTCGCTCTAACTCAGCCCACCGATCGAAGTACTCCGATCGCGCCCGGGCGAGTCCGAGCGCGGTATCGAGCTGGTGCTGCTCGGCGGTCAGCACCTCGAGAAAGCCGCCCCGGCCGCTGCCGTATTCGCTCAAGGCCACACCGAGCGCATCGCGCGCGAGCGGCACGAGGTCGTCCCGATAAAGAGCGAGCGACTTCGACGCCTCACGCGTTGAGGCATAGGCGCCCGAGAGATCGGCGAGCAGAGCGGCGCGCTGGTTCTCGAGATCGTATTCGGCCCGCCGAGCCTGCGCATGAGCGGCATCGATTTCCGCGCGGTACTTCCCCTGATCGAGCGGTACCGTGAAGGACAATCCCACCATCGGCCGCATGGCCGGATCGGACCACATGCTGTTGTAGCCGGCGTTCACTTGGAATTGCGGGTAGCGTTGCTTGCCTGCGAGCGCCGCTTTCGCCAGAGCAGCGTGTTCTTGCGCTTCGAGCGCCTTGATCTGCGGGTGGGTCAGCGCACGCTGCAGGAGCTGCGCTTCGGACGGCAGATGCGCCGGCGCGGGCAAGGCCGCGGGCAGTGGGATCGGGGACGTCGGTGGCCGATCGAGCAGTGCGTTCATGCGCGCCGCGACGACGGCGATTTTCCGCTGCCACTCGAGCTGCTGCTGCGCGAGCTCGGTCCGCTCAACCTCGGCTTGCAACACATCGGCTTGCGGCGCCTTGCCCGTCGCGTAGCGCACCGAGGCGATGCGCCGTATCTCGGCGAGGACGGACTGGTTGGCGGCGTTGATGGCGAGCGCGCGGTGAACGAACACCCAGTCCGCAAAGACCCCTCGCGCGGTGGACACGAGGCGCAGCCGCAGCGCCTCGAGGTCGTGACGCGCCACATCCGCATCCGCTTGTGCGATCTCCTTGCGCGCCGCGAGCGTGCCCCACCAGGGCAGGGCCTGACTCACCTCGATGTCCTCGCCCATTCCCGTGGCGCTGCCGAAGGTGCGCGGTGCCGCCGATACGCTCAGCATCGGATCCGGCAGCGCGCCGGCCGGGCGGATGTTGGAGACCGCCGCGACCAGCGCTTGGCGCATGGCCGAGAGACTTGCGTTGCGCGCAAGCACCGCGGCGGTGAACGACTCAGCCGTGAGCGGTGCCCGAAGCGACCCATAACGCTCCCGGTGTGCGAGATCGGCGGCATGAGTCACGCTCACGGCGATGAACAACGCCAAGCCGATCACGCCGGCGAGACTTTTCGAGTATTGACGCACAAGACACTCCACCTGCAGATCCCAAACGATGACGTGCCTGCACACGCTTGGCGTGCGAGCACCGATCCGCAACGTGGAGTGTTAGAGTCTCAGACGGAGAGTTGAAAGATAGGTGTCGCGCCCCGCCGAGGGGGCGGTGGCGATCCGCGGGGGTCCCCGCGGTGGAGCTCTTCGATGCGCCGCTACAGGAGAGGCAACGGACCATCCGGGCGCCGGCGAAACGACGGCGTGCACATTCCGGATTTCAATCCCGCTGAGTCGAGCGACCGTTCCTGCAGGCACCCACCCACAGGCGCCGGTCATCCCGCACGAGACTCCGCAGGACAACGACGCGCCTCCACAGGGCATCGGCGCGCGGTGACCCGTCATGGGGCAGTGCATCGGTACCGGAGTCGAGGACAGCATCATGGGACACGCCCAGACCTCTTGGCCGTACCCGAGAGTCACCACTGCCAGCAGCAGGAGCGTGACGTAACGCGAATGAAACCCTCGACCTATCATACGCTTACCATACTAACGCTTCGCGAACTCAACCGCCACCGCCGAGAAGCCCGGGCATTCCGAGCAGTTGAGTACCGCGACTCGAGGTGTGAGGGCAATGAGGTGCCGCCCCACGGGTATATCCGTCTTGTGCCCCGAATCGAGGTGCTCACGATGCGGCGCTACCGTGGGGTTTCACTCGTATCGCCGCCCAGATTCGCTGACACGCGGAACGGCATTCCGGGCATTGCCGATCTCCTGAGGCAGGCTACCGCTGCGGGCCCTTACCTTCCATAGGCATTCCCTGCATCGCCTGAATTTGGCCCATCATCTGCTCCATCATCAGTTGCATCATGTCGAGGCGGTTCTGCATCTGGTCCCGCATCCGATCCTGCATCCGCTGGCACTGTTCCGCGGAGGGTGCATTCCGATTGCCGCCGCCCGTCATGCCGTGACCCATCGCGGGACCGCCCATCATCCCCCGAGGCATCATGCCAGACATCATCCGCCCGCCCATGGCGCGCATGATCTGCATCTGCTCCATCATGGTGCGCATGTGTTCGCGCAGCAGCGTCGCTCTGAGCTCGGGACTCTTCGTCGCGCGGATACGCCGCATCTGCTCCTGCATGAGCTTCATCCGAGCTTCCATCGCACTGAGGTGCTTTGCCGCCATCGGTGCCGACTCGCTTGTTTGAGCCGACGACGGTCGGGGTGAGGGGGGCGCGGCGTGCGCGGCCGCGATCGTGAACAGCGCCAGGGCAACGCCCGGCAATGCAATTGAGAGTCGCGATTTCACGTGAATCTCCTCGCTTGAATGACGCCTCGACGCCGTGAGCGGCCTAAGGCCGGGCCTCCTCGATGAGCCCGCGCCCAACCGTACCGTCCCGGGAAGAACATGGGTACACGCCGTCGGTACTGCTCGTATTGGTTGCCGAATTTCGCGATCATGCCCCGCTCTTCCCGGTATGCGAGCCGAGTGTAGGTCAACACGATGATTGGAAACAGTGTCACGGAAAAGACGGTCGGCCAATGCACGACACCCTCGCCGAAAAGCCCCACGAAAGGGCCCATGTATTGGGGATGCCGCACGAGGCCGTAGAGCCCGACGGATGCGAGCCTGCCCGCCTGGTGCGCGCGATAGAGCTCGCGCCACCCCTCGATGAATAGTCCGATACCGAGAAAGAGCAGCAGATACCCGATCAGCATGGAGATCATCATTCCGGTATCGCCCATGCCGAGCAGCGTCGACCACAGGTTCGCGTTCAAGCCGCGGCGGTCGAGATGAAGGAACCGCACGAGCAGATAGATCGTCAACGGAAAGCCATACATTTTCGCATGCAAGGCGATCATGAACGCCCGGACCAAGCCTGCGCCGGCTCACTCGCGCCACCCATGGGGAGCGATATATCGGTAGAAGACCCAGGAGGCGATCACGATCGCCAGGCCCCACGCGCCCGAGTGTGCGATGTGCGCGCTCATGATTGGCGGCGGCCCAGAAGAATGACGTTGTAAAGTGGCACCCAGATGAGCGCAATGAACCAGCCATAGGCGTAGCTCTCGATCAGCCCCAGGAAGAAGGACTCCCAAGTCAACCAATGGAATCCGGGCACAAGCCCGAGCCAAGCGTGATACATCGCATAGCGCGGAACGAGAAGGTCAAATGCCACGCACAGCGAGAAGGTGATGGCGAGAAACAGTCCAGTTGCCATCCCCGCCGCTCTGAGAGAGATTCCCGTCCTCATGATGCTCACTTCTTGCCTGGCGTCCCCGACATTCCCTCGCTCATCGCTCCAGCGCCGAGATACCGCTGCGGCTGCCCTTCGAATTTATCGAGACAGTCTCGCGAGCAGAAGCGCATTGCCCTATTCTGATACACGCTCGCGTAGCCAGTGCCCGGCTCGACCTTCATGCCGCACACGGGATCGACTCCTGCATCCAGAACGTGGTGAGCGGACGCGGTGACTGACTGGTCACTTTCACTTTCTGGTTGGGGAGAGTGACCGCCGTGACCGACATGCGCTCCGCAGCCGAAGCGCATCATGACAAAGAACAGTGCACCAAAGAGCAAAAACGAAAGAAGACCACTCATTGCGCAATACCCGGCCGCACCGCGATTGCTGCAAAGTATGCTCCCGCAGCGCTTCGCATCCATTACGTAGAAGTCCTCATGACCTCAGTGCCCAAACGCAATACGATTCAGCGGTAGATCAATCGACTCCGTTTGGCTATTCTCAACCCGGTTTGGCACGAAGAGCGTTTGAAGGAGTAAAGAACAAGGCCGGGACCCGATGAGGCACTGACTTCGGCTGAACAATTCCGACGATGGACGCTCACGGCCATGTTGCGGGGATGCTGGAAGGTGTGCCGAATCTTGACTCTGGACCGTGGTCTATGATTGATGCTGCATGGGGAATGTCGCAGCTGAGGTCGCATCATGGATTTCATCGGCGCCGGTGTGTTCTGCAGACGCCCCCCGCGTGCGGACCGATTCCGCGGAGCACTGCGAGGGCCGCGGGCTATGGGCTGCGAAGAGCCAACTGGGTTCTGGCCTACGCCGCGCCGCCGTCTTGCGGAGCGCGCAGCCCCCCTTCCTCCCGCGCAAGCAGCTGCTTGAGTTGACGTCGAATGACGCTTGCGAGCCCCTCTCTTTTCGTGCATGGGCGACAGTGCTTCACACTTCCCCGCTGCCGAGCACAAGCTTACGAATGTCACGAGTCAGCGTCGCCGGCCTGACGCGGATATGCGAAGGTTCGACGACGATGAAGGGGGCGCGTTTTGATGACGATCGCGCCATCATTCCTTCCGTCTCGTGGACTTTGAGAGGTCAGAACAAGTCATGAATTCGCATCACACACGCGGGCGAGTCGAAGATTCGACTTCGACGGCAAGTTGCACAAATTCCGGGAAACCCGCCGCTGGGACGCGTGAGCACGATCTGACGGAGTCGGAATCCGGGATGCGACTCTCGCCGCACTCGCAGCACCACTGGGCGCGAGATGGGAGCCGAGCCCGTGCATGAACCGACGCGCGAGGACGGTGCCCCTGCATCAGCGGGCTCGCGGGCCCCTGCCGCTGAACCCCCGCTCGGAACGATTTACACCTGTCCGATGCATCCACAGATTCGTCTGAGGGAGCCCGGCAACTGCCCAATCTGCGGGATGACGCTCGAACTCTTACGGCCGGCAAGTGAGACGGGTCAAAGCCCTGAGCTTCGGGACATGACGCGGCGGTTCTGGATCGGTGCGGCACTCGCCACTCCCGTGGTCCTCCTCGACATGGCTACAGAGATCCACGCGCTCGCGGTGCATGAGTTCGTCGCACCCCTTCTGTCGATGTGGATTCAGTTTGCGCTCGGCACCCCCGTCGTGATCTGGTGTGGATGGCCGCTGCTTCAGCGCGGGTGGGACTCGGTGCGCCGCCGCTCGCTCAACATGTTCAGCCTCATCGCTCTCGGCGTCAGCGCCGCTTATCTGTACAGCCTCGCGGCGTTGTTCGCACCGGGTCTCTTTCCGCTAGGGCTACGCAGCGAGGACGGTCTCATTCCCGTGTACTTTGAGGCCGCCGCGGTCATCACCGTGCTCGTGCTCTTGGGGCAGGTGCTCGAGCTGCGCGCGCGCGAGGCTACTGGCGGCGCCATTCGCGCCCTGCTAAATCTCGCGCCCAAACTCGCCCGCCGCATCCAAGACGGAGACACCGATGAGGAGATTCCGCTCGACGCCGTACACGTCGGAGACCGATTGCGGGTACGCCCCGGCGAAGCCGTTCCGGTGGACGGAGTGGTGCTGGAGGGCTCAAGCGCCGTTGATGAATCGATGGTCACCGGGGAGTCCATTCCGGTGGCCAAAGTCGCGGGGGCCAAGGTCATCGGCGGCACGATCAACGCTACCGGCGCGCTGATCATGCGCGCCGAGCGCGTGGGCTCAGACACGATGCTCGCTCGAATCGTGCAGATGGTAGCCGAAGCGCAGCGCAGTCGCGCCCCCATACAGCGGCTCGCCGACCTCGCCTCCTCCTGGTTTGTGCCGGCCGTCATCGTGATTGCCCTTGGCGCATTCCTCGTGTGGATGCTGCTTGGACCGCCGCCTCAGCTCGCCTACGCGCTGGTTGCGGCGGTGTCCGTGCTCATCATTGCATGCCCCTGCGCGCTCGGGCTCGCAACTCCCATGTCTGTGATGGTCGGTATCGGCAAGGGCGCCACGGCGGGCGTGCTGATCAAAAACGCCGAAGCTCTCGAGCGATTCGAGAAGATCGACACGCTCGTCGTGGACAAGACCGGGACGTTGACCGAGGGCAAGCCGCGAGTGGTGGCCGTCGTGCCGGGGGAAGGGTACGACGAGGCCGCTGTGCTCACCTGCGCGGCGAGCCTCGAGCGCTCGAGCGAGCATCCCCTCGCCGCAGCCGTTGCCGCATCGGCGAACGAAAGCGGCCTTGCATTGCAGAGCGTGACCGACTTTCGCTCGGAAACAGGCAAGGGCGTCATTGGGACGGTAAACGGACACGCAGTCGCCGTGGGCAACGCCGTGCTCCTCGATTCTCTCGGAATTCCACACGCGAGTCTCGCAGCGCCGGCGGACCGCCTGCGAAGCGACGGGGCGACCGTGATGTTCGTGGCGATCGATGGCCGACCCGCAGGCGTCGTCGCCGTCGCCGATCCGGTGAAGCCGAGCACGCCCGGTGCTCTCGAGGCGCTCAGGCACGAGGGCATCCGGATCGTGATGGTCACGGGTGATCATCGCGCCACGGCTGAAGCCGTCGCGCGCCGGCTCGGGATCAATGAAATCGAGGCGCAGGTTCTGCCGGATCACAAGAATGCCATCGTGCAGCGCCTGCGCGGCGAAGGACGAGCGGTCGCCATGGCAGGCGACGGCGTGAACGACGCGCCGGCCCTCGCCGCAGCCGAGGTCGGCATTGCGATGGGGACGGGAACCGATGTGGCCATGCAGAGCGCCGGTGTAACCCTCGTCAGGGGCGACCTTACAGGCATCGTGCGGGCCCGCGTGCTCAGCCGCGCCACCATGCGCAATATCCGCCAGAATCTCTTCCTCGCCTTCATCTACAACGTGATCGGCATTCCGATCGCCGCTGGCGCACTATATCCGGTTTTCGGACTGCTCTTGAGCCCCATGATCGCCGCGGCCGCCATGAGCCTGAGCTCGGTTTCCGTCATCGGCAATGCGCTAAGGCTGCGCTTGATTCATCTCGACACAACGCAACACGCCCCTGCGCCGGTCGGCTGATCCAGCGGGCGTCCCCGGGGGGGGAGTCCGTGGCTGATCATCTGCCTCAGCGCGTCTCGCACGCTCAAAAGCGCACAATTCGCGGCGGTCCGACGTTACAACTGGGCAATTTTGCACGCGCGTCCCCGATCACCCTTCGGGACCGATTCACACTTATGAACCAGCTGTCGATGACTGCCTCACGCGCGAATGGCCGGCCGCGACGACCTGCGGGGCCACAAAGGCCGCGCCGCGAATCACAGTGACGGAAAGTCTGGCGGATTTGGCGATGGTGCGAAGCTCACCTGCCGTACGGAAGCGCGTCGCCTTCCAGGTCGCGGCACCAAGCCAGCCGCACTCGTGCAGAGTCATCGCCCGGTGGCTCCGCATGCCGCGTTCGCCGAGCACGAGACGTCCGCCCGGCCTCGGCACGCGCCCCATGTCGTGCACGGCCCCGGATGCATCGGCGGCGAAACAGAGCACGGTGACCGCGATCACTACATCCAAGCTGGCATCGGCAAAGGGATTGTGTTCGATGCTGTCCTGCACAAACGTGCGCTTGACGCCCGCGCTCCCGGTTCACGTTCGGGCTGCGGCCGGCATCGCTGGATCCGAACCGAGACCTGTCGCTACCACGCCGCGCGAGGCCGCCGTGCAAACCAACGCACCATCGCGGCAGCCAACATCGAGGACACGGGCATTGCGGAGCTCTCCCATCAGCTCGAAGACGAGGTGCGGCTCGATCGCCTCGGTGATCAGTCCGAACAAAGTCGCTCGCCAAGCCTCGTAGGCTTTCGGACCGATCTGACTGGGAACGATTGCCCCGCTCATGCGAGTGGTCGGTGTAGTCGATAGATGGGTTTCACGGCCGCCTGCCGCCCTTGACTGCTGTGCTCATCTTGGCTCCCGGTGTCGGATTCTGAGCCTCGACCCACGGCGCACGCGGAATCGGCGCCTGATGGCGCAGCCGACGCCGGTCCTCTTGCCCAACCCCACCCGTTCCGTGTCGCAGCGGGGTCGCTGCCCGCCTGTGACACCACTAGGCTAAGCCACCGTGAATTGCAGCATCATGCCGTTGTCCTCGTGCTCGAGAATGTGGCAGTGCAGCATGAACGGGTGCTCCCGGGAGGCCGGCTGCTCGAAGTGCGCAATGGTTCGCACCGTTGTGCCGCGCCTGACGAGCACCGTATCCTTCCACCCGGCGACCTCCGGTGCCGGCGGGTTACCATCGATGCTGACGATCTGGAACGATACGCCGTGGTAGTGCATCGGGTGAGGCATGTGCGAACGATTCTCGAACTGCCAGATCTCGGTGCTGCCGAGCCTGACCGCCGCGTCGATGCGCCGCATGTCCATGTACTCGTGATCGATCGAGAACCACTTCTGCCCGCCGATGCCGAGGCTCATCCCTCCAGGGCCGGGCGGGCTCGTCGGCCGATGCAGGCCCGCGGCGGCCCGCGCCGGCGCCGCCATGATCGCTTGAGCTGCCGCCTGCAGCGTGAAGGTCCGCACTGGCAGCTCCGACCGCAGTGGCTCGATTGGCACCAGCTGTGGCGGCAGGCGCGTGCGACGTCCTGACGGCTCGGCCACCCGCAATTGCAGCACGTCAAAGGTGCTGCGATCGAGGGCGTCGGAATCCATGCGCATCATGCTGAGGGACGGAACAATCTCCTCGGAGTAGCTGCGCAGCGCGAGGCTTCGGCCCTGGTCCCGCGACAGATCCACCATGACTTCGGCCCGCTCGCCTGGTGCGAGCAGTAACCGGCGCACCGGCACCGCGCGAGGAAGCAGACCGGCATCCGAGGCGATCACGTGAAACTCACGGCCATCATCGAAGCCGAAGTAGTAGATGCGGGCGTTCGAAGCATCCAGCAGTCGCAACCGGACCCATTGCGCCGGCACCTCGACGAACGGCTGCTCGCGGCCATTGACGAGGATGCGGTCGCCCTTCATGCCCATGCGATCCATCGCGCGGGTCATATAGGCGAGCGTGCCGTCGGGCGCGAGCGCCCGGTCCTGCACGATCAACGGCAAATCGTCGACTCCGTAGGCGCTCGGCAGATCGGGCGGAGCGTTGGACTCATCGTCCACCAGCAGCAGCCCGGCGAGCCCGGCGAACACGTGGGCTCCAGTGCGCGTCTCCGGGTGAGGGTGGTACCAAAGAGTTGCGGCCGGCTGCTCGAGACGGAAAGCGTAAGGAAATCTGGCGCCCGGCTGGAAGAGACTGTGCGGCCCGCCATCCATGCTGCCCCGCACGTGGGCCCCATGCCAGTGGGTAGTGGTGCTTTGATCGATGTCATTGAGGATGTTGATCCTCACCTGCGTGGCGCGCGGCACGCGCAGCGTGGGGCCGAGATACGAGCCGTTGTATCCCCAAGTCGGCGTCCGCCTTTGCGCAATCAGTGACGTGCGGCCTGGCGCCATCCGCAAGTTGTAGAGCCGAGATCCGTCGGGCTGCCGCGCGCCGCTGAGTTGCGGCGGAATGGGGAGTGGGCGCACGAAGGGCATCCCGTGGCGAACGCCCGCTCGCTCCATCCCCGCCATGCGCGGCATAGGGTTCATGGCTTGAGCGGCGGCAGCTCGCACCAGAGGCGGTGCCGCCAGCGTCAAACCAAGCCCGCCGGCCATCCGGCTGATGCCGCGCAGAACCTCGCGACGCGAGGAGTTTGTGGATTCCGGCCTCTTCACAACTCACCTCCGGGAACAAGTTGAGGCGCCCATGCCAGCGCACCACCCAGACTGTGCGACGTTCCTTCAGCCAAGCGCTTCCGCCGGGGGCGGCCCGGAGTCAGGGTGCCTGGCGATGTATCTCTCGTACAGCCTGATGAGCAAATAATAGACCACCGGGGTAGCGATGAGTGACAGCAGTACGGAGAAACACAGCGCGCCGATAACGGTGATGCCGAGGGGTTGCAGCATCTGCGCGCCGGCGCCGGCGCCGTAGGCGAGCGGCACCATGCCGAGCGCCGCGGCGAGCGAGGTCATGAGCACGGGTCGGAGCCTGCGATGACCGGCACGCACCAGCGCTTCGACGAGCTCCACGCCCTCGGAACGCAGCTGCCGACAACAGTCGAGCACCAGAATGCCGTTCTTGGCGACGATGCCTACGCCGATGATCGCGCCGAGGTAGGACACGATATTCAAGGTAATGCCGCTCACCCAGAGCCCCACCATCGCCCCGAAGAGCGCGAGCACCGCGCCGAAGACGATCGCGATCGGTTCGTGGAAGGAGCGGAATTCGATCACCAGCACCGTGAAGACGAGCAGGATGGCGGCGAGCAGCACGACCATAAGGTTCTGGAACGACTGCTGCTGTAGCCGATAGAGTCCCGCGTACTGGACGCTCCCGGCCGGCAGCCAGCTGTCCTTGGCGAGCGTCGCGCGCACCTCGCGCATGGCGGTGCCGAGATCCACGCCTTCCAGGCGCGCCGAGACGATGTCGTCCTGGCGCAGGTTGTCGCGGTTCAACTCCACTTCGTTGGGCCGCTCCTGCACGGTCGCCACCTGACTCAGCCGCACGATCGCGCCCGTCGGTGTGCGCAGCGGCAGTTCATCCAATTCGGAGAACCGGTCAACACTGCTCGGAGCGGCTAGCACGCGCACGTCGACGACCCGATCGCCGTGCAGCACGTACGAGGAGGTGCTGCCAAGCAGGGCGTTCTTGACCGCATCGGCGATGTTCTGCGTCGTCAGCCCGAAGCGCTCGGCCTGCGCACGGCGCACCCGCAGGTCGATGGTGGGACCGCTGACCACCAGGCCATCGAACGTATCAACGAGCCCCGGGATCGTCTTGATCTGCGCCTCGACGCGCGGCGCGGCCCTCTTTAGCCAAGCAAGATCCGGCGAGAAGAGCCGGATCTCTACCGGGTAGGGTGCGAGCTGCAGATCACCAACGAGGTCCGTGAGGAATCCCTTGAAGTCCCAACGGATCATCGGGAAGCGCTGGTCGAACTCCGCGCGCAGATGATCCAGGACCTGCTCGGTGGTGTGCTTGCGGTCGGGCTTGAGCTTGATCAGGAAGCTGCCGACATTGAGCTCGGCCAGGAATGGGCCGAGCGCAGTGCCCAGCCGGCGCGAATACGCCTGCACGTCTGGATCGGCGCGGATGAGCCGCTCGGCCTGATCGAGCTCCCGCGAGGCTTCGGTGAGGCTCGTGCCCGGGAGCGCCGAGTAGTCGATGTTGAAGCCGCCCTCATCGAATTGGGGCAGGAAGCCCGTCGCCAACCGCCCGTAGATGAAGACTGCGCCGACAGCGATCGCGGCACAGGCGAGCAGCGTCAGACCGGCATGCTGCAAGGACCAGCGCACGGCGCTCTCGTAGGCGCGCAGGATGGGCCTCAAGATGAAGCCGCCTTCCTCTCCGACCTGCTTGCCGCCGCGAATGAGCCAGGCGGCCAGCGAAGGTGTCAGGGTGAGGGCGAGCAGGAGCGACACCAGGAGCGAGACCACCATGGTCATGCCGAGAGCGCGGAAGAACACCCCCGCGAGGCCCGTCAGGAACATCAGGGGCAGGAAGACCACGACGGGCGTCAGCGTCGAGCCGATGAGCGCTGTCAGGATCTCGCCCATGGCTTCCTGGATCCCGGCCAGGCGCGGGCCGCCGAGCGCGAGGCGATGGCACATCGCCTCGACCACGATGATAGCGTTGTCGATGATGAGGCCGATGGAGGCCGCGATCCCGCCGAGCGTCATCATGTTGAAGCTCATGCCGGCGAGTTTCATCGCGACGAAGGTGATGAGCACCGAGATCGGAATGGTGACGATCGCCGTCCAGACGCTGCCCCAGTTCTTCAGGAACAGATACAGGATGACGGCGGAGAGGACTAACCCAAAAATGACCGCATCCCAGACGTTGCTGATGGATGAGCGCACGAACGAGGACTGGTCGTAGAAGAACCCGAGGTGCATGTCGGGCGGCAACTCGCGGTGCAGTAACTGCAGTTGTGCCTGGAGCGCCTTCGCAATGGCGGGCGTGCTGGCGTTGGTATGGCTCTCGATGTCGAACAGCACCGCGGGGTGCCCTTGGGCGGTGATGTTCGTGTAGACAGGCGCTGGTCCGCGGACGACTCGCGCCACGTCGCGGACAAGAATGGGATGACCCCCGCGGTCGGCGATCACCACGTTACCGATCTCTCGGGCCGAATACACCCGGCCGTCAACCGTCGTCAGGTACAGGCGATAGTTCTGCGGCAGGAACCCCGCGGAGGCGACCATGTTGTTTTGCCCGAGCGCCGCGGTCACATCCCGCAGCGCAAGGTGCGCGGCCTGGAGCTTGAGCGGATCGACCACCACGTGGTACTCCGGCACCCGACCCCCGACGATCTC
>JABBNZ010000045.1 GCA_019352035.1 Pseudomonadota bacterium | reverse complement strand
ACGTGGGGGATTTTGACCTGGCCACGGGTGGGGGACTTTGACGTGGCCGCCAGGGCTTGGAGCGACTCCAAGTTCCAAGCTGAGCTTAAAAAATTAGGGGATGAGAAGAACGCCGCTTTTCAAAGTAAGGGCCGCGATGCCGCCTTTGATGAAATATGGGCCATTGGAAATAGATTCATAAAGGGAATGCTGAAAGGAGCGCTGCTGGATCACACAGAGGACCCGCGGTTGATTAGCGGCATTGAGTCAATTCTGAGTGCGATGCTTCAATCTTCTTACGATGCCTTCGAGGCCGCCGTCGCGGATGCTTGGATAGAGACCATCAATCACGACAAAAAAGCAGCCAAAGCGTGGGCCAAAGACTCCGCTAATCAGAAAAAGAATCTTTCTGTATCAGAGATAGCAGACATTGGGTTCAACCTATCGGGAGGCTTTGGTACGTTTCTTCAGCAAAGAAATAAGGTTGCGTTCCATTCCTTGGAAGACATAAAGAGAGCGTACTCGCAGGCTTTCAAGGGCCAAGCGGATCAATGCTTTTCAAGAGATTTGGCTGAAGCTGCAGAAGTGAGACATTTGGTAACCCATCGAGGCGGATTGATTGATCGCAAGTTCAAAAATGCGACCAAGACTTTTCCGGAATATCAACTGCTTCAAGAAGGCACTTACTTGCAGCTAAAGGGACCTCTCGTAAAGCGATTAGCAACTGCGTGCGTTGACTCCGCCGTGGCGCTACTCAAGTATTGCGATGAGCGTCTATCGTCGGTCTCGGCTTCGTGAGGGCGTCTTGGAGGTAATTCTTTTGAATGCATCCTCAAACTTCTTCCCGCTCTCATCGGCCTCGGCTTTCTTCGCCGCTTCGATGAAGCGCGCACTCTGCTCTTCAGGCGTTAGCTTCTTTTTTTTGGGGCTATTCTTCGGAGATTTCATATGAATTCACAACTTTCTGAAGTAGGTAATGACGGCTCCGCTTCTACTGGACAGAGGGAGGAGCCGTCCTTACCAAATGTTTCAGATCTTCTCAAGAATTCAAGGCATGGAGAGGTAGTTAAGTTGCAGGCTGATATCACGTACAGAATTTCGGAGCTACCAGCTACGAAACCCACATCCAACTTAGACGAATAGGCGTTAAAGCATCGCACTTTGTACATCTGACTACTGCCGTTCCTGCGGCCTTATCGATTTGCTCTATGGCGAAATCCTGCTTTGTGCGCATCGTATTGGCAGAAAATTTGGCGATTGGCGCCCCGCAGCCTTTGCAAACTAGTTTCTTCGGTCTAGAAGAATCGTTCATGTTGTTCTCCAGTCACATCACTTGCGCAATTTGATTTTCATCTCCTCAAACATCAATTGTTCAATGATCGCGAATTGTCTCGGCTCAATGAGCTGTTTTGTACATCAGGCGCTTGCCGGCGAACCCCCGCACCGCGATACCGGTGCGCTGAATGTCATTGATCTTGAGTTTCGCGCGAGTGTTCTGGCGGAAGTCAAACTCCGCGAGATAGCGGTGCAAGTGCTTCTTGTCCATATGCTGATACACGCCCACGAGTCCGCGCTTGAAGATGCTGAAGAATCCTTCAAGGGTGTTAGTGTGAACGTCGCCGCGCTTCCATTCATACTTGGAATGGTCAACGGACTCGTGGTTGCGGACCTGAAACTTGTAAACGGTGGCGCCATCAGTTACGAGGCGGCTGTCCTCGTGCAAATGCTTCTGAAGTGCGCCGCGCACGTTCTTATCGTCCAAGTACATGCTGCGGATTTTCCCGTTGCGCTCGACGAGGCTGAAAACCTGCGGGGCCGGCTTTGCGTTCAGACCCAAGCCTTGCGGCTTGCGGGTCTTCGGGGACTTCGCCAGATAGGTCTCGTCGGCCTCGACGGTGATACCGGGACCGCCCAGCGGCCCGGCATCCGCATCCGGCGCCATTGTGTTGGCGGTGATGGGAAAGCGCGCGTTTTTGGGGGCGAGAAGCGGATTTGGCACAAGAGTTCGGGCGGTAGGCGGCACGGGGTGGGCATCCAAGTGTGGCATGCGCAAGATTCGGGAGCGCGGTGGCGCTCTTTCGACCGATTTCCAGCGCTGGTCGTCGGCAGGTGTAGCCCTGATGCGTCACTCCGGCTCGGTTGGCCCGCCCTCCAGGACGAGGCATTTCCAAATGCCTCGATAGGACGCGCCGGCGCGACTACCAAGCCCTTGGAGGATATGCTGACGTAAGCCCTGGCGTAGCTATTCGAGCCTCGTACGCCAACGTACCGGAGCATTTCGGTTTCGTCTACGGTCCTATTGGGACCGGCAGGTCCCGACCCTCTGCAGACAGCGCGATCGGCAACGCTCCAATGTCCCTTATCAGGGGTGCAGCGGCCACTCCAACGGAGTTATCATTCAGCGGTCCGCACAGCAAATTGACCGGCCGGTTTTTCGCGGGATAGATTTTAGCCGCTTGCGAGACGACGAATGACGACTGCTGGATGAAATCGATTTCATGAGTGCTCGATAATGGCGCGAAAGCATGTTCATTGGATCAAGGCATCACGCGCCATTTGCGTTGCGTTATTCGCTGCGCTTTCTGCTTCAGCCGCCACTGCCAACTCCTCCGCGCAGCGTTCATTGTGTGCTCAACTTGCTGCGGAATCTCACGGCTCACCGGGCCTGACATCTGAGCCGGTGACCAGTCTCATCCCGGATGTGGCGTTCGTTGGAGTGGGCACTCCGGGCCTCGGCTCCGGTCACTGCAACATTCTCCAGATCGTACTCCGGCGCCTGGGACTACCAAAGACAAAGTTCGAGCCCAATGCGACGGATTGCTCCTGGCCAACGGACGCGCCGGGGCGACCGTTTCTCGAGCGATTGCCGGGTACGCGTGTTTATATGGGCGGCGCGCTCGCCGGCTCGGGCGATTGCCTGCACGCGGTCTTCGTAGAGACATCCCGTGGACCGTCGGGTCATCCGGTAGTTCGCACGATTGCATCGCCACAGGGATATACAAGCCCATGTATTGGAATCATGGGCGGATTGGGAACGGTGATGGGCGTTCCCTCATATGCTGAGAGCGGGTTCGTCCGTGGTTCCAGTTTGGATTACTTCATCCGCGTCACACCCTGGCGGGGTCACGGCTGGGGTCAGGCATGTAAGCTCACCTTCCATTGGCGCGACCGATATCGGAGTAAAGTGCAGTACTGTGCGCGACAAGCGCCATGCCGTGCGGCAAAGGCTGTAAGCACAGAACTAGGTCGAAATTTCGTTGCGTACAACCACGCAGCATCGCGACGCGAAGTAATTCTGAGCGATGGACACGCAGTGCCAGATCTCGATCGATCCGCGATGGGTGCCCAAGGACTTGCTGCAGTTGCACGTGCGTGGCGGATGCTATCTCGGCAGTGCGCAGCCGATGGCGACCTGCCCGCATATATGTGCGCTCAATACCCCTCTCGGAAGGGTGGCGAAAGGCTCTACAGTAGTTTTACGTATTTCCCATTGAAGTTGGCTGGACGGCTCTATATTGGTGGCATCGGTCACCTCGGCGCTGGGCGTGCGTACCCTCCGATTTTGTTGTCCATATACGCATTACCCGGCACGAGACAGACAATGCTGTCTGGCTTGGTGGGTATCTGGATAGATCCACGCCGCGCAACAGGTGCGCCGTCGGAAGTCATCACGTACGGTGAGGAGGCTGCTGTAACTTATCCGTGGGAATAACCGAGGGGCTTGCGACACAACGGCCGGAAAGGAGAGAAAAGTGGCCGTTCAAACAGTCGCTTTGGGGGAACGCGTGACCGACCGGTTGTGGCCGAAAGGCGTCCCCCACGGCCATGATTGGGTTCTGGGTCGGCTGGGAATCATCCGAGGATCTGCGACGCAGATGCGAGCTGCGTAACTCCGTGGACAAGTGCGCCTGAGCCTGGAGATCGATCCAGCTTTCCAGGTCTCGGCCTCAAAATCATGCGCTTTTCAACCCCCATCTACACCATTGCGTGGCGAATCCTGTGGCCCATGAACCATGCGGTCTTCAAGCCCACACCAAGGGTGCGCTGAAGCTGGCGGGTGCTTACGCCTTTCTTGGACGAGCACATGAGGTAGATCGCCTGGAGCCAGTACCGCATGGGGGCGTGGCTGTCCTCGAAAATGGTCCCGACCTTCACGGTAAAGGGCTTCCGGCAGTCGTAGCACTTGCGGAGGCCGATCCGGGTGCTCTTGCCGGTCAAGCGGCCGATGCGGACGGAATCGCAGTTCCCGCAGTGCGGGCAAACTGGGCCATTCGGCCAAAGGTGCGCCTCGACGTACTCGTAAGCGGCGGCTTCGTCGTGGAAGTACGGGGCGTTCAGAATCGAGGACATAGCGATATCTCCGGTATGGGAGATAGGCTACGCCTAGTAGATGGGTATGTCAAGTGATACATCGCCAGTTCGCACTCGATGCTTTTTACCGGGTTGCACGTTGAACCTGATTTCCCGGCGCGCGTCTGATCTTCATCCCCTTCTTCCATCCAACACGGATCGCCATTTATGACCAGCCTGCCTCAGAACGACAACCGTTCCCGATTCGATTCCATCGCTGCCCAATGGGATGACTCGCCGATGCGCACCGGGATGGCCACGGCGGTGGCCGATGCGATCGCCACCGCAGTGCCATTGGAACCTCAGTGGCGTGGGCTCGAGTACGGATGCGGCACCGGTCTCGTGGGGCTGCGGCTGCTGCCACGCATGGGTCATCTGCTCGAAACCGATCTGTCGCCCGGCATGCTGACCGTGCTCAGCGAGAAGGCGGCCGCCGCCGGGCTCACGAATATCGACACCCAGGTCCTCGACCTGACGGCCAATCCACCGCCGGCGCAGCGCTTCGATCTGATCTTCAGCAGCATGGCGTTGCACCATATCCCGGATGTTGCGCGGCTCGTGCGCACGTTCCACTCCATGCTGGTCCCCGGCGGCTGGGTGGCCCTCGCGGACCTGGATGCCGAGGACGGGAGCTTCCACGGTCCCGACGTGCCCGGCGTGGCGCATCACGGATTCGAGCGCGGGATCATTGAAGAGTGGCTGCGGGCGGCGGGATTCACGGCGGTCAGCGTCCGCACAGCGCACACGGTCGAACGGGAACGGCAGGGTGAGCAGCGCCGCTACCCGATGTTCCTTGCGACGGGTCGCCGATCGTAGCCGCATTCGTCAAGGCTCGACGGGCACACAAGCCAGGGAACGAGCCTCTGCCGATACGGATGCCGGGAATGGCGTGAGCGCTGCCGCCGCTGCGTAAGATTGCGGGTGCTGCCGGGCCAGCGGCACCGCGGCCGCGCCGCCGGAAGAGCACTGTCCCGGGGCGCGCCCGAGGCCAGCCGGTCCGCGTGCCCGATCGGCGAAGCTACCCGACCGCCCGCACCAGGCTCGCGTCATCGCAAGACAGTGAGTTGACTCGCGGGCTCACCGCGTGGCTTCTCAGCAGCGTGTCGGGCACCGTGCGCAACAGCCTGCGCGCCTCTGCGGGTGTGCCGTGCAGCCAGGTTTCGCACTCCTCGGCGGCAAGGATCGCCGGCATCTCGCGGTTTGCGGTCTGAATCGAAGCGAGCAGCGGATTCGCGGGCACCGTGAGGATCGCGCAACCTTCGATCACGTCCCCGCCGTCGTCCTCGGTGCGATCCCATAGCGCGGCGACGGGAAACACCGGCCGATCGGCGACCTGCACGAAGTACGGTTGCCGGTGTCCGGCCGCCGTCAATCGCCACGTATAGAAGCCCGCAAACGGAAGAATGCAGCGCTGGCCGTTCAGCCAGGGCCCGTGGAAGAGCGGGCTGCGCTCGAGCTCGGCGCATGAAAGGCGCTGCCACTGTGCCACGGAGATATCGCCCTGCGCCCACGCTGGGATGAGCCCCCAGCGCATCATCACGGCCTCTGACCGGCCCTCGTGCAGGCGCACCGCGGGAACGTAGCGCGACGGCGCGACGTTGAAGCTCGCCGAGAAACGCCACCATTTGCTCTGCGGAGTGAGCTCCCGCTCTGCGAGCGCCTGATCCGGCATTACATATCGCTCGCACATCCATCAAGCCTATCGCTACAAGGCCGCGCCGCCTGTGATGCGATGCACAGGAATTGGGTTCACGAATTGACGCGTCGGGCGCGCCCAGGCGGCCGTCGAAATCGTCGCCGGCCCGCAGGCAGCGATTGCCGGGTTCGTGGAGCTACGCCTGACTCTGAGGATGCGACTCGCGCGCGGCATGTTGTCCGCCCCCCTCCCCTGCGGCGCCGCCCGTGAGCTGCGCCCGCACCCGCGGCAATGACTCCGGATGGCGCTGCTGGATGAAGGCGATGAACTTCTCGCGCACATCGCAGCGCAGATCCCAGGCGATCGAGGAGTTGGAGGCGGTGACCAGAATGCGCAATTGCATCGCCTTCTCGTCCGCCTCCACCGCCTGAAGGTTCCAGAATCGCCGATCCCACTTCGGATGAGTCTCGATGATCTCCTTCAGCGCCTTGCGTCCCTCCTCCACCGGGAAGGAGTAGTCGACCCAGACGTGGACCTGCCCCATGATCTGGGCCGAGCTACGCGTCCAGTTCTGGAACGGCTTTTCGATGAAGTAGCTGAGGGGCAGCACGAGCCGGGTATCGTCCCACACGTGCACCACCACGTAGGTGAGCGTGATCTCCTCCACCCGGCCCCACGCGCCCTCCACCACCAGCACATCGTCCTCCCGCATCGGCTGCGCGAGCGCGATCTGAAAGCCCGCCAGCAGATTGGCCAGCGTCTTCTGCGCCGCAATGCCCGCGACGATGCCGACGATGCCGGCCGAAGCGAGCAGGCTGGTGCCAACCTGACGCACCACCGAGAACAACATCAGGATCGTTGCCACGGCCACCAGGGTGATCGCGACATCGATCACCCGGCCGATGACGTGGACCTGGGTGTAGACCTTGCGCGCCCGCAGGTTGTCGGCGGCGGTGATGTCGAACCGCATCAGCAGCGCCGTCTCGAGGGTGCGCACCGCCTGAAAGAAAAGGAGCGCCATGACGATGATCAGCATGATGCTGATGCCTGTGTCGATCTCCACGCGGTAATTTGGGGGCAGCGGCAGGAGCGGTACCGCGAGGATCACTCCCAGCACCGGAATCAACGTCCTCAGCGACCGGCCGATGAGCGGGGCCAGGAGACTGTAGAACCGGGTCGGGCTGCGGGCGGTCCATCGGCTCATGCGCGCCTCCAGCACCCAGGTCAGGCGATAAGTGAGCCACAGCGCCAGTATGAGAATGCCGAGGCCAAGCAGGACTCGCAGGACGGTCTGCAGATCGTGGGCGACTGCGCTCACGCTCAGAGCGAGCAGCAACGTGGACAGTACGAAATAAGCACTGACGAGCCAGATCAGAAAATAGACAGGCTTGCCGATCGCCTTCAGCACGTGCGTTCGACTGCCGGGTTCCGGCGCCTCCGAGGGCCGCGTCTGCATTGGGCGGCGGACGAGCACGGCGGCAATGGTGTGGGCCAGCAGCGCCAGGGCTACGAAGAGGACCGCCGTCACGACCCCACCCCAGGTGAGGCGCCCCAGCACCAGCTCCGCGGCCCTAGGGCCGAGAAGGTCCCGCATCCCTCCCTGCACGAGCGCTGTCGCCCACGCGGCCACGGAATGCGGAGCGTGCTGGCCGGCGCTTGTCGTCATCTTTCTGTCTCCTCCGGTTCTAGTGATCCGCTCAGCGCGGAAGCTCGGGGCGGATCTCGGACCAGTGCCGAGCGGACGGGACAACCGCGAGCTCAACGCTTCTACCTCCTGCAACGTTCCGCACCATGCGGCGGAACTCAGGAATTCGTCGATGATCGCCGCCGATTGCGGCGAATCGCGGACAGTGTAACGCGTTCAGCGCGGGCAGGACCGCCGTTGGCGGCCTTCCTTTCACGTCTCCGGGAGCTTCGAGCGCCGCCTCTCGAGCTTTCGCGCAAACTCTTCGAGGAGCGCCTCCACTGTATCGGGCGCCACTGGTTTGGTGAGGTGGTGATTGAAGCCTGCCTCGGCGGCCCGCACCTTGTCGGCCTGCTGGCCCCACCCGGTTGCCGCGATGAGCAGGGCCCGACGCCCCCAGTCGGTCGCGCGGATGCGGCCGGCAAGCTCATAGCCCGTCATGTCCGGCATGCCCACATCGAGGATCATCGCATCCGGTCGCTCGCGGCAGGCGAGCTCGAGCGCTTCCTGGCCGCCGTGCGCGACCAGCGTGGCATGGCCCGCCGTTTGGAGGAGCAGCGCGAGCGTATCGGCCGCATCCCGATTGTCATCCGCGACCAACACCGAGCAGCGGTATCTTCCCGCCTCGCGAGCTGCCGGGATCGCCGGGACCTCGCCAACTCCAGCCGCAACGATCGCCGATCGCGGCAAACGGATCGTGAAGCGGCTGCCCCGGCCGGGCCCCTCGCTGTGCGCCTGAACCGACCCGCCGTGCAGTGCCACGAGCCCCTTGACCAGCGCAAGACCGATGCCGAGGCCGCCCTCGGCGCGATCGATCGCCGAGTCGGCCTGGGAGAACATCTCAAAGAGCGCCGGAATCGAGGCGGCACTGAGGCCAATGCCGTTGTCGGTCACCGTGAGGCAGAGCTCTTCCTCGAGCAGCTGGGCCTCGAGCACGATGCGGCCGCCCGGATCGGTGTATTTGGCCGCATTCGTGAGAAGGTTCGAGAGCGCCTGCGACAGCCTCAGCGGGTCGACCTCCAGAGTGATCGGCTCAGGCGGCAGGTCAACCTCGAGCGCGTGCTGCTTGCTCTCGATGAGGGGCCTGGCGATCTCGACGGCGGAGCGCACCATGGCGGAGAGCTCGACGCGCGAGATTCTCAGCTGCAGCCGGCCGCGCGTGATGCGCGAGACATCCAGGAGATCATCGAGCAGCGGCGCCATCCGCTGCACCTGGCGCCCGATCACCTGCCGGGCCCAGTCGCGGCGCCGCGCGTCGAGCGCTGAGATTTCGAGAAGCTCCACCGCGTAGCGAATGGGCGCGAGCGGATTGCGCAGCTCGTGGGCGAGGGTGGCGAGGAATTCATCCTTGCGCCGGTCCGCCTCCTTCAGAGCCGCTTCCGCCGTCTCACGGCTCTCGACCTCCGTACGCAGCTTCGCATTCGACTGCACGAGCTCGCGCGTACGGGCCTGAACCTCCTCGAGCATGCTGTTGAACGCCTCGACGAGCAGCCCGATCTCGTCCTCCCCGGCCCGGCTTGCTCGCAGCGAGTAGTCGCGCTTCGCGATGACGTGCTGCGCGATGGATGCCATGGAGCTCAGCGGTCCCGTGATGTTCCGCTGCAGAAGCGTCGAGAGAACGAGCGCCACCCCGAGGCTGAGGAGAGCGACCAGCGCGACGACGCCAAGGTAGGCATAGACTCTCCCTGCCACATCGTAGCGGCCCCGCAGATAGATGGTTCCGAGGCGCTCGCCATGCTGCACGATGAGGTGCGTGATCTCGATTCGTCCGGCGGCCACCCGCACGTTCCCTGCAATTCGCGGTACCGTGCGGGAAGGTTGCGCCGAACCGGCGCGGACATAGCTCGCGTAGAGCCGCCCTCGTCCGTCGTAGATCGCCGCGGCGAGAACGGCCGGCCGCGCACTGAGCGCCTTGACGTTGCGATCGGCTGCCGCCTGATCATCGAAGGCGAGCGCCGGACCGGTCGAGAGCGCGAGGATGCTCGCCTCCGTCGCAAGATCGACGGTCAGTCTCGTGCGATAGGCATGCAGATCCCGCGTCAGCAGCGTGGCGCTAGACACCAGGAGCGCGATCCCCGTGGTGATCAGCGCAACCATCATGAGCTTGCCGCGCACCGAACGGCGCGCATGCCGCTCCCGACTGTGCATCTCGTGGCCGGTCATCTCAACGTTCCGTCCTCCCTGCCGGCCGAGCTGGCCAACATTCTTGCCGGACAATCGAAATCCATCCCCCCCATGAGGGCGAAGCGCTCACAATAGGTTCCCGAGCCCAGATGCGCGCCCTTCACCCGCAATGCTACCGACAGCAGCTGCGAGCTGATGCTGAGCCCGGCCCGGGCTGCGGCGAGGAGAGAAACCTCGAAGCGCACGTGCTCGCCGTCTTCCACGAAATTGATCGCGCCGCCATCCTCGAGGCCGTGCCGCTCGTCCGTGACGATGAGAACCGGATGCCCGGCGCTGGCGATGATCGCGGCATGGACGTCGCCCTTGAAACCCGGACCAATGAAGAGCATCTGCGCATCACCGAGCTGAGAAATGCGATCGATGGCCTGGACCTGCGCCGGATGGCCGTTGATCGGGTGGTCGGGAAGCAGCTGCTTGAGGTCCTCCGCCACGCGGCCATCGCCGAGCACATCGATCGTGAACGGCGCATCCGCGGGCAGGCTTCGCGGCCATTTGACGTAGCCGGCCATTCTGTAGAGATAGGCAGCCTTGACGGCATTCGCGGAGAAGCGCTCATCCGAGCGCGCCGGACTGCACAGCAGGCATAGGGCGAATCCCAGCAGGGTGAACAGGCGGCTGATGGTGCCGGCAGTGTGTCTTCCCGCCATGGCGCTACTCGAACCGCCAGCGGACATCGAGCATGCCTGGGGCCACCTTTAGCGCATCGGCGGCGGTCCACGTGTCCTGTGCGATGAGGTTCTCCGGGGCGAGCGGGCGGCTCGCAGGATCGAAGAACGGGCCCGGCCAGAGGATCTGCTGGCGCGCGAGCGGCGAGACTTCCTGCGCGGTGAGATCGTAGACATTGAGATCGTCACCGCCGGCGCCTCGAACGCCGCGTGTACTGTGATCGAAGGTGTTCCCGCACATGAAGCGAATTGCCACCGTCCCAGCGCCTGCTCCACCTCGCCAGCAGGCTGCCGCCGAAGATGTGCTCATCGGGGGGCCGAGCTGACGCTCCGTGCCATTGTAAATGCCGCCCTCGATCATGGCACTGTCGCCGAGGCGGCTCCAGTCGGACCGAAAGCCCGCCTGGGTTCTGTGCCAGCCGTCCTCGGCGCCCGCTTCGCCCGCCAGCACATCGTCGCTGCGCTGCATCCCATTTGCGTAAACCCTGTAGCTCCAGCCTCCGGCGCCCCCCCACACTGCGCGGTCACTCCCCGATGGAGATCGCCGCCGGCGCATCGCTCAGCGACAGGCCCTCCAGGTGCCGCAGGCCGCCCGCATCGCTCGCAGCCGCCGCTCGCCAACCCCGAAGCGAGCGCCGACGATGCGAGCGCCCCCTCATCCCTAGCCTCCTTTTATACCAGTGATCCGGCCCGCGGCATTGCAGGCCCGCCGATTCAACCACTTGGCCCATACGCGGCCGGCCCGCCCAAGGGGCCTGTCCCCATGTCAAGGACGAGCGTCACCGTTCCCAGCGGCCACCCCGTCCGTCCGCCTGAATCCACCGCCGGTCGGATAGGCCCCGATAACTGTCGTATCTCTCGGCGGGCGCCGCTTCCGTTCAAGTAGAGTCCGCCGCACTGAGATGTTGTGGACACACAACCCGTGCGACTTCTGACACCGACTGACCGGCTCCCCCGCTCGCGACAGCGCGGGTTCACGCTGCTCGAGCTCGTCATCACCATGGCCGTCGCGGCCATCCTGCTGGTGATCGCGATACCGTCCTTCCAGTACATCACGACCTCGAACCGCATATCGGGCGAGATCAACGACCTCCTCGGGGACATGCAATTCGCCAAGGCGGAGGCCATCAAGGAGGGTCAGACGGTCACCATCTGTGCCTCCACCGACGAGGCCACGTGCTCGGGAGCGGCCGCGTGGAACACCGGATGGATCATCTTCGCCGGCACCGGCAACCCGACCCCCTCCGACCCGGTCATCCACATTCACGGCCGGTTCTACGGCTCCGACAGCCTCCAGGCCACCGGCAACACCAGCGCCGTGCAATTCAATCGCGAAGGCTTCGCATTCGGCCTGCCGGGCGCCGGAGTCAGCTTCGAGCTGCATGACCCCACGGGCAGCCACACTTACACGCGCTGCCTGATTGCGACCGTCGTCGGCGCGCTCTCGACAACGACCTACAACGGGGGAAGCTGCCAGTGAGCACCCGAATGCGACTCGGCCGGCCGCGGCGGAACCGGGGATTCAGCCTGATCGAGGTCCTCGTGGCCCTCATCGTGCTGTCCGTGGGGCTTCTCGGCATCGCCAAGATGCAGGCGCTCGCACTGGCGAGCACCTCGGTCGCGGGAATGCGCTCCCTGGCCGCCGTGGAAGCGGACAGCATCGCCGATGCGATGCACGTGAACCGCGGCTTCTGGGCGAACAGCAATGCGAGCGGTTTGAATGTGAGCATCGTGGGCAGCACGGTCGCGGTCACCCAGGCAGGCCCGACGACGCCGCCGGTGCTGCCCGAAGTCGACTGTCAGACGAACCGCCCGTGCAACGGGCCCACCATTGCCGGTTACGACCTGCAGAACTGGGCCACCGCCCTCAACAAACTCCTGCCTGGCGACCAGGCGACGATCTCCTGCAATGCCAGCGATCCGATCGACTGCCTCATCACGATCCAGTGGAGCGAGCAGGCCATCGGCATGAACAGCGCCCAGGCGCAGGCCGCGAGCACCGCCGCCTCCCAAAACGCCGGGACCAGCGCCGCGATTCAGAATCCGACCTACGTGCTGTACGTCGAGCCATGAGCACCCTGCCCCGCACCCTTCGCCTGCGTACCCGGCCCGCTACGGCCGGCTTCTCCCTCATCGAGCTGATGATCGCGCTCGCCATCGCGCTCTTCCTCATCGCCGGCATGGTGCTCATCTTCCAGAACACCAGGTCCACGTACACCACCGAGAAGAGCCTCGCGCAGCTGCAAGACAGCGAGCGCCTGGCGATGACCATGATCGCGGACGTGATCCAGTCCGCGGGCTACTTTCCGAATCCGGCCCAGAACCTCGCGCAGGATGCGCTCCCGGCATCCCCGGATTTCCCGACGGCGCAGAATTCGTGGGACACGAACACCAATATCGCCGCGAGCACGAACGCGCAGGGAGAAACCATCAGCGTGCGCTACGCGGCCGCCCCGACCGACGCGATCATGAACTGCATGGGCCAGAGCAACACGAGCGGCGGGCTGCTCAGCTGGGACAATACGCTGTCGGTGGACGCGAACGGCTTTCTCACCTGCCAGGTGTGGGACTCCGCGGACGGCAAGACGAGCACCGCCGAGCTCGTCGGCGGCTTCGCCACCGGGAACGGAATACAGAGCATGAACTTCGTGTACGGCGTCAATACGGGAACCGCGTCGAATGGCAGCTGCGTCGACAGCTACATGAACGCCGCGCAGGTGACCGCCGGCAGCTATTGGCCCGACGTGTGCTCCGTGACGGTCAGCCTCGTCTTCGTCAATCCGCTGCCACCGGCCGACGGTAGCAAGCCGACGATCACCTTCACCCGCGTGATCGCCCTGATGAACCAGGCAGGAGTCAACAACTCGTGACCCCCCGATTCCAGCGCGGCGGCACTCCTCGCCGGCGGACCGGGCAGGCCGGCTTCGCCCTGATCACGGGCCTCCTGCTGCTGCTCGTGCTCACCATCCTCGCGGTCGCCATGTTCCACGGCTTCGGCACCGAGGAGCAGATCGCCGGCAATACCCGTGAGAAGCAGCGCGCGTTGAATGCCGCAATCAGCGCCGAGCAGTATGCCGAGTGGTGGCTCGACAGCGGCAATGCGCCGGCGGCCGCGGCCTGCCCGGCGGGCATCGTCCCCTCGACCTCGGGCGAGGTGTGCAACACGGTGCTCACTGACTTCACCCAGGTCCCGTGGACGACCGGCGTGCAGTTCACGCAGTTCAATCAGACCCTCGCCGCTTCGGGCAAGACCGGCCCGACCGTCGCCTATTACCAGCCGCCCGTTTTCTACATCACCTATCTCGGCACGGGCCTCGGCGGCTCCATCTACCAGATCGATGCCTACGGCTACGGCGCCAACGCGAACACAGTCGCCGTCGTGCAGAGCACCTATGTGCTCTCGAACGGCGATTGGTGCGGATCCTGCCAGTGACAGGTGCAACTATGAGTCCTAAATTCCGTATTTGGGTCCTCCTGGCGGTCGCGGCGCTCGCGCCGAACTACGCCTGGAGCCAGCTCGTGATCTCGGAGGACTTCACGGGCGCATCCGTCACCAATAGCTGGGCACCCTATCTCGGCGCCTGCCTCACGGCCGGGGACGCCTCGGGCAGCATTCCCGCGTGCATCGGCAATTCCTACTATTCCGGCCAGACGCAGGTCGGCGGCTACAGCGGCACCCTCCCCGATCCGGTGGGCAACGGCGCTTTGCGCTTCACCAATGGCTACCCCTACTACAATCAGGCCGGCGGCATCATCTCCAACTTCACCTACCCGTCCAACGAGGGGCTGGAGGTCACGTTCAAGACGGTGACGTATCGGGGCAATTCCGGCGGCAGCGGCGGCGACGGCGCCGACGGCATAAGCTTCTTTCTGATGGACGGCAGCGTCGATCCGCCGTACGACGACAAATTCGACGTGGGCGCGTTCGGCGGCAGTCTCGGTTACACCTGCTCGGATACCAACAATGACTCGAAGACCCATCCCGACGGCACGACGCGCCATTACGACGGTCTGGTCGGAGGCTACCTCGGGCTGGGCATTGACGAGTTCGGCAACTTTCTGAATCAGGGCGATAACACGGCGAGCGGCTACGGTTATCAGCCCGATCGCATCGGGCTGCGCGGCGCGGGCAGCATCAACTGGGACACTCTGCACAGCCTCTATTCGAACGACTATCCGAGCGGCCTCAGCAGCGGTACGCAGGCCACCGGCGTCCTGGATACCTGCAGGACCGGGTATCTGTACAAATACAACACGTCGTACGGAAGCTGGTCGAAGACGAGCACCGCGGTGATGGACTATCCCGCGATCCCCAACGCCTACAAGGTTCTCACCGGCTCGCTGAAGATCGCCAATGAGAGCGCCAGGACGCGCCTTCAGGCCCAGCCGATCACCTACGACCTGAAGATCACCCAGAACGGCCTGCTCAGCCTGTCGTACAGCTACAACGGCGGCGCCTACCAGCCGGTGATCGCCAATCAGAGCATCACCGCCGACAACGGCCCTCTTCCCTCGACCTTCCGCTTCGGCTTCGCGGGATCGACGGGCGGCAGCGACAACGTGCATGAGATCCTCTGCTTCAAGGCGCAGCCGGCGGATGTCGCCAGCACGTCGGTCGGCGTCAACGAGAAGGAGGCGTCCAAGATCGCCACCGGCACGCAGGCGTTCCTCGCTTACTACTACCCGACCACCTGGGCGGGCCGCCTCACGGCGAACAATCTCCTCTACGATGCCTCCACGAACGTCGTCAGCATCGCCCCCGTCGCCAACTGGGACGCCTCGTGCGTGCTCACCGGCGTGCCGTCAGGCCAGACATGCCCGACCACGGGAGGCGGCAGCATGACGGCGGAAGCGCCCGCCAGCCGGACGATGCTGACCTGGAACGGCAGCCAGGGCGTGCCCTTCGAGTGGAGCTCGCTCAGCACAGCCCAGCAGGACGCTCTCGATAACGGCGATCCGACCCCCTACACCTCCGCCCGCCTGAATTACCTGCGCGGCGACCGCAGCAACGAGATCACGACGGGCGGGTCCGTCGGGTTCCGCGACCGCGTCAGCGTGCTCGGCGACATCGTCGACTCGAGCCCCACCTGGGTCGGGCCGCCCTCGGCGCCCTACTCGGTCGTATGGAAGGACAATCTCCATCCGTCGACTTCCAATCCCGAGAACGGCACCGACACTTACCCGAGCTTCATCAGCGCCGAGCAGGCCCGCCTCAATGTCGTCTACGCGGGATCGAACGACGGATTCATCCACGGCTTCCGTGCCGGCGCCTTCGACTCGAGCGGCAATTTCGTCAACAATGCCGCGACGCCGAATGACGGTGAGGAGGTCCTCGCCTACATGCCGAATGCGGTGCTGCAGACCATCCACAATGCGTCCAACAGTGCCCTCGACTTCTCGAGCCCGCAGTACGCCCACAATTTCTATGTCGACGCCACGCCTGACGCCGAGGACCTCTTCTACGAGGGCGCCTGGCACACCTGGCTCGTCGGCGGCCTCGGGCCCGGGGGCAGCGCGATCTATGCGCTGGATGTGACCCATCCTTCCAATTTCAGCGAGAGTAATGCGGCGAACATCGTGATGGGCGAGTGGACGCCCTCCACCATCGCCTGCGCGAACGTGTCGAACTGCGGACAGGATCTCGGCAATACCTACGGGACGCCGGAAATCCGCCGGCTGCACAACGGCATGTGGGCGGTGATCTTCGGCAACGGCTACGGCAGCGCGAGCGGCGATGCCGGCATCTTCGTCATGACGATCGATCAGGTCACCGGCGCCAAGACCTTCTACTACTTCGGCACCGGGCAGAGCGGCAGGAATGACGGCATCGCCTACCCGAGCGCCGCGGACTTCGATGGCGATCACATCACCGACTTCGTCTACGCGGGCGACCTGCTCGGCAACGTCTGGCGGCTCAACCTGACGAGCAGCAATCCCTCCAATTGGCACATGACCTCGACCCCGGTCTTCACCGATCCTTCCGGCAAGCCGATCACGACCAAGATCACGGTCTCCTTCACCCCCCCCTCGCTGGGCTCGCCGCGCGTGATCCTCAACTTCGGCACCGGGCGCAAGGTTCCGCTCACCATCACCTCGGCGGACCAGTATGCGACCGGCACCCAGCATCTCTACGGGATCTGGGACTCCAACATGACGAGCTGGAATGCGCTCAACTCGGTGATGTACGCCAGCCTGAGCAGGCCGCCCACGAGCATTCCGCTGTCGGCGCTGCAGCAGCAGACGCTCACGTTCAATTCGAGCACGGACGTCCTCGACGGAACGAGCAATCCGATCTGCTGGGCGGATCAGACCAACTGCAGCTCGACGCCGCAGTACGGCTGGTACATCGCCCTGCCGGGGGTCAATGAGCAGGTGATCTACAACCCCCTCACGTACGGCAGCGCCTTCATCGTCAACACGACGATCCCGCCCAATGACTCGCCATTGAGCTGCGCGGCGGCGAGCGAGACCGGCGATACGATCGTCGTGTCGATCGACACCGGCGGGGTGATCAAGAACGTCTTCCCCGACTACACCGATGCGAGCGCGGCCGGAGAGATGGTGAACGGCGTCGGCACGCCCTTCGTGCTGCTCGCGGGCGGCAGCGCTCAGCTGCTCACCCAGACGGTCAGCTCGAATTCCGGAACGGGCAGCGGTGGCACCTCGGGCGGCGGCACGGGCACGGGCAACGGCGGCGGCACCACGGGCGGCGGACCGCTGCATTGCAGCGGGCAGATCTGCTCCAGCCCCCTGAACCCGAATGGTCCGACGGGACGCCGCGTGACCTGGACGGAGCTGCGATGATGAGACAGGTGACAGGCATGAGAGCGCGCACGCAGGCAGGCCGGGCGGCCGGATTCACGCTGATCGAGCTGATGATCACGGTGGTGGTGGTGGCCATCCTCGCGGCCATAGCGATTCCCTCGTACGAGTCGTACGTCGAGAAATCGCGCCGCACCGACGCCAAGACCGCGCTGCTCGACCTCGCGACCCGGGAGCAGCGCTACTACAGCGTGACCAATACGTTCACGGCCTCGGCGCAGGACCTGGGGTACGGCACCGCTTTTCCGGTGACGGTGGGCAGCGGCTATTATTCGGTGAACGTGCTGGCGCCGGCCGGCGCCAACCCGCCGACCTTCACGATCACGGCCACCCCCATCGGCTCACAGACCGCCGATACGCAGTGCGCGAGCTTCACGGTCGACAATACGGGCAAGCAGTCCGCCCTCGACTCCTCGAACGGCGATTCCACCGCGACCTGCTGGGGTCAGTAGTTGCCCGTCGACTGACGGTCGACCCCGAGTCATGAAGCGGGCCGCCACGGTAGTCGGTACAGGGATGTACCCGGCCGCCGTAGGTGGCCGGGTTTTGGGCAAAAACCGCGCTTTTGCCCAAAACCGCGCTGGGCGGGGCAGGAGCCCCGATCCAGCGCTTCTTAGTAGTCAGTCGAGCTTGAATTCGATCGTATCCCAGCGCGTCGTGTCCTCGTGCCGCGCCTGGCGGCGGATGGCATCGACGAGCGCGCGCTCGTCCCAGTCCACCACCTCGTCCGCCAGGTCGGTGAGCGCCTTGGGGACCGGCTTCTGCGAGCCGAAGGGCTTCAGCAGCACCACCGGCTTCTGACTCGCCTGGGCGTAGAGGAGCTGGAAGGTGAGCAGGTCCTGGTGGGCCTCGAATAGGCTCGAGAGGCCGATGACGGCCTCCACCGGGGCGATCTGGCGGCGCAGCTCCTCCTTGGCCGCCTCCTTGTCCCCGGAGGGGCGCCGGTCGGGCGCGCTGAAGTTCCGGTAGAAGAAATTGCGCGAGCTTTCGAGATATTCGAAGACCCGCAGGTAATCGTCTGCCGGCTCCCAGGCGTGGGTCACGAAGAGGCGGATGGGATTGGCGTGCGACACGAGGCCAAGTTTCGCACAAGAGCCCCCCGCCGCGAAGCCCGCTCCGTCCCCCTCGTCCGCGGGGAAGCCCTCGGCCGCCGCCTGAGCCGCCGGTCCCCGGCGATATGCAATACAATCCCCTCTTCTGGCTTGCTGCCGCGCAGGAATGACTCGGGTTGCGACTGGTCGTCTATAACATCCGCTACGCCACGGGCACGGGCCCGGCCTTCCACCTGCCGCTGCCGGGTGCCGGGTATCTGCGCAGCAACCGCAAGATCCTGGCGGGCATCACCGAGTTCCTGCGCGCGGAGCATCCGGACGTCGTGGGCCTCATCGAGGTGGACACCGGCTCCATCCGGACCCGCATGGTGAACCAGGCGGAGGCGATCGCCGGGGAGCTCGGGCACTACTCGACGTTCCAGTGCAAGTACGGCGCCGCCTCGATCAACCATATGATGCCGATCGTGCGCAAGCAGGCCAATGCGTTCCTGTCCGCGCCGCACGTGCACGGGGAGCGCTTCCACTACTTCGACACCGGCATCAAGCGGCTCATCATCGAGCTCGAGCTCGAGAACGTCTGCGTGTTCCTCGTGCACCTGTCGCTGAAGTTCCGCCACCGCCAGTACCAGCTGCGCTCGCTGCACGACCTGATCGTGAAGTCGAAGAAGCCCGTGATCGTCGCCGGCGACTTCAACACGTTCTGGGGCACGCACGAGATCTACCTCTTCATGCGCGCCGCGGGGCTGCGCAGCGCGAATTCGGCGGGCCTGCCGTCCTTTCCCGCGCGGGTGCCGCGCATCGAGCTCGACTTCGTCCTGGTGAGCGAGGGAATCGAAGTGACGGACTTCCGCGTGCCGGACGTGCGATATTCGGATCATCGGCCGCTCGTCTGTGATTTCCACGTCCCCGCGGACAGGTCCGAGCAGCGCTCCGCCGCGGCCTGATTCCACGCGCCCCCGGGGCGGCGCTCGTCCCACCGGGCAATCGGAGAAGAAAAAGTGACCGAACCTGGCTCAGCCTGGCAACTGGAGCGGGACAGTGACGACATCGTCTGGCTGACCGCGGACAAGCCCGGCACCTCGACCAACGTGCTCTCGAGCCAGGTGCTGCGCGAGCTCGACGCCCTGCTCGATCGGATCTCATCGCCCGCGCCGCGCGGCGTGGTGGTGATCTCCGCCAAGAAGAGCGGCTTCGTCGCCGGTGCCGACATCAAGGAGTTCACGGGAATCACCGGCCCCGAGAGCGGCTATCGCCTCATCCACGCGGGGCAGCAGGTCCTCGAACGACTGGAGGCGCTGCCCTGTCCGACCGTCGCGGCCATCCAGGGCTTCGCGCTCGGCGGCGGTCTCGAGCTCGCCCTCGCCTGCCGCTACCGCGTCGCGGTGGGCGATGATCGGCTCGCGCTCGGCTTTCCGGAGGTGCAGCTCGGCATCCATCCCGGATTCGGCGGCACGGTGCGCAGCGTGAGACTGATCGGCGTGCGCGCGGCGATGGACATGATGCTCGGGGGCAGGGCCGTGCGGGGCGAGAACGCGCTGCGCCTCGGCCTCGTCGACAAGCTCGTGCCGGAAAGCGACCTGCGCGCCGCGGCGCGGCAGATGATCCTCGCTCCGCCCCCGCCGCACCGGCCGAGCCTCGCTGAGCGCGCCTTGAGCTGGCCCGTCGTGCGCTCGCTCGTGCAGCGTTCGCTCGTCAGCCGGGTCTCGCAGAAAGTCCGCCGCGAGCACTACCCGGCCCCCTACGCCATCATCGACCTCTGGACACGCTACGGCGCCCGCGGCGCCGTCGCCTTCGAGGCCGAGGCGCGCTCCATCGCGAGCCTCTTCACCACCGACACCGCCCGCAACCTGATCCGCGTCTTCCTGCTGCAGGATCGCCTGAAGGCCATCGGTGGCAAGGCGACCGCGCCGCTCGAGCGGGTGCACGTCATCGGGGCCGGCGTGATGGGGGCAGACATTGCCGCCTGGTCGGCGCTGCGCGGGTTCACGGTCACGCTGCAGGATCGGGAGCTGAAGTCCATCGAGCCGGCGCTCGCCCGCGCCCGCGAGCTCTTCAAGAAGCGGCTGCGGGATCCGGCCAAGGTCGAGGAGGCGGCGGCCCGCCTGACGGCCGACGTGGAAGGGGAAGGCGCCGCGCAGGCGGACATCGTGATCGAAGCCATCTTCGAGAGCCTGCAGGCCAAGCGCGAGCTCTACGCGATCCTCGAGCCGCGCATGAAGCCCGGCGCCATTCTCGCCACCAACACCTCGAGCATCGTGCTCGAGTCGCTGGCCGAAGGCCTGATGAGACCCGAGCGCCTCGTGGGCCTGCACTTCTTCAACCCCGTGCCGCAGATGCCGCTCGTCGAGGTGATCCACTCCGCGGCCACCGATCCGGCCGCCTTGCAGACCGCGACCGCCTTCACCCGCAGAATGGACAAGCTGCCGGTGCCCTGCCGCAGCGCCCCCGGGTTCATCGTCAACCGCGTGTTGATGCCGTACCTGCACGAGGCCATGTATGCGGCGCAACAGGGCGTCCCGATCACCGCCATCGACGATGCGGCCGTGCAGTTCGGCATGCCGATGGGCCCGATCGAGCTCGCCGACGTCGTCGGCCTCGATGTTGCCGCGCATGTCGGGGAGATCATCGCCGCCGACCTCGGCCGCCCCTCCCCCAATCTCTCGCGCCTGCGCGAGCTCGTCTCGCTCGGCAAGCTCGGCCGCAAGAGCGGCGCGGGGTTTTATCTGTGGAAGGACGGCAAGCCCGTGAAGCCCCCCGTGGCGGCCGGTGAGCCGCCGCCGCGCGATCTCATCGACCGCCTGATTCTGGTGCTCGTCAACGAGTGCGCCGCCTGTCTGCGCGAGCGGATCGCTGAGGATGCCGACCTCATCGACGCCGCCGTCATTTTCGGCACCGGATTCGCGCCTTTCCGCGGCGGCCCGCTCGCCTACGCGCGGGCCCGCGGCGTGGGCGCCGTCGTGGAGCGCCTGGAGGAGCTGGCGGCCCGTCACGGCGCCCGGTTCCAGCCGGATTCAGGCTGGGCCATGGTGACCGGCGGCGGCGGCGAGCGGCGGGCCGAGAAGTCATGAATTATCCATAATCGGCGTTGCCCGCCGCGCCAGGACCGCGTGCCACCGCCAAAACCGTGAACGGCTCCCCGGCGATCCGCAGAGGCTGTGCTACCATCGGACATAATTTCCACCGGACGACAGCGCCGGCCCGGCGCATTCGCACCGAGACACGACCAGGCCCCAATCACAATGCTCGAAGGACGCGAAGCCAGCGTTCAACTGCTCAAGACCTTCGCGCCGCTCGATGGCTTGAAGCGCGACAACCTCGCGGCCCTCGCGAAGAAAGTGGTCGTGCGCACCATGCCCGCCGGGCGCCTCCTCTTCAAGGAGGGCGACACCGACAAGCGCACCGTATGGCTGGTGAGCGGCATGGTGGAAATGAGGGAAGGCGAGCATACCGTCGCCATGATCCGCGGCGGGACACCCGAGGCACGCACATCGCTCTCGCCCCAGATTCCGCGGCAGGCGACCGCGCGGGCGGTCGACGAAGTCAGCTATCTCTCGATCGACAGCGAGTTGCTCGACGTCATGATCACCTGGGATCAGACGGGCACTTACGAAGTCGCGGAGCTGCAGGCGCAGCTCGACGGCGGGACGGGCGACGACTGGATGACGACCCTCCTCTCGACCAAGGCCTTCCACCGCATCCCGCCGGCGAACATCCAGGCCATTTTCATGCGTCTGCAGCGGGTGCCGTTCCGCGCGGGCGATGTCGTCATCAAGCAGGGTGACGAGGGCGACTACTTCTACGTCATCGTGAGCGGCAAGTGCGTCGTGACCCGCGAGACGCCGCTCAACAAAGAAGGCATCAAGCTCGCGGAGCTCGGCGTCGGTGACACCTTCGGCGAGGAAGCGCTGATCGCCGAGGCCAAGCGCAATGCCACCGTCACGATGTTGAGCGACGGCGTGCTGATGCGCCTGAACAAGCAGGACTTCCGCGAGCTCATGAACGAGCCGCTGCTGCAGTGGGTAAGCTACGATCGGGCACGCGAGATCGTCGCACGCGGCGGCCGCTGGCTCGACGTGCGCCTGCCGAGCGAGCATCAGAATCTCTCCATCGAAGGCTCGCTCAACATTCCGCTCTACTTCATCCGCCTGAAGCTGACCACCCTCGATCGCAAGGTGCCCTACGTGGTCTATTGCGACACCGGCCGGCGCAGTTCCGCCGCCGCCTACATCCTGGTCGAGCGCGGCTTCGACGCCTACGTCCTCACCGGCGGCCTGACCCACAGCGGCATCGCCCTGCGCCGTAGTGCGTAGGTTGGCTGACCGAGCCCAAGAAACGAATCACATCGTGTGAGTGGCCTTGTCGCCGGCGAGCGCGCCCGCGAGATAGGTCTCGATCTTCTTCTGCGTCTGGCCGTGATCCTGGTCGCTGAACTGCACCCCGATCCCCGCCGTGCGCTTGCCCTGCGCCCCCTTGGGCGTCACCCAGATCACCCTGCCCGCGACCGGCAGCTTCTCGTCCTCGCCCATGAGGTTGAGCAGCATGAACACCTCATCCCCCAACCGGTAATTGCTGTTGGTCGGGATGAAGAGCCCGCCATTCTTCACGAACGGCATGTAAGCGAGATACAGCGCGCTCTTGTCCTTGATCGTGAGCGTCAAGAGGCCTGGCTTGTTCCCACCCGCACGCAAATTGTCTTCCTCAGGCTCTGGTTAAGCGCCGTGTCTCGAGGGCGCGCAACAGGCTCTCGAGCGCCAGTCCCCGGTTGATCGGCGCGTCGAACGATGACTTGAGCTCCCGAACCGCATCCAGGAGCCCGAAAAGCTGGCCCAAGTCTAAGCTCTCCCCGTGCCGGGGGGGGTGCGCGCCAGCCCGCACTTCTGTAAAGAGACCGTCGACACCGGCGGTCCCGCGAATCCGTTCCGTGAGCCAATTCTCAACGCAGGTGAGGCGCAGCGGCAGCTGCGAGCGTGCCCAGCGCTCCGCGGTGGCCACCGGATCAGACGCGCCCGCGACAGCCTCCTCGAGTCCCCGGCGGACCTCGGCGGAGATTTCGACGACCGCCGCCGGGTCGGCCGCAGCCGCGGCCATGGGTCCCGTGCCGAGGACCGCCAGGACCTTGTCCCACTCACCGGGCCCCCGGGTCGCCTCGAGCCACGCGATGGCCTCAGGCCGCTGCGGCCCACGCACCCGCACCCGCTGGCAGCGGCTGAGGATCGTGGCCGGCAGGCGCGACGGCTGGCTCGCGACCAGGATGAGCAGCGTACCCTGCGATGGCTCCTCAAGAGTCTTCAGCAAGGCATTGGCAGCAAAGCGATTCATGCTGTCGGCGGGCGACAGGATGGCGACCTTGTAGCCGCCCTGATGCGCCGTGAGAGCGAGCTCCAGTCCGAGCTCGCGCACCTGCTCGATGCGGATCTGGACCGATGCCTCGAGCGGCCGGATCAGGGTGAGATCGGGGTGCTGGCCCTGGGCCGCGCGCTGGCAGGCCACGCAACGCTCGCACGGCGCCTCCTCGGAGCTCGCGCAGAGCACCATCCGCGCCACCCAGCCCGCGAGCCACTCGCCCCCGGCACCCGGCGCCTCATGGATGAGCAGGGCGTGCGGGAGTCGGCGAGCGGCGTAGGCGCCGCGCAATTTCGCGATCTCCGGCGCGAGCCATCGGGGAATCACGCGGTCTCCCCTCCCATAGGCCCGCCGATGCCGGAGCCCGAGCGCCCCGGGAAAGGCAGCCGCTCGAGCACTGCCTCGACCTGCCGCGCGACGGCCTCCAGCGGGACTGACGCGTCGATCACGTGAATCCGCTGCGGCTCGCGCCTCGCCAGCTCGAGGTACGCGCCGCGCACCCGTTCGAAGAATGCCTGGGTCTCCGCCTCGATTCGGTCCGCTGCGCCAGCCTGCCGGCTGCGGGCCCGCTCGAGGCCCATCGGCACCGGCAGATCGAGCAGCAGCGTGCAATGCGGTTGCACCCCTCCCTGTACGTGGGCCGCCAGCGATTCGATGAGCCGCGGATCGACGCCGCGCCCGCCCCCCTGATACGCCCGCGTGGCGTCGGTGAAGCGGTCGCAAACGATCCATTCGCCGCGCTCCAGCGCCGGCCGGATGAGGTTCTCCACGTGAATGCCCCGCGCGGCGAACATGAGGAGGGTCTCCGTGACGGCCGACAGCCGCTCCTGCCCTCGCTCCAGCACGATCTGCCGCACGCGCTCGGCGAGCGCCGTGCCGCCTGGCTCGCGGGTCAGTGTCGCCTGGATCGCATGACGGCCCAGCCACGCGCAGACCCGGCGCGCGACCGTGGATTTCCCGGCGCCTTCGATTCCCTCCAGGGTGATGAGCATTCCGGGCGAAGGGCTCATCGGGCGCCTCCCGCGGCCTGCCGGCGCGCGGCAGCCTGCTCCTGCGCGCGCAGCCGCTCGAGATAGATGCGCAGCTCCGCATCGTGCTGCGCGAGCGTCTTCGAGAAATGATGTCCCCCCTTCCCCGTCGCCACGAAGTAGAGGTCGGCGGTGTGATCGGGGCGCACTGCCGCGAGCAGCGACTCCAGACTCGGCAGTGAGATCGGTGTCGGCGGCAGCCCGGAGCGCGTGTAGGAATTGTAAGGCGTGTCGGTCGTGAGGTCGCGCGTATGGATGGTCCCGTCGTACCGCTTGCCGAGGCCGTAGATCACGGTCGGGTCGGACTGCAGGCGCATGCCGCGGCGCAGGCGGTTCACGAAGACGCCCGCGATGCGCCCCCGCTCATCGGCGACGCCCGTCTCCTTCTCCACGATGGAGGCGAGGATCAGCGCCTGATAGGGCGTATCGAAGGGAAGACCGGGGCTCCTTTGTTGCCACACCTTGGCGAGCACCGCCGCCATCCGGTCGTAGGCCAGCCTGAGGATCGTCAGGTCGCTCGTGCCGGGCGCGAAAAAATAGGTGTCAGGGAAAAACCGTCCCTCGGGATCCTGGCCGGGATGGCCGAGCGCGGCCATCACCGCCGCGTTGCTCTTGCCGCGCAAGGTGTGGGCGATGTCCGTGCTCGCATCGAGCTCGCGGCGGAAATCGGCGAACGTCACCCCCGGCACGACGGTGATCTGATCCAACACCACGCGCCCCTCTTCGAACATCCGGATGATGTCGGCGGGGCTCGCATGCGCGGGGATCTCGTAGGTGCCGATCTCCAGGCGCGGACTGAGACGATGCAGCCGCAGGTAGAGCTCCACCTCCCGCGGGTGCGAAAGGGCGCCGAGGCCGGCGAGGCTCGCGAGTGCGGAGCGAGTGCTCTCGCCCGGAGTGACCTTGAGATCGACCGCGGCGGCCGCGGGACCCGGAGCGTGGAAATTCTTACTCAGCAACGCGTATCCCGCCCCCGCCGCGGCGATCAGGACCGCCAACAGGACGAGGACGGCCGCTCTACCGTGCCGGCGCGGGGTGTCAGCCATCGGCCGGCTGCTCCAGCAGGGGCCGCATCAGCAGCTGCAAGCGCCGCGTCACCGGGCCAGGTTCCAGAGTCCTCTCCCCCAGACGTGCGACTGGCCAGATGCCCACCCGTGCGTTCGTGAGAAAAACCTCCGCCGCGGCTGCAAGGTCCTCAGGCCATAGCGCGCATTGCGTTGCCGAGATACCCGCGCGCACCGCCTCGCGCAGCACCACGCGCCGCATGACGCCCGCAACGCCACACACATCAATCGCGGGCGTGCGCAGACGCGGCAGGTGCGGCGGACCCTCGACCACGAACACGTTGGTCATGGTGCCGGACACCAGCATCCCGGATCGACTGAGCATCAGCGCCTCGGCCGCGCCGGCACCGTCGGGCTCGCTTCGCGCGAGAATCTGCTCCAGGCGGTTGCAGTGCTTGAGGCCGGCCAGGGCCGGATTCTCGCCGAGGCGCATCGCCGCAACGCGCACGCTCACCCCCTGCTGCTGCAAGGCGGCTTCTTCCACCGGCCAAGGATAACGAATCACCACGCGCGTTGCCCGCTCGCGGCCGCTGACTGCATAACCGCGGAGCAGGGCCGGGCCCCGGGTCACGATCAGCTTGACGATCGATCGGTCCGCCGCGCCGGCGAGGCGCTCGATCTCCTCACGCAGCACCTGGCTCGGGGGCGGCCCGAAGCCGAGCGTGCGGCAGCCGTGATCCAACCGCTCCAGATGCAGGGAGAGAAAGCGCGGGCGGCCGTGAAGACACGCGATCGTCTCGAAGACGCCATCACCGAAGTGCAGGCCGCGATCGAGCACCGAGAGCGCCTCTGCGGCGACGCCGTTGACGAGGACCGGCAGCGCTTCGGATCCTGCCGAGGCTCGAGCGTTGCCAGGCTCTCTCCCTGCGACCTCTGAGCCCCGCCGTCGCGAGCCGAAACTCATCGGGAAACCCCTTCGAGCCGGCCGCCACCGTCCGCAAGATCCGCCGGAGCGGATTTTGAACGCCCGGCTTCGCCGGGCGGGCCCGCAGGGCCGAGGCCCACGGATGGGCCGAGTAAAATCGTTGCAGACGATTTTGTCACGCCGCGGCTCCGTCCCGTCCCGCCGCGCCGAAGGCGGCCAGGAGCCCGCGAGCCTTGGCTCGCGTCTCCTCGAGCTCGCGCTGCGGATCGGAGTCGGCGACGATGCCGGCGCCGGCACGAAACTCGATCAGGCGTCCGGCCGTGCTCGGCGCGAGGGTCATCGTGCGGATGAGGATGTTGAAATCCATGCTGCCATCGCGCCCGATCAGGCCGAGCGAGCCGGTGTAGGCCCCGCGTCCCTCCCCTTCCAGCTCCGCGATGATCTGCATGCAGCGATGCTTGGGACAGCCGGTGATCGTTCCGCCGGGGAAGACCGCACGCAAAGCCTCGATCGGTGTCACTTCCGGGCGCAGCACCCCCGTCACGTTGGAGACGATATGGTGCACGTGGGCGTACGACTCGATCGACATCAGCTCCTCGACGCAAACCGTTCCGGGCTCGCAGACGCGCCCGAGATCGTTGCGCTCGAGGTCGATGAGCATGATGTGCTCCGCGCGCTCCTTCGGGTGCGCGACGAGCGCGGCGGTCTCATGGGCGTCCGAGCCCTGCTGGCGGCTGCGAGGCCGTGTGCCCGCGATGGGACGAGTCTCGATGCGTCGTCCCGCGATGCGCGCCAGCCGCTCGGGAGAGGAGCTGAGCAGGACGCCCCCGCGCCATTGCGCCAGCGCTGCGAACGGCGCGGGATTGGCGGCACGCAGGCACTCGTAGAGCGCGCCGACATCCGCTTCCTCGCGCAGCTCGATCCGCCACGGCCGCGACAGGTTGGTCTGATAGATGTCGCCCGCCCGGATGTATTCCTTCCCGCGCCTCACGCGCTCGAGGTAGGCGGCCGGCTCCTCTTCCAAGACACCGGCCACCGCGACCGGGGCAGCCGCGCCGGCCGCTTCGGTGCCGGCGCCTGCCAGCTCACGGGCGTCGCTCTCGATCCCGTCGAGCAACGCCGCGGCCCCCTCCTCCGCGATCGCCAGGACCTTCCCTGAGAGCTTGTCGTGAACGAGGGCGCAGGGGACGCGCAGCGCGAAGGCCTGCCAGCCGGGCGAGGCGGTCGGCGGCGGCAGCTCGAGCCGCGGCTCGATTTCGGCGGCAATCTCGTAGCCGAGGAAGACCGCCCAGCCGCCCGCGAAAGGCAGGCCGGTGTGCTCCGCCTGGGCGAGGGAGTCGCGCTTCACCCATCGTCCGAGTGCGCGCAAGAACCCGGCGCCGGGGGCGTCCATGACATCCGGCGGCACCGCCCCTTGCGCCCGCAGCCGCCCCTCCTCATCGAGCCACAGCGCTGCGGTGGGGTGTGCGGCGAGGATGCTCACGCGGCCGAGCGGTCCGTCCGCCGCGCTGTCGAGGAGCACGGGATACCGCTGCGGATGCCTCGCCGCGAGCCGCCTCAGCACTGCCGGTGGGACCTCGAGCTCGCGCAGGATCAACTCGTGCCTCCCGTGCGATACAGGATCGCGGCAATCAGCTGCTGAAACGTCTAAAGACGACCGAGCCGTTGGTGCCCCCGAAGCCGAAGGAGTTCGACAGGGCGACATCGATCTTCATCGGCCGCGCCGTATTCGGCACGTAATCGAGATCGCAGTCCGGATCCGGGGTGTGATAGTTGATGGTCGGCGGCGCCACCTGATCGCGGATCGCGAGAATGGAGAAGATGGCCTCCACCACGCCCGCGGCGCCGAGCAGGTGCCCGGTCATCGACTTCGTCGAGCTGACCGCGAGCCGGCGGGCGTGTTCGCCGAAGGCGCGCTTGACGGCGAGGGTCTCCGCCTTGTCGCCAGCAGCCGTCGACGTCGCGTGCGCATTCACGTACTGCACATCGCTCGGGTTCAGCGCGGCATCCTTCATCGCGTTCGCCATCGC
>JABBNZ010000169.1 GCA_019352035.1 Pseudomonadota bacterium | reverse complement strand
ATTGGGCCTTCACCGAGTGGCTGCACGGCACCCGGGGTACTCCCCACGGCATGCCGGGTCAGTCCTGGAACGCCGCCGCCTTCCTCATGGCCGAGCGCGCCATTGCCGAAAAGCGCAACCCCCTCCTCCCCTAGCCACCATTGGTTTCCCCGCCCTGCGCCCCCACAGTGACGCCTGAATGTCAGTCGCCGCGCCAGCCCATTCCCGCCGCCCACCGCCCGCCCCGCACGACCCGCTCTCCTTGAAGGGATTCTTCGGGGTCTTTCGCTACAGCCGCCGCGCCATCGAGCTCGTCTGGAGCACCAACCGCGCGCTGAGCATCTCGCTCGCCTGCCTCACGCTCATTGCCGGTGTGCTGCCTGCCTCCATCGGCTACATCGGCTCGCTCATCGTCGATGCGGTCGTCGCCGCGATCCGCGCGGGCGGGACCGATACCGGCCGCGTGGCCGGCCTCGTCCTTCTGGAAGGCGTTCTCGTCGCCGCCATGGCGGGCGCGCAGCGCGGGATTTCACTCGCGCAGTCCCTGCTGCGGGTGCAGCTCGGACAGCGCGTCAACGAGATGATCCTCGAGAAAGCGCTCACCCTCGAGCTGCGCCACTTCGAGGACTCCGAGTTCTACGACAAGCTGACACGCGCCCGCCGCGAAGCCTCCAGCCGCCCGCTCAGCCTGGTCACGAGGACCTTCGGACTTGCCCAGAACGCCATCCAGCTCGTCAGCTTCGCCGTGGTGCTCGCGCGCTTCTCGCCATGGGCGGTCGCCGTTCTGCTGGTCGCGGGCCTGCCCGCCTTCATCGCCGAGGCGAAGTTCTCCGGAGATGCGTTCCGCCTGTTTCGCTGGCGCTCGCCCGAGACTCGCATGCAGACCTACCTCGAGACCGTTCTCGCGCGCGAGGATCATGCCAAGGAGGTGAAGCTCTACGGGCTCGGACCGCGGCTGCTGCAGAGGTACCGGGACATCTTTCACACGCTCTACGCGGCGGACCGCGCCCTGACCGTGCGCCGCGACGCCTGGGGCTTTGGTCTCGGCCTCATCGCGACCGTAACGTTGTATGGGGCGTATGGGTGGGTTGCGATCAGCGCGGTCAGAGGAGCGGTGACGCTGGGGCAGATGACGATGTATGTGACCTTCTTCCGGCAGGGGCAGTCGGCCCTGACCGCGATGCTGTCGGCGGTCAGCGGCATGTACGAGGACAATCTCTACCTCTCGACCCTGTATGAGTATCTGGAGACCGAGGTGCCGCCGCCCGCCGGCAGCGTTGCCCGCGGGCCGCATCCGCGGGACGGAGTACGGTTCGAGAACGTCAGCTTCACCTATCCCGGCGCGCAGAGCCCCGCCTTGCAGGAGGTCACCCTGCACCTCGAGCCCGGGACGAGCCTCGCGCTGGTGGGCGAGAACGGCTCCGGCAAGACGACGCTCATCAAGCTGCTGACCCGGCTCTACTCCCCCACGAGCGGCCGGATCCTGCTCGATGGCGAGGATCTCGCGCGCTTCGAGGAGGCGGCGCTGCGCGAGCGCATCGGCGTCATCTTCCAGGACTTCACCCGCTACCAGATGCGGGTCGGGGAGAACGTCGGCGCGGGCGACGAGCGCTACTTCGAGGACGAGGCACGATGGCGCGAGGCGGCGGACAAGGGCAGGGCGAGCGCCTTCATCGAGACGCTGCCCCAGGGATATCACACCCAGCTCGGCAAGTGGTTCCAGGACGGGCGCGAGCTCTCCGGCGGCCAATGGCAGAAGGTGGCGCTGTCACGAGCCTTCATGCGCACGCGCGCCGACGTCCTGGTGTTGGATGAGCCGACGGCGGCGATGGATGCGCAGGCGGAGGCCGAAGTCTTCGAGCATTTTCGCCAGCTCGCGCGCGAGCGCATCACGATCCTCATCTCCCACCGCTTCTCCACGGTGCGCATGGCCGATCAGATCGTGGTTCTGGAAGGCGGCCGGATCCGAGAGCGCGGCAGCCACGAGGAGCTGCTGGGTATCGACGGCGCCTATGCGCGGCTATTCACTCTGCAGGCGCGCGGCTACCGGTAGCGGCCGGTCAGCCATTGCCCGCGGGCTTTCCGGCTTTCGGGGCCGCCCGCTTCTGGCGCAGGTCAAGTTGCATGCGCTTGTAGTCCACCGGCTGGATGGTTTTGATGATGCAGTTCCAGCCTTCCACGTGCACGGAATCGAAATGCGCATAGAGGGTGTTCGCGGTGGGGTGCAGAGCGATCCGCCGGGCGAACATCAGGTCGGTGCAGGGCCGGAACACCGTGACGAGATAGGCCTGGTTGATGTCCGTCCAGATCACGAGCTGATCGCGCGAGATCGGCTCCCAGCCGTCGTAGCCGGTGAGCCAGGTGAAGTGGTCGATGGGCTTGCCGGCGTAGGCCTCGAAGCGGGCGCGCTCGGCGGCGTCCCGCTCCTTGAGCGGAATGCCCGAGCAGGAGGCGAGGAGCGCCGCGGCGGCGAGCAGGCTCGCGGCCCGAAGGCAGATTCTCGAGCATGACATCAGGGTGGCTCCGTCCGACTCACGGCAAGCATGAAACGCGCCGCGTGCCCCGGGGTTGACGCGCCATGACCCTCATATGCCACTCGTGAGGAGCGCCACGGGGAAGCACTGCAGTGCCGCCGCGGCTCCGATCGCCAGGGGTCCCTTTCCGTCCGGCTGCGGCACGCGGGCCCCATCCAGCGCACCGAGCAGCGCAGCCTCGGGAGTGAACGGCAACTGCACCTCGGTGTCTTCCCAAACCTCGGCGCCGAGCGGCGGCCTGTCGGAATCCCCCATGAGCTTCAGATAAAGGCGCGGCGCCATGACGATCGCGAGCCGGCCCTCAAGGCGCCGCGCAAACGCGCAGAGGTGGGGGGCGCGCCGCCCCGTCACCTTGAGCGGCAGGTACTCCCCGCGCTCGAAGAGCTCCGGGTCCTGGCGCCTGAGCTGCAGCGCCCTGACATGAAGGAGGAGCTTGCAGCGCGGATCGGTGACATCCGCGGCGAGCGCCGAGGCGAGAGAGCCCGCAGCCGCGGTGTCAGCCAGTCCCTCCAGCATCCGCCGGCAACCGGCGTAATCGACCGGTCGGCGATTGTCCGGATCGACCAGCGAGAAGTGCCAGGTCTCGTTGCCCTGATAGATGTCGGGAACCCCCGGGGCCGTGAGCTTGAGCAGCGTCTGCGACAGGGCGTTCAGCAGCCCGAAGCGTACGATGCGCCGGTTGAAGGCGCGGAAGTCGGTGAGGAATAGATTCCCCTCGCGCGGCTCGAGCGCAGCGCGGATGAACTGTGTCAGCGCCTCCTCGTACTGCGCGTCGGCGGCCGACCAGCTCGTGCGGGTCTTGGCCTCGCGCGCGGCCTTCAACATGTAGGCCTCGATACGCTGGCGGTATGCATCGACGCCGGCCTCGTCCGGCTCCTCGAGCGGCCAGGTTCCGATCAGCGTCTGATAGAGCAGATATTCATCATCGGGCGAGGGCGCCGGCATGCCGCCGACTTCGCGCCGCCGCGTGCGGTTGAAGCGGCGCCAGCGATCCGCGGCCTGGCGCCACGCGCTTGGTATCTCCGACAGCACGCTGATGCGGGCGCGCACGTCTTCCGAGCGCTTGGTGTCGTGCGTGGAGGTCGCGAGCATCTCGTGCGGCCGCCAGCGGGCCCGATCCTGGGCGTCGGCATGGAAGGCGCTGACGCGGGAGCCGTAGAGATCGGGCTCGCCGCCGACCTCGTTGAGGCAGACCAGGCGGTTGAAGCGGTAGAGCGCCGTATCCTCGATGCCCTTGGCCGTGGTGGGCGCGGTGATCTGCTGGAACTTCATCGCGAAGCGGCAGATGCGTGCGCGCGCGCTCTCGCTGGCGGCGCTGAGCTCGAGGAGCAGCGCGCTGCGCACGAAATCGAGCACCGGCTGGCCGGCCAAGGACGCGCGCCGGCGCGCCGCGGCGATCGCCCAGTCGATGTAGCGCCTGTCGCTGTCAGCGACGGCGTCGGTCACGTAGGTCCGGTAGACCGGAAAGCAGGCGATGACCTCGGCGAGGGTCTGGCGCAGGCTGTCGAGCGTGAAGTCGCGCGTGCGCCGGTCATCGTGCGCGATGCGGGTCAGGAGGTTTGCCGCCGTGTTGAGCTCGGAGGCCAGCGACCGGCGCAGCACCAGATGCTGGCATGCGTAGGCGATGTCGGGCCATTGCCGCGGCTCACCGACGAAGGACCGGTACACCCGGCTCATGCGCGTCTTGCTGCCCCCGTCGATGAGGAGGCGGTTCACCACATTGGCGAAGTGATAGCCGGTCTCGCCGTCGACAGGCCACTGCGGCGGCAGCCGCTCGAATGAGGCGGTGATCTTCTCGGCGACGAGATAGATGCCATGGCCGCCCCGGGCCGCGGTCACCTGCGCGACCCGGTCGGTCAGCCGCCTGAAATAGCCGAGCGGATCGTAGAGACCGTCGGCGTGATCGACCCGCAGGCCATCGAGCACACCGGCGCCCACCAGCTCGAGGACGAGTCGATGCGTCGCCTCGAACACAGGCTCGTTTTCCACCCGCAGCGCCGCGAGATCGTTGACGTCGAAGAAGCGGCGGTAGTTGATATCGTCGGACGCAACCCGCCAGTAGGCCAGCCGGAACGCCTGTGCTTCCAACAGCTCGTGCAGCGGGTCGAAGCTCGCGGGATCGCCCGCACGGCCGGCGAGGTGGGCTACCGCCCGATCAAGCGCGGCGCGGACAGCGGCGTTCGCGGCGGCGAGCCCGGCGAGCGCGCGCTTGTGAGCCTCCTTGTCGCGATTGCGCTCGGCGATCTGCTCCGAAGACGGTCCCCGCCGGTCCGCCAGCGCGCCGAAGAGGCGCCGCAGCCGCTCGAGCTCCGGATTGCGCTCGATGGAGAGCACGGCATCGAGGATTCGGGGATAGGTGCGCGGATCGAGCGGCAGCCGATGCTCGTGGTAATGGATCGCGAAGGCGCCGAGCTCGCCCTCGAACCGCAGCTCGAGCTCGCCGCGCTCGAGAACCACTCCATAGGGATCGGACAGCACCGGCACCAGTACCTTGTCGGCGAGCGCCGGGCTCGCGGGATTCCAGTCGATATCGAAATGATCCGCGTAGATCGAGGCCTGCCCGTTCTCGAGCACATCCATCCACCAGGCGTTGTCGCTACCCATGACGCCGACGTGGTTCGGCACGATGTCGAGG
>JABBNZ010000009.1 GCA_019352035.1 Pseudomonadota bacterium | reverse complement strand
GCGCTCTTCGATCAAGGCGCGATATCGCGCTCTCGCCAAGTCGATGTCGTGCTGCGCGGTGCCGGATGAGGCCAAGGTCAGCGATCCTCTCGTCAGCGATGCGGCCCTTGCTGCCGTAGCCCTCGCGCAAGGAGCGACGCTGTGCTCCACCGGCAAGGATTTCCGGCGGTTCACCGCACTAAAGCTGATCGATCCGCTGCAGACGCCTTGGCATTAGCAGTTTGACGGAGCCTCGATCAGGTCGGCCACGATTTCGAAGGAGTGGCGGCGTGCCGCATGGTCGTGCATGTTGCTGGTCAACATCAACTCGTCCGCGCCGGTCTTCCCGACAAACGCACGAATCCCGTCAGCCACCACGCCGGGCGAGCCGATGGCGGAACATGAGAGCACCTGATCGAGCAGCATCCGACTTTGCTGCGGCAGGGATTCGAGATAGCCTTCCACCGGCGGCGGCAGGCGCCCCGGGCGGCCCGAGCGCAGATTGACGAAGGACTGCTGCCAGGACGAAGCCAGGTAGCGCGCTTCGGCGTCCGTGTTGGCAGCCGTCACATTGAAACCCAACATCGCGTGAGGCTTGTCCAGATGGCGCGACGGCCGGAAGCGCGCGCGATACACGGCGATCGCATCCAGCATCTGCGCCGGCGCAAAATGCGAGGCGAAGGCATAAGGCAACCCCAGCTTCGCCGCGAGCTGCGCGCCGAACAGACTGGAACCCAGGATCCAGATCGGAACCCCATGGCCCTCGCCCGGCACCGCGCGCACCGGCCCGTTGCCGTCGAAATACGCCATCAGTTCCATCACGTCACGCGGGAATTCATCCGGATCCGTGCTCAAGTTGCGCCGCAACGCTCGTGACGTCACCGGGTCCGAGCCCGGCGCGCGCCCCAGGCCCAGGTCGATGCGCCCGGGATACATGGCGTCGAGCGTGCCGAACTGTTCGGCAATCTGCAGCGGCGAATGATTGGGTAACATGATGCCACCCGCTCCCACGCGTATACGCGAAGTCGCGCCCGCCACATGGCCGATCAACACCGAGGTCGCCGCGCTGGCGATGCCGGGCATGCCGTGATGCTCGGCCATCCAGTAACGCGTGAAGCCCCGGCGATCCGCGTGCCGGGCAAGATCGACGGTATTGTTGATGGACTCGGTCGCCGAGCCCCCTTCGTTGATGGGGCACAGATCGAGAATCGAAAGCGGAATCATGGCCATCGTGAGCCGACCTCATGGTGACAACGGCGGTACCCGGCCCCTGCGGCGGATGGATAGGCGGCGTGGCCGTTCCGCAAACGCCCGGACTTCTCTCGCAAAGACGGTCCGCTGCTTCGCTTGGCTTTCATTCGTCGGCTCATCGCCGGTCTCCCAGGTTGTCCGTTATGCGGGTCAAGGGATGAGCTTGCGCAGCGCCGGTGTGGCGATTTCATCAATATGCCGAAATGCCGGCGCTATCTTCTCGATCTGATCCGCAGGCACCTCGTATTGTTCGAAGTGCAGCTTCCACTCGCGTTGAGACCTGCGGCCGCTGCCAGTCGCAGCGTGGCGGTTTCGACTATGGATGCGTTCCCTTGGCAACTTGTTGAAACCAAGCCCTATCTTGAGCGGAGCAGTCAGCTCATCGTGCCGGGGTCGAGGGAGAGCGGCCGTAGAAACGCCTCCGGTGGCTCACTGCAGCGTGATCACGAGCGAGCCGTCGCCGCCATTGCTCGCCGATCCTCCGCCATTCGTCGCCGCCGCATAGGTGGTGCCAGACGGACCGATGCTGCCGCCCGCGCCGCCGCCTGTGCCCATAGAGCCGCTGCCGCCGCCGCCGTCGCCGCCGCCGCCGCCGCCAGAAGTGCTGCCGCTGAGAGCGCTGCCGCCGCTCCCGGAGCCGCTGCCGCTGCCGCCGGGGCCGCCCGGATACGAGCTGGTATTGTTGCCACCATCGCCGCCGGCGCCGCCGGAGCCGCTGCCGCCGCTCGCGCCATCCCCACCTCCAAACATACCCCCGCTGATGCCGCCCGTACCGCCGGTGCCGCCGCTGCCGCCCGACGCGCCGCCGCCGCCGGAGACACCGGAGCCGCCCGCTCCACCACTGCCGCCGCCGTTGCCACCGGCTGTGCTTCCATTACAGCTGCCCCCACCGCCGCCGCCGCCGGCAATGACTTGATCGGTGTCGCCTGCATCGACGCTCGTCGCGCCGCCGCCGCCGCCGCCGCCGCCGCAGGTATAGCCGCCACTGATGCCGGACGGCCCGCTTGAGCCGGCGCCACCGCCGCCGCCGACGGTCAGAGTGAGGATCTGCCCCGGAGTGACATTCAGCGTGCTCGTCACGACTGCAGCGCCTCCGCCCGCGCTGCCCGCCGAGGTTCCCGACATGCCGCCCCCGCCGCCGCCGCCGCCGGTGGCGACCACATTGATGGACGCGATCCCGGCGGGAACCGTCCAGCTATAGCTGCCGGGCGTCGTCAAGAGCGTATCAACACAGGCCACGCTGACCGTCGTGACGTTGGCTGCGACAGTGGCGCCGGCGCCGCCCGATACTACGCACCATTGTGCGCTCGGCTGCGTCGCGACCGTTACAGTATAGCTGCCACCATAGGCGATCGGGGTCGCGAACTGGAACGTTCCGTTGGCCGTGAGCGTCAGTGGGTCCGCGCCATTCTGGTATAGCGTCACCTGGGCGCCGGCCGCCAGGCCGGTGAGTGTCCCGCCCACGGTGAATGTCTCGGTCGCGCAGGTCACCGAAATAGTGGTGACGTTGTAATCGACGTTTGTGCCGCTGCCGTTGTTTACAGTGCAGATTTGTCCAGTCGGCTGCGCGGCGACCGTGACCGAGTACGAGCTGCCAAAAGCGATGGGCGTGGCAAAGTTGAACTGACCGTTGGTGGTCACGGCGAGCGCATCGCCGCCGTTGTCATGCAGTGTCAGTCGTTGTCCGCTTGCCAGCCCGGTGATGCCGCCGCCGACGGCGAACGTCTCGGTCGTGCAGGTGACCGAGATGGTCGTGATGGCATCGGTGATGGCCGCGCCGCTTCCGTTGGAAACAGTGCAGATCTCGTTCGCGGGCTGCGTCGCCATCGTGACGTTGTAGGAACCATCGTAGGCTATTGGTTTGCTGAACTTGAATGGACCGTTCGTCGAGAGAGTCAACGCATCGGAGCCGTTGTTCTCGAGCGTCACCTGGGTTCCGCCCGCGAGACCGTTGAGGCTTCCACCGACGGTGTATGACTGTGTGGAGCACACCACAGCGACCCCGGTCACGTTCCCCGATACACCCGCGCCGCTGCCGTTGGTGACTGCGCAGATCTCTCCATTCGGTTGAATCGAGACCGTTACGTCGTATGAGCCGTTCGCTGCGATCGGTGTCTGGAACGTGAACGAGCCGTTTCCCGAGACGACGAAGCTGTCCGCTCCATTGTCGCTCAGCGCGAAGCTTGCGCCGCTTGCCAGTCCCGAGACGGTACCGGAAACGGTGAAGGTCGAAAGGGCGCTCGAACCAGAGTTGCATGCGGCGAGCATGGCCAGGACGCACAGCAGGGGAAGCGCGCGGGCGCGGCCCAGCAGGGCATTACTCACAAACATTCGGAGCCTCGTTTTGGCAATGGCCAGCGCCTATTCTCAGTGCGCCGCCGCCGGTTGCAATCGGACCGTGAATTTTGCCGACGGGTTCTGTCAATTGAAAGCGAACAAGTGACGCGCGCGTCACAATTATTGAGCCGCGCGCTACATCGGAGGCCATGCATCGTGGAATTCGTGAGCCGACGGGCAAAATGTCTGTGCGATTCCGCGTCGTTCACCGTCCGAGGCAGGCGACACGGATGGCAGCTCAGTGTCGGGTTGGACTATCTGATCGCGAAGCGGCGCAGCGGCATAGGCCGCCAGCACGCCGCGTGTCGGCGTGCCGACCGTCGCGGGACATGCGCATTCGCGCCATGCCGCACGAATTCCTTCAGAGCGGCCTTGGTGACTTGCAGTTCACGGGTTGCCCGATGAAGTAGCCTGGCCTCCCTCGCCCGGCCCGCGCTGCCGTGGACCTCCGATGCGGACATCGACAATTCGGCCGACAGTTCCGCGAAGCAGCGGCGCTGATCGCCTGTCACCAGCGGCTTCAGCAGAGCGACGGGATCCGGTGGCTTGAGGACTACCCGCGGGTTGAATTGGTGCGAGCTGGGCACGGAGATTTCGGGCCGGCGATCCAAGCCGTTGGACGAAATGGTTCCCACCGGATTGGACGCCGTAGTCACGCCGTGCGCAGAAGAGGATATCCGGTCTTGCCGGGAAGGGTCCCACGGCTGCATTGGCCAATACCGGATCGGGCTTCCAGCGGCCCCGGCATTTCAGCGCAGGCGACGCGACGGCGGTTCCGCACCGCGCGCGATCAGATCCGCGCACGCATCGCGGGCCTCGATGCGCTTCTCGAAATTCCGTGTTGACGCCAGTATATGGGCCACGCTTGCGAAAGGCAGGCGAAGCGTCCGCCGTCGATGTAGAGTGACGGTAGCTCGAGGTCTTTTGGCTCGTCCGGCCTCGCCCGCAAAGCCGCCCAGCTCGTTCTGCGCCGGCAACGTCTGCCCAAGCGGAAAGCGCGCACGATACGGCACGAGACGGCGTCCTTGTCCGTGCGAGCGGGTACTCACTCAGGTAAACCATATGTCTTCGAACCCTTGGAGTCTCAGCCCGAACCTGCCGCCACCGGCCAATCCTGCCGATTCGAAAACGGATTTCCTGGCCCGGATTGCCCGCGAGCAGGCCGAAGAGGCGGAGCGTGCGCGGCGGGAACGGATCGAACAGTCGTCTGAACTCAACACCCCGGCGATACGAATCCGCGCTTGGGAAAGACTGCATCGCCTGACGCTGCCGCGCGGGTCCGGGCACTCTGTGCTCAGTGTCGTCGCGGAGGCCACGCACCTGACGCTCGAGCAGGTGCATGAGGAGCAGCGGCGCCGTTCGGAGCCCGCAGCACCCCTGGCGCAGCTGGTTGATTCCGACGCGACCGCGACGCCGACGCCCGACGAATCCGGCAGCGCCCGCAATCTGTAGATGCCGCCGTCCGATGGACGGTCGGATGGCGCTGCCGGCGAGAAGGGCTCTACGGACTCATGGCGTGAGCGGACTGGTACTCCGCCACAGATATGATTCGCCGCGCATGCTTGTCCCAGAGGATGCATTTCAGCGAGCCGAACACGTTGCCCAGCGTTATGCGGGTGACGTTCGAGAACAAGTGCTGATATTGGTGGTGGCATGCCGCCAGGCGGTAATTCGGAATGCTGGCCGACAGGTGGTGGATATGGTGGTAGCCGATATCGACGGTAAACCAGTTCAGCCAGCGCGGCAGCACGAGGTAGCTCGTGCCCTCGATCGCCCCGATGTCCGGGTCCCAGTGCTCGCCGTCGCCCGCGTAGGAGTGCTTGAAATTGTGCTGGACGGTGAATAGCACGATGCCCACACCGCCTGCGATCGACACGCTGAGGACATAGATCGGGAAGAAGTGTGCCGCGCCGCACACGGAACACATGACGACCCAAGCGCCGAGCAGCACGAGGTTGTTCGCGAGCATGTGCCGATATTCCCTGGCTGACTTCCAGTAGCGCGTCCTGTAAGTCGCTGCATGCGCCTGCAGCGATACGCTCGGCCGGGACAGCTTCGATCGGACCGTGTGGATCACGAGGCCGATGCTGCCCTTTATCCATGTGAAGCGTGGGTTGAAGAGCAGATAAATGAATCCCGCTAGCGGCGCGGCCAACATGCTGCACTTGAATCGATACAGCCGCTGTTGTGCGCTGCTCAATGACGCGTACTCGTCGACCGAAAGCGTCGCATAGGGACCGCGATACTTCTCCCAGTTCCCGTTGTGCGCATGGTGGTAATTGTGATGTTGCGACCAGACATACTGCGGCATCCCGGACATGACGCCCAGCACGAACCCGACCGCGCGATTGAGCCAGAGGCTGCGAAACAAGCTGCCATGGCCGCATTCGTGCATCAGGCCGAAGGAGCGCACGTTCAGCAGAATGATGAACGGCAATGGAATGGCCGCGAGCCAGAGCGACTCGCTGGAAAGCCGGATGGCGGCCCACCAGAAGAGCGCGAACGGCACCAGGGTCGTGAGGACCTGCGTCAGGCCTTTGACGTCCTCGGACTTGCTGTATTGGCCGATCATCGCGCACTTCTGGCGCTTGAAGGCTTCGTTTGACCCCACGATAGAACCCCCGTGCGTCTCAAAATCGTCTTTATATATGGGACAGCGCCGAGACCCGATCCGTCGGACGCACGGCACTCCGGTGCTTATCAGCCCTCTGGCATCAGCGTGATCGTTTGAAGACGATACGAGCGAATGCTCGCACAATCTGTCGCTCGGGTCTCAATTGGTGACGTCGGCTGCCCCGGAAACGATCAGGTCTCGGGCACTGACGAGGGTGGCGGGGAATCCTGGGAGACAGGCGCGCCCTCCTGATTTGCATCCTCTGACGCAGAAGGTGCGCGCGTGGTCCGGCGCTGTAGCTTTTCTTCCTGCCGTGCCTTCCGCGCGAGTTCCTTGTGGCGCTTTGCCTGACGGTAATTCGGCTTAGCCAACGGCGATCCGTGATCGGCAGTCGCCGCTCAGGTGGGCGCTGATCGCATAGACCAGCCGCAGCTCGCAGGCTCGTTTTGAGCCCTTCTCCCCGGGCCGCGCCCCGGTGCAGAGCAGCGAGCCGCGCGCCTCGTGTGTCCCATCGCTCACTGCCGTGCGTACGATGTCCGCCATGTCGAACTCGCCCCCGCAGTCCGAATGCGGGCACCGATAGGTGAAGAACGCACGGGCCGGCGGATACAGGGTGTGGACCTGCGGGGCCGGGCTGATCGAGCTGGCGTCCAGGAAGCTCAGCTCGATTCGCAGCTGCTCTACCTGCGGAAAAGCGATGCGAAGCAATTGAGCGGCCGTTCGTGCACGCCGCAGATCGTCTGTCCGGCGTTGTCGAGTAACGGCACAATTCGGGAGCGCAGGTGCCGATGAATGACCGGCAGTCTGCGAAGACACTTCGGGGCCCATCGTTGCTTTTCGGCAGTCTCGGGACGCACCAGCGGCCGAGATGAGCCTGTTCAGTAGCGCCGCGCGCCGCCGCGGTTTCCCCCGTCCGAGCGTTCCTGTGCTTCGTTCACCCGCAGTGGACGCCCCCCGAAATCGGTTCCGTTCAGCGCCTGCATGGCGCGTGCGGCATCCGCGTTCGCCATCTCGACGAAGCCGAATCCGCGCGGGCGGCCGGAGTCGCGGTCGGTGATGAGTGATACCTTCTCGACCGTTCCGTGGCTGGCGAACAGCGCGCGGACGGTGTCATCGGTAGCCGTAAAGGGAAGATTTCCAACGTATAACTTCGTCACTGCAGCTCTCGGAATGCGGAGAATGTGGCGGAACGAGCCGCCCCTCTTTGGTTCGTCGAGCTTTGCAGGGATGGAGTCAGGCAACCTGGTGCAGGAGGCGAGCCAGGGCCGTGGCAGACAAGCCGAAAGGTCACGAGCCTGTGACACACAGTACAGGACATCGTCCCCAGCTGCTCGTCTTTCGCAAGAATTGGGTGTGCCCGCATTGACTGCCGGTACGGACCGGCCATGTCCGCAAACGCGCGGGATCGGTGGGATTCGATCGTGCGCAGCCGTGCGTCGGCGTACCCATCGCGAGGTGTCCGCAGGCAAGCTATTGAATTTTAAGTCCCTTGAACTGAGCGGTACGCTCAGACCTTCCCGCCATGCGCTGCATCGGGAAGCCCCTCATGCGGCCCGAGCCCATGCCTGGGAACATCGTCCCACCATCTCGACGGGGGCATGTCTGCGCGACGGGATGGGTTGAGCGGATAGAAGATCCGGCTCCCGGCCTTGGGCGCTTCTCCGCCGACCAGCAGGACGACTTCCCGTTCCGTGTTGTTGATGAAGCAATGGGAGATCCCGGTACCTGCGGGAAAGGCGGCCAGATCACCGGGCTGCAGCGGATACAAGTGCCCGTCGATCCAGGCATCAACGCAACCGTCGATGACGTAGACGAACTCTTCTTCGTCTTCTTCCGCGTGAGGCCAGGAAGAACGGGAGCCGGGAGGCAGACGCTGAACGTTGATTCCGATCCGTTGAAGGCCGGCTGCCTTTCCCAAATGACGTACGGGACCCATCTGCTCGCTGCTCTGCGGATAGACATGGGCATGCTCGGATACTTCGCTCGCGGATCGGATGAAGGAGGGGCGCGCAGGCATGGTGGATCCTCGAGCTATAACGCAAGAGGTTCAGGATAGGGCATTCTCCCAGGGGCGATGAAGCATGACGCGGCGAACGGCGGCGAAAGCGGTGGCCCTCCCGCGCCCGGGAGGCCAAAGGGGCGCAGACCGCCGGGAGAGCGCCGCTGCGCACCATCCGCAACCGGGCGGTGAAATCGGTGGCGGGCCGTGCCATGGCGGGAGCCGTCTGCGCGGCATCGATCATGACCCGCGGCAGGCTCGCGCCGAGCTCGAACCGGATCTGTGCATTGTGGATGCGCCCGTCCGCCAGCGCCTTGGAGCGCCCTGTCATGGTGTCCCGTAGGGTGGGGAATGGAGGAGATCTGGACAGCGCTGGAGCAGATTGCAGTCCCTGTCCAGCAGGTGGCCCAAGGCCACCACTTGCCGGAAATAGCGCGTCGAGCAGCGCTGCCCGGAGGGGGTTTCGCCTGGCGGTGGCTAGTTTCCGCGGCGCCACGCCCGGCGCAGGGCCGATGCCACGTAGAGGAGCGCCGGCGGGCAAAGGAGATTGACCGCCTTGATCGCGCTTCTCACCGGGTCCCGCCGGCCCAGGAATCGCACCTTGCGAACGTGCAGCGCCCAATCGGGAACCGGGGGCGCCGTGTAGTAATACCACGACAGGCACAGACGCGCCCGATCGGGCGGGCAGGCGATCCGCCGCCGGTGTCCGTGCAGTGCCTCGGACGTATTGAATATTGCGAGGCGGTTGAACAAGGGCTCGATCTCGACCACCTTGTGACTGGCGCTGTCGAGCGGATCATTCGAGTGCAGCTCGAGCTGTCCGCCCCACTCGGTGCGCCAGCCGCGATTGAGATACAGAAGCACGTTGATCCGCCGATCCAACCGGAGCTCCTGTTGGGTCGAGAAGTCGTAATGGAGACCGAGGAATCCGCCGGGAGGCACTTTCATGTAACCCGCGGCGTGCAGATGCGGATCGGGAATGAGGCCCGGAATTCCGGTCAGACGCTCGAGAAATCTCACGAAGGGGGCGCTGTTGAGCGCATGGACCAGCGTCTCGCCGGCCGGTCCGAAGGCGCGCAGATCCGAACATACCACCTTGCGCTCGTTCGCCGTGTCGTAGCGAGCCCAGCGCGCCACGATCGGCAGCTCGGCGATGGCCCGATCGAGCAGGTCTGGCGCAAACAGGCCATCGAGCTGGATGTGGGGAAAGGGCTTCGCGCCACGGTAATCCTCGGCCCGGGCCGCCGCGAGCTCCTGCAGATTCGCCCAGTCCAGGACTTGCGATGGCAGGAAAGGCTGGACAGGGCTCTCGGCCGGCCCGTCCCTGTCGGAAGGCAAACGGGTGATACTGGAGCTTGTGGTGGAAGATGTCGCCATGGGACGACTCCGATTGAGACCAGCGGCAGATTGAAGGTGCTTTGCACGTCCAACCCAGACCCCGTGCGTAGCAAGCAGCTTGCCCGTTACCCCAGCACCCGCTCGTACAGGGTTTCCAGGCGGGCAGCCGGAACGGACCAATCGAACAGCCGCTCGGCCCGCTCGCGGCCGCGCCGGCCGAACCGGTCCCGCAGGGCGGGATCGCGCGCCAGTCGCTGCAGCGCATTGGCGAGGCCCGCGGCGTCGCCCCGCTCGACCAGGAGTCCGGTGGCCTCATGCTCAATGAGCTCGGGGATGCCACCGGCTTTGCTCCCGACGCAAGGCAGTCCGCAGGCCATTCCTTCGGCGATCGGGAGGCCGAAAGGCTCCTCGCAAAGTGAGGGGACGACCAGCACATCGGCACGGTGGTACACGCCCACGAGCGCATCCCGCGACAGCTGGCCGAGGAATCGAACCCGCACCTGAGACCCGCCCGGGAGGAGGGCCTCGATGGAGCGACGGTAGCCCGATCGCGCCCGCAGGAGCTGACTCTCGAGAGCGCCCCAGAGGCCGTTGCCGTAAAAGCGCCCGAGCGCCGCCACATGAGGGTCGTTGGCGAGCAGGCGTACCTGGCTCAGGGGCAGAAGCCCGACGGGCCCTGCGATCTCGAGCTCGAAGCGCTCATTCGAGCAGAGGAGCAGCCGGCAGGCCTCCGCGAGCTTGTGCACACCCTTCTCGGGCGACACGCGCCCCACATAGAGGATGCGTAAAGCGCCGTGTTCCGCTTCGCCGTCGCGCCGGCCCGGCCGAAATGCCGCCGAATCGACCCCGTTGCCGACCGTATGAATCCGCCCGGTCATGTAGGACATGCGCGCCTCGAGCCTCCGGGTCACGAATTCACTCGGGGTGACCACCGCCGCGATATCGCGCAGGCGGGCGCGCACGGGCTCCGCGGGAAGGAGCGAGTGCAGCTCATCGTGCACCTGCATGATGAGCTGCGCGCGCGGCACCGCACTGCGAATCAGAGGCAGGAAATGCGAATGGTTCTGCAAGTGGACGATGTCGGGCTGATAACGCTCGAGGGCCTTCGCCACCGCGAGGCCGTACTCGCGAAAATACGCGCCCGATGAGAAATAGGGTGAGCGCCAGCCGAGGATGCCGGTGCCGAGATCGAGGGCCTTGTGCAGCGAGCGCCACGCCGGAACACGGCAGATGCCCAGCCGGGAGCCGTAGGATTCCTCGACCGCCTGGCCCGCTGTTCGCGGCGCGAACACCATGGTCTCGTGCCGCCGGGAGATGCGAGTGGCCAGCTCCCAAAGAACGGTGGTGACCGAGCCGTGCTGCGACTCGGTCGCGGTCACGGGATCACGCGGCTGGCTGACGAAAGCGATCTTGGACATTCCGAGGTTGGGCCCCCCGGGGGAGCGCCATCCCAATCAGCGCCGCCGCTCGGCGCGCGAGCACGATCTTGTGGCGGGGGTCATCGAGTGGCTCGCGCGCGACGGCTGCATTGCCGCTCGACCTGAGCAATAATCGGGCCTGAGGAACTCGCGCGTTGCCCCCGTCCGGACTCTCCCTGATTCTGCCGTGGGAATTCTCTCCCACCGTGCTGGGGACGATCGCGATCGTCGCCGCTCTCTACGTGCGCGGCTGTGCCCGAACCACACCTGCGGTCTCCCGCTCCCGCCGCATCGCCTTTCATCTCGGACTGTTTCTCATCTATTGCGCGTTGCAGACGAGCTGGGACTATTACGCCAGTCACATGTTCTTCGTTCACCGCCTGCAGCACTTCGTCCTTCATGACATCGGCCCGGCGCTGCTCGCCGGGTCGGCGCCCGCCGCCCTGCTTGCGAAGGGACTGCCCGCAAGCCTCGCTGAGCGCCTGCCGCGGGTGAGGGCCCGACTGCATCCAGTGGGGCGCATGATCTTCGATCCCTGGACGGCCACCACCCTCTATGTGGCGAGCCTGCTCCTCTGGATCTGGCCCTCCGTTCACTTCTACGTGATGGTGAGCAACTCGCTCTACAGGCTCATGAACTGGAGTGTGGTGCTCGGGGATCTGCCATTTTGGTGGCTCATCCTCGATCCGAGGCCGTACCCGCTCGCGCGCGTCAGGGACGGCTATCGCCTGCTCATGCTGTTCGTTGTCATGCTGCCCATGATGCTGGCGGGGGCGATACTCGGACTGTCGCGACATGACTTGTATCCCGTATATGCCATTTGCGGACGCTTCACGCCGTTGTCCCCATTGGCCGACCAGCACCTGGGCGGCCTCATCATATGGATTCCCGGGAGCCTGCTTCTGCTGATCGTCGCCTTCGTGGTATTCCGCCGCATGCTCCACCGGGAACATGCTTCGAGCGCCGGCGCGGCACCCCACGGGATGCGCGGCGAGTAGGCAGGCAACGGGTCACCGAGCCGAATTGGGACTCGGCCGCCGCCACCCGGTCACGAGGCTGTCTGACGAAGCCGATTCTGGCGATGTCCGGAAACCGACCGCGCCAGAGCCCGCAGTCGATCCAGCGCCGCCGCGAGCGGCGCGGGCAGAAGCTCATGGCGCTTGCCGTCTACGAGTGTCAGATCGCCGACCGCGCTCAGGGTATGCATGCCGTCGGGGCACGGTCCGGCGAGGTCGGGATGCAGGCGCGCGGCGACCTCCTCCTCGAATTCATCGGGGGTCAGTCGGATCACACGGTTGATCGTCACTGCGCCGCCATAGACGCGCGAGCCGTCCTGAGCCGGCCGATAGAGTGCGCCATCCGGCCCTACGAAGGGAGTGCCCCCGGGCCGCGACGAGCGCAGGTCGCACTTGACCGGATTTTGCGCATGGCGCGTCCACGGACCGCGCAGCTCGGCGGAGTGGAAGACGAAGAGCTTTGCTTCATCCTGCTCCGCGTGGTTGCCGGTGAACATCCACCAGCGGTCCCGGTATCGGATGACGGTGGCGTCCGCCCCGGCGAACCCTTCGAGCAACACGCTGTCCGGCACCCACCGGTGGGGAAATTCCACCGCGCGGAAGAGCTGCACCCGGCCCTGCGCGGAGCTCTCGGGTATGCAGTAGATCTCCCCGTTGTGCTCGAGGATCTGCGGATAGGAAAGATGCGTATCGAAGGTCAGCGAGGTCGGCGTGACCGCGAGCCTGCCATCGCTGTGGCGCTCGATCGCGGCGATGCGTCCCCGCCGCTCCCGCCACGGAAAAGCTTCCGCCAGGATGACGAGATTTCCGTCGGGACCGGCGAGGCCGAAGGGGTCCGCCAGGAATCCGTCGAAAGGCACGTCCAGCCACCGGATCGCCGCGGGATCGAAGTTTTCGAGGAGCCGCCAGATCGGTTGCTCGATGACGCCGATCCTCCAGCGCTCGCGCGTGAGCTCCTGTTTGACCCGGCGACCCGCATTTCGCAGCAGCGCCAGAGGTAGCCGCGCGCGAAGTCCGAGCTGCGCCGCGCGGCTGCGCACCGGCAGCTGCACTTCGGACGTACCCGCGGGAGGCGAGCCTTGCCCCACGAGCTCCGCCAGCTTCTGAGCGGGCCAACGGCTTGCCGCCTCGAGCAGACGCGTGCGTGTTTGCGACGGAGAGCAGGTCACCGTTTTGACCGACCCTTCCCGCAGGATGACGGCCCTGCCGCCGGGAATCAGGCGTGCGAGCCGGACGAAGGCCGCTCGCCCACCCGTCAGGATCTCGGCCAGCCCCGGCGCAATGCGCTGCGGCGTCTCGCCATAGAGAAACGTCCAGTAGCCGAATCGCGGGCCCGGGATGTGGGCCGGGTTCGCGGCCCGGGAAGTCAGATCCAGGATCAGGTCCAGATCCCGTATCGAGCCGGCTTCCTCCAGGCGGCGGACCTCGACATTGCCGAGCGCGCGCAGCGCATCCACGCAGCCTCCGCCCAGCCTGGCGGCGACGGGGAGGCGGACGGCGACTGATAGCGGATCAGAGGAGACTTCGTCCCGCCCCGTTCGTTGGCGAAGAGCGCGTCTCGCAAGCGGAAAGCTCACGTTGGCCATTTTCTCATTCGTGCAGCCGCTCGGCCCGGCCGCATCACGCTGCAGCCAGCTGAGCAATCATCGGGCCTGGGCCCGTCTGCCGTTTCCTTCGGACCGCCGGGCTCGCGGGCGGGTCCTCGGGGGAAAGTCCGGACCCGCCGGCTTCGCCTTCGTTGCCGATTGCCGACAGGCTGCGCCACCACCGGAGCGCGTCGGGATGTCATAATCAATCGATGAGAACCTCTCCGTTGCGCCTCGCGCTGGCCGCAAGCCTGGCGCTTACCGCCGGCGCCTGCTCACTGCTGCGGCCCCCGCCGCGCCCGGCTTCCAAGGTGGTCGTGCATCCGGCGCCCCCGCCACTGCCGCTGCCCGTCCAGACGGAGAAGTTCGTACTCGCACCGGGACAGGATGTCGTCGGCGGCGTCCAGCTCGTGAAGGTCCTCAAGGGACAGACCCTCACCGATATCGGCCGGCGCTTCAATGTCGGGTACGAGGAGATGACGCGCGCCAATCCGGGCGTCGATCCCTGGATTCCCGCCGTGGGCACCCCAGTGGTCCTGCCCACGCAATTCATTCTCCCGGACGCTGCGCACAAGGGCATCGTCGTCAACCTTGCGGCAATGCGGCTCTTCTACTTTCCGCCGCACGAGCGCGGCGAGCCGCAGGTGGTCATCACCCACCCGGTCGGCATCGGCAGGCGCGGGTTCGTCACTCCACAAGGGGTGACCCATGTCATGTGGCACGAGAAGCACCCCGTCTGGCAGGTGCCGGCGTCCATCCTGGCCGAGCACGCAAAGGAGGGCGCGCCCCTGCCGCGGGTGGTCGGGCCCGGCCCCGAGAATCCTCTCGGAAACTATGCCCTGCATCTCGGCTGGCCCGGCTACCTGATCCATGGCACCAACAAGCCCGTCAGTGTCGGATGGCGGGTGAGCCACGGGTGCATTCACCTCTTTCCCGAGGACATCAAGCAGATCTTCTACATGGTGCCGAATGGAACCCAGGTCCGCGTCGTCGATCAGCCCTACGTCTTTGGCTGGAAGAGCGGCAGGCTCTACATGGCCGCCTACGGACCCTTGAAGGGCGACAGGCGGCACTGGAAAAAGGACTGGCGCCGTCTCCTGCCGGCCTTGATCACCCATGCGGAGCGAGTGGCACTGCGGAAAAACCGGCAGAGCATCGACTGGACCAAGGTCGCGAAACTCGTCGCCTCTGCGCGCGGTGTGCCCGTGCCCGTCTCGGGAACCCAATCCCCGGGTCTCGGTCAGATCCTCGCCGATGCGCCCCGGGTGCAGAACCGGCTTCCCGCCGGCTCCACCTGGAACGGCAAGACGGATCTGCCGCTCGATAACGCGCAGTTCCGTAAGACCTATGCCGGAGTCCTCACGCCGGCGCAGCAGAAGGCGCTGGCCGCGGTCGACGAGATGCCCAGGCACACTCAGGAGGCCCACAGCGCCTCGGGGTGCGCCGGGCCCGGCTGCGCCGGGGCCGGATCGGCGCCTGCCGCATCCCCGGACAAGACGAAAGCCTCGGTGGCCGATCCTTCCGGAACCTGACCCCCTTCCGGGGAATGCGCTCTCAGCGCGGGGTGGATGCGGCGGGTTCGGTCTCGGGCTGACTCTCGGCACCTGCGATGAACTCCTCGCCCTGGTGCAGCAGCTTCGTGATCTCCTGGCTCAGGCGGTTGCGCATCGCGGGCCGCTCGTCGGCCCGGGTGATGTAGCGAACGACCGCAGTGGCTCCGCTGTCGCTGGCCCTTATGGTGACGGTAGGGCCGGCGGAGAACGATCGCGTGCCGTAGCGGGCGGACACGTTTTTCCATTCGCGCTCGGCCTGTTGCGTCTGGCCTTCGGTGGCGCCGGCCACGATCGCCCGTATCCTGCCGCCGATCGGATAAGGATTCTCGCCGCGGGGAATGGCGACTTGCAGCTCATCCCAGAGCCATTGGCCGGAGGTGCTGAAATTGAAGTAGTACCCGGTCACCGCGTACATGTTCATGAAGGCGACTTTCCGCCCCGTATGGTGCCCCGGCTCGTTCGCGTTGCCCGTCTCCAGGAGCACGGTACGGAACAACGTGATCTCGACGACCTCGCCGCGCACGCCGGAGAAGGAGTTCGTGGTGATCTCGACGAAATCCCCCACGCGGATGCCATGCCGTCCCATCAGTACGAACCAGCCCATGAAGGAGAGGATGAAATCCTGCAGCGCGATCGCCAGTCCCGCACCCGCCAGGCCCAGCACCGTCGACAGGTTGTGGGGCGCGCCGAAGATGATCATCAGAATCGCGATCACGGCGAGGAGCCGTGCGCTGATCTGCAGCACCGCCTGCAGCGTCGCCTTCTGTTTGCGCTCCACCGCAAGGCGGCCGAACAGGCGCTCGATGACCCGGTTCAGGAAGAACGCCGATGCCATCGTCAGAACGATCCACAGGCAGCTCGCGATCAGGCGGTGCAGATCGGCTCGCACGGCCGCATCCTCGAGCGCGCCCCACCGCGCGTAGGCGGCGGCCAAGCCGCCCATGTCCCGGTCTCGTAACGCGAGGATCCGCAGCATGATGCGGTCCGAGGAGATGCGTTGAATCAAGGCGATGAGGGAGCTCGGCAGGGTTCCTTGCGCCAGTAACGCGAGCGCCGATCCGACGGCCGCCGCTTTCGCCCGCCGCGGCGGGCGGCCACGGGCGGACCCCTGCAGAGCCGCGATCTGCCGGGGCGTGAGCTCGTTCTTCTCCCAATCCCTCCTCTGCGCCTCTTCAGCGGCAATGCGCTTCTTGAGCGAACCGCGCTGACTCCTCAGGCCGGCGACTTCGGCCTCGGCGGCCCGCCATGCCTGGCGGACCTGCGATTGCGTCCGGCCAGCGGCCTTGCAGCGCGCCGCTCTCGCCAGGAGGCTCCCCGAGGCCGGGGAGCGCGCGTAAGGAGGGAACTCGAACGTGTCGTGCTCCTTCGAGAGCGCCACGTGTTGCGCCTTGAGCTGCGCCAGCCGGCCTTGCAGACTGCCGCCGGCGCGATCCAGGGATTCGTTGGCATCGTCCAATGCCTCGTGAAAGAGGCCCAGCTCGGCCCGTCGCACATCCAATTGCTGTTGCAGGGCGCTTCTGCGCGCTCCATGGAGCCGCCGGATCAGCGTGTCGAGCTGGCTCACTTCCTGCTGGCGCGTTGCAATGGCCCGGTCGATCGTCGCGATGCGCTCTTGAAGAGCGCGGATCTTCGGCGACGCGGGAATGGGCGCGATGGATGCGAGCTGCAGCGCGTAGGCGTATTGCATGTCGAGCTCGTGATCGGCGGCATTCAGGGCACTCCTGGCCGCGCGCCGCTGCGCGGTTGTTTCCGCCTGCTCCGCGAGCTGCAGCGCGGTTCTCAGGTAGCGTGGGTCGAGAGAGAGGGACTCGCCGGAGAGCGGCGGGGCCGCTTCGCTGGTGGAGCGGGGAGCCGCCGCAGGAGAAGTCAGATACAGGCCGGCCGCCGCCGCGGCCACGAGCACCAGCAGCCCGATCCCCGTCAATCCTCGTTTTACCTCCATCCGGCGCTTGCCCGGATTCCGGCGGTGACGGTATATACTCGGACAATTGAACGACGCGTCCGCGCAGGACGCGGATCCGCCATTCCCAGGAACCGCTTGAATGAGATTCTCATCTTCGGCATTTGGAGCCTTCTTCGGCGCCGCGGCCCTCCTGGCAGGCTGCGCCCTGGTGCGATCCACCGCCCAACCGGTCTTCCCGTCGTCTTCGCCACGATCGTCAGTCTACAGCGCAGAGGCCACACCGATCGGCACGCTCCTCGACAATCCGCGGACGCGCTCGATTCTCGACGAATACATTCCGGGCTTCAGGACCGCTGCCGGCGTCAAAAGGGCCCGCGGCGAGACGCTGAAAGAGGCACAGCCCTACGCCCCGGCAATGTTGACGGACGCGGTGCTCGCCAGGGTCGATGCCGCTCTGGCAAAGGTGCGCGTGGTGGCAGTGCGGACGCGCCCGCGGCAGCCGCCCGACGGGCCGACGAGCATCCCCGACGCCCAGCTCGATCCTGCACGGAACCTGCGCCCCTCGCAACTCGAGTCCGCGCTCCATCGGACTTTGCCCGAGCAGTACGTCTGGACGAAGCCGGGCACGACACCGAAGGGCGGCCACGCGCCCCATTACTTTCGCCGGTCTTTCGATGTGGTTGCCGTTCCGGCGCACGCCACGCTATATCTCGCCGGTCCGCGCAGCGCCACGATCTACCTCGACGGCAAGGAGGTGGGACATTATCAGCTGAACCTGGATTTTCCGATGGGCATTCGGGTTTACCAATGTGACCTCACGGGCGTGCTGCACGCCGGCCTGAATGTGCTGGCCGTCGAGGCCGCGCGGGGCCCTGCTGCCGGCAACGAAAGCGAGGATGCCGTCAGCCGCCATCTCGGTCACGGGAAAGTGCTTGCGGCCATGATCGTCCCGGCGGCGCGCGGCATCCAGGCTTTGCCCCTGGTCATGTCGGATGCGCGGTGGAAGGGGATCGCGGGCAGCGTGCCGGCGGGATGGCAGGACCCGGGTTACGATGATTCGGCCTGGCGGAAAGTGGACGATCTGGGCGGCATCGAAAGCTCGATCGATCTCTTCCAGGCGAATGCCGACGCGGGTATGTATGCGTGGCCTGGTTACGACGGCATCTCGCCGTTTCTGGCGCATTACGCGTTGCATGCCATGGAGGTGACCCACGTCTATGCCGGCGTGGGGAGGGTTGAGAATGCACGGGCGCTGACCGGGAGTGCGAACGGCGGCGAATTCACCGTCACACTCCCGAGCAAACGGGTCTCCGTCGATGATGCCCCGCAGGTCATGCTGGATTTCGGGCGAGAGGTGACCGGGCGGCTCGAGCTGCAGTCCGACTCGAATGCTCCGGCCGAGGTGACCGTTCAATACGGCGAGTCCGCGGCGGAAGCCTTGCTGCAGCCGTACTTGGGCGTGGATCCGGTGTATCTGCCTGCGCACGGCACGGCGTACGGGCCCAAGAGCGCATTTCGCTACGCGATCGTCCGCTTCACCGGCGGGCGCGCGACCCGCTTCCGTACGATCCGCCTGGATGGCATCGCCTATCCGGTCAAGTACGCGGGATCGTTTGAATCGTCCGATCCGGAGCTGAACCGGATCTGGACGATCGGCGCCTACACGGCCCACCTTTGCATGCAGGACGACATCTGGGATGCGCCCAAACGGGACCGCAATCGCTGGATGGGAGACCTCGACGTCAGCGGCCTGACCATAGACGACGTGTTCGGCGATCGCTTCCTCATGGAGGACACGCTGAACCGCTTGCTCGGCCCCGCTCCAATCGAGAAACACGTGAACGGGATTCCGGGCTATTCGGCCTTCTGGGTGACCGGAGAGACGGAATACTACCTGCATGCCGGCTCGATGAAGCAGCTGAGGCGCGTGCATGTCCGTCTCGTGCAGTTACTCGACTACATGGAGAAGGAGCTCAACCGCAGGGATCTCTTCGCCGACCTGACTCATGCGTGGCCATTCATCGACTGGGCGCCCGGCATGTACGGGGATACCGCGCAGACCCGCCTGGCGACTCAGTTCGAATACTACGCGGCGTTCAAGGACGGCGCGTATCTGCTGCGTGCTCTGCACGACGAGAAGAATGCGGCGCGCATGACTCAGGAGGCGCAGGCTCTCAAGGCCGCCGCGCAGAAGTACCTCCTGGGCGCGCGGGGAACGTACGGGGATCGCTGGCAGCCCAACGCATATGCGGTGCTTTCCGGAGCGGCCAACCGGGACCAGTACCCGGCGATCTGGCGCAACGTGCTCGCGCATGTCGGCAAGCCCAAGTACAGCTCCTACATCATCACGCCGTACTACAATTTCTACGTGGTGAGCGCGATGGCGAAGATGGGTCACCGGCGAGCGGCGCTCGACTGGATCCGTCAATACTGGGGAGGAATGGTGCGGGAGGGAGCGACGAGCTTCTGGGAAGGCTACAACCCCACCTGGTTCAAGGGCTTTCTCTATCACGCATCGCTGCAGGCCGACGCGATGTCCGGATTCCGTGTGAGCCTGGCGCACGGATGGTCGAGCGGGGTCACCCCATGGCTGATGAGTGAAGTGCTGGGCATCCGGCCCGTCGCCGGCGGATTCTCGAAGGTCGACATCCGTCCCGATCTGCTGGGTCTCAAGTGGGCGCGGGGTGCGGAGCCTACGCCTCACGGATTGCTGAGGATCTCGATCCGAGATCGGGGTCACGAGACGAGCATCGGGCTGCCGCCGGACGTCGAGGCCCGGGTATCCGTGCCGGTGTCGTCTCCCAACTCGAAAGTGACCGTCAATGGCAGGCGCACCAGGAGTGTGCCCGCCGATGGCGGCAGACGCGCCGCCGTGCTGCTGAGCGGACGAGGCCGTTACGTCGTGACGAGCGATTAGCCCGTCCGAGCCGCGCGGCCCCTCCACCAATGACGCGATCCGCCGCGCGTCCCCCCGCGCGGCCGCCGTCATCAGTTCAGACGTGATTCGTCGCTCGGCGCCGAGGAGCGCGCTCGAGACCATTTCGGTTGGCTTGTCATGCGGGTTGTACCTAGGCCGGTCCTCATTCGCCGTCCGGCCATTGCGCGGAATACGGATATTCGCGAGCCACGGTTCCGGACGAGTATGGCTCATCCAGCAACGCCAGCGGAAGAGACGTCGATGCGGACAGCGCAGATTGGACAATATGCGGCGCACGGCGGCCCGGCGGCGGCCGCGCAGCGCGGCGCGGGTCTGCCGGAAGCCGATCAAGCCTGTGGGCTCTGGAATTACATGGTGTACGCGCTCCTGATGCTCGGGATCGCAGCCATCGCGTACTTTCAGTTCCGTGCGATCGTGCCGCGCGTGCTGGAGGTCGCGGCCAGGAGGCATGGCATCCAGGTGCTCGCCTATATCGGCGTGACCTGGATGGCGCTCGGAGTTCTCCTTGTCATCGTCCGCACCATCCTTTGGATCGTTTACCGGCCCTCGCCGGCGGCCGCGAGCGAGACGGCCCCGCACCTGACCGTGATCATCCCGGCCTACAACGAAGGGGCGATGGTGCTCCAGTCGATAGAGTCGGCGGTCAACGCGGATTATCCGCGCGATCGCTTGGAGGTGCTGGTCGTCGATGACGGCAGCAAGGACGACACGTGGAACTACATTCTAGAGGCGGCGCGCCGCCATCCGTCGATGGTCACGGCAATGCGCCACGACCGCAATCGCGGCAAGCGCGAAGCGCTTGCGCTGGGGTTCTCCCGCGCCCGGGGTGAGATCCTCGTCACGATCGATTCCGACAGCGTCATCGAGCGCGGCGCACTGCTCGCTCTGGCCGGTCCGTTTCGCGATGCGCGCGTCGGCGCGGTGGCCGGCAAGGTGCTGGTCTACAACCGGGCGCACGGTGTCATTCCGCGCATGCTGCATGTGAGATTCATCCTCTCGTTCGACATGCTGCGCGCAGCCGAATCCGTCTATCGCAACGTCTATTGCTGTCCCGGAGCGCTCACCGCATATCGGGCAACGGCTCTGCGGGGCGTGCTGGAGCGGTGGAAATGCCAGGAATTCCTCGGCCTGCGCTGCACTTTCGGCGAGGATCGGGCCATGACGAACTACCTCCTCGGTGACGGTTATGACTCCGTTTATCAGCGCACGGCCGTCGTGCACACCGTCGTGCCGAACGAATATGGGAAACTGTGCAAGATGCTCCTGCGCTGGGACCGCTCCTATGTGCGCGAGGAGATCCGCTTCGCGCGAATCGTCTGGACGAGGCCCTGGCCCACGCGCGCCCTCGCGGTGTTCGACCGGTCCATCACGAACGCCCGCATTCCGATCTACTGGTCGAGCCTCGCTGTCCTGCCGGTGGTCATCGCGGTGCATCCGCGCATCGTGGGCCCCATGGTCATCGCCACGGGCGCGCTGTCGTTCATCCAGGTGCTCTATTACCTGCGCTCGGAGCGGTCCCTGAATTTCGCATACGGCGTGCTGTACGCGTACTATTCCTCGTTCGCGCTCTTCTGGATTTTCCCCTACGCGGTTGCCACTGTGCGCGCGCGCGGATGGCTCACCCGTTGAATCCGGGGCTCACGTAACACACGAGGCGGTGGCTCCCGAAGGGGCCCTCCCTGGCGACGAGCGGCGCGGCGGACGTCCATGTCGCCTCGTCCCTCATCGAAATGAAAGCTCACGGCACGGCCATGTTGCGACCGCTGGACCCGGCGCTCCGCTGGGGGTCTTGATGGAGGGCCCGCAGCCGGTCGCGACCATGCCGTGAGAGAAATCGTGATCCGTATTGTGGCGCGGCTCGCGAGCATGCCGGATACGCAAAAACCGCACTTCCGCCGCCGTCCGGCGCGATCAGCCCGACAGCGCCGCGTCGATCTGCCCCTCCGCGAGCAGCCAGTCGTCCATGGCGCGGCCCTCGGCGAAGCCCCGCTGTTGCGCGATGTAGTACGCCGCCTCCGCAATCATCGTCCGCCGCATCGCCACGGTCACGGGCGGGAGGGAACTCCCGAGCAGGCCATTGGGATTCGAGGCCGAATTCGGCTTCGGTGTGGCCGCGCTCGTTGCCGGCTGGGCGGAAGCCTCCATCTGTGGTTTGGCGGGCTTGGAAGCGGCTGGCTTCGCTATCTGACTGGCCATGGCAACCTCTGATGTACATCGCGATACTGCAGTTGGGCCAAGATCCTCGCCTTGGCCCGGATGCGCCTCAATACGTACTTGTCGTGGCGCGGGGGACTCTCCCGAGGCTTCTCACCGCCACGAGTCACGTCCCGCCCAACGAGTGCAATTCGGCCACCAGCGCATCGGCACCGATCGGACTCGTCGCGACACGGACGTGATCATCCTGCTCGAGCGCCTGGAGAGTTGCGCAGATGTGCTGGGTGAGCAGCAGCGCCTTCAGCCGCAGGCCGATGACTTCCCGAAGCGCGGTGATCGCCTGAGTGCCGATCACCCCATCCGGCGGATGGTGGTCCACCAGCAGTATCTCGATGCCCGGATCCTCTCGGGCGATCCCGATCGCCGCCGGCAGCGAGGCGGCCGTCACTACGCCATAGCCGTCCGCCTCGAGCAGCATTCGGGTGGCTTCGCGAAGCGCATCGTCCTTCTCGAGTACGAGCACCTTGGAGGCGCAAAACATTCTGTCGCTCCCCGGCATCGGTGCGGATTTGGAAGAGGCGGGCGGCGTTTCGGAGCACCTCATGGATTGGAATGTTGGAGCAGGCGCGATCGCGCGGCATCAGGATAACAACCTACCGGGAACCGCCTCCTCGCGAATGCTTGCTGCGTTGCAGGCCGATCGGTACGCCGCCGGCGCGAGGCGCGGCCGGGCCCGCGGGATGGCCGGTCACTACCGGCGGCCGCGCCGTAAGTATCTGTCCCTATCGTGTGGCCGCGCCGTGGCGGTAAAAATGATCGCGAACTCTTTCATTCATTGCAGGATCGAATCATGAAAACCCTTCTCGTGCTGGCGGCCGCAGCCTCGGTGTTGATGCTGGCGCCGCCGCGCGAGTCCCTCGCCCAGGGCGCCGTGACCGGAGCTTATGGCGGCAGATACAACGCGCAAACCGTCTGGACGATCTCCGGCGAGGTGATTTCCGTCGACAAAGTCGTCTACGGCCGGCGCGGATACGCTGGCGTTCACCTCATGCTGAAGACCGCCAAGGGCGTTCTCTCCGTGCATCTCGGGCCAAGCTGGTTTGTGGATCGGCAAACGATGAAGGTGACGCCGCACGACCTGATCGAAGTCACCGGCTCGCCGGTGATCTACGAGGGCAAGGCCGCCCTGCTCGCCTCGGAGGTGAAGAAGGGCAGTGAGAGCATGCGGCTGCGCGAAGCCGATGGTGTTCCACTGTGGCGTGCGTCCGGAATGCGATGACCGTGCCTGTGACGTCAGGCGGCCAACGGTGGATCATCACGAAGCGAGGAGATCGGCGGCGCCTGCGGATCGGGCTGGTCGCGGTAGCCGGTGTGAGTCAAGGGGGAGCGTACCATCGGGCTGAGGCTTGGCATGATCATAACAGCGTAACCCGGGCCGCGCGGCCCAGGTCGGGACACAGCCCGAGATTGCCGGATTCCGGCCGCGCCAACACGTAGAAGTGCTGATGCGTGCGCCCGTCGCGCGCCAACGTCGCCGGCCGGAGCGGCTGGCGCCCGAGCGCGAGCCGGCGCCGCTCACCTGCGAAGCAGTATTCCCAGAAACCGGCGCATCCGCGCCCCATAGGGGGGCCGCAGGCCGATGAGTCCCGCCAGATCGAGCCGAGTCTGCCGGAAGATCGCGCGCGCATGGCTGAATTGCCTGAATCCCTGCTCGCCGTGATAGGCGCCCATGCCGCTCGCTCCGACGCCGCCGAAGGGCAGGTTCTGCACCATGAAGTGTGCGGCGATGTCGTTCACCGTCACTCCTCCCGAGACGGTCCGGCCGAGGATCTGGCCCAGCTCCCGGCTGTCGCTGCCGAAGTAGTAGAGGGCGAGGGGGCGTGGTCGCCCGCCGATCTCACGGAGCGGGTCCTCGAGCCGGTCGTAGGTCAGGACCGGCAGAATCGGGGCGAAGATCTCCTCCCGCATGATGCGCATGCTCTCGGTCGGATCGAGCACCAGGGTGGGTGGGAAGCGCCGCTCGTCCCGGGCCGCCGGCCGCGCGTCCTGCAGCGTGACCGCCCGGCCGCCCTTGGAGACGGCATCCGCGACGAGCTCGTGGGCGCGTGCGGCATGGCGCGCTGAGATGAGGCTCGGGTAGTCCTGATTCGTGGCCCAGGCTGGGTACGCCCGGCCGACCCAGGATTGCGCTGCGCTCACGAAAGGCTCGAGCATCTCGCGAGGGACGAACACATGATCGGGAGCCAGACAGACCTGACCGGCGTTCGCCAGCTTGCCGAGGAGGATGCGATCGACTGCTCGGCCGAGATCGGCCGAGCGGCCGACGATGACGGGGCATTTGCCGCCGAGCTCCAGAGTGAGGGGCACGAGATGCTGCGCCGCCGCCTCCATGACCTTGCGCCCCACTGCCGTCGACCCGGTAAACATCAGATGATCGAACGGCAACCGCGAGAACGCCTCCGCGATCTCCGGTCCCCCGCACACGACCGCTAGCTCGGACGGATCGAAATGCCTGCGGATCAGCTCCTGCATCAGGGCGGTGGTCGCCGGAGTGATTTCCGAGGGCTTGATCAGGCAGCGGTTGCCCGCCGCGAGCACTGCCGCAAGCGGCCCGAACGAGAGCGCGACCGGGAAGTTCCACGGGCTGATGATCCCCACCACACCGAGGGGTTGATGCAGGATCTCACTGCTCGTGCCCGGAACGCCGAGCGGTAACCCGGTGCTCACGTGCCGCGGCCGCATCCAACGCCGCAAGTTCCGCCGCGCGTGGCGTATCGCCTGCACGGCGGGGTACACGTCCATCAGCAGTGTCACGGCGGGCGGCCGTTGGCCGTAGTCCTCGGCTAGGGCATCGCAGAACCGCTGCTGATGGGTGACCAACAGGTCGAGCGCTCGAGCCAGCCTGTCGAGGCGGACACGCGCCGTGACCGTTCCTTCCGCGATGAATGCGGCGCGCTGGCGCTCGAGCAGCGCCTCGGCAGCGGCTGGCGGGCCGGCAGTGACGGCCCCGTGGGCCGGCCCTTGATTCTCCTGCGGACTCATCCTCGAACGCCATGCAGGAGCGCCGCGATCGCGAGCGCCTCTGGCGCGAGGCGTGTCTGCGCGCCGGGCTGGCCGCCCGCCGCTTCCAATTCAGGCAGGAGCCGATAACTCTCGCTCATGACGGCGCGATTCAAGCCGGGGGCGAGCGCCTCGACCATCTGCGCGAGTCTGCCGAGCGGGGGCGCGAGCCGCGCCGGACGGTGGATGACCGCCTTGCAGAGGATCCCGGCGGCCTGCTCGGGCCGCAGCAGGGGGAACCGCTCATAGACGCGGCTCGGCGCCACCGCGGTACGCACGAGCGGCATGTTGACGACTGTAAAGCGCACGCCGAGGTCATGATACTCCGCGGCGGCGCAGCGCGTGAACGCCTCGAGCGCGGTTACGCGGCCTTCCGCACATTGCCCGATTCCCGGAAGCTCCGCGCCGTCATCGAGGCGCGGGAGACGCGCCTCATGCAGATCCTGCTCGCAGGTGGCACGATCTCGTGGGCAGACGCCGAGGCTGACGCGAGCGGGTCCGATGAGACGCAACACTTTCGACTACATCATCGTCGGGGCAGGGTCCGCGGGGTGCGTGCTCGCCAACCGGCTGTCCGCGCGCCCGGATTTGAGGGTGCTCCTGCTTGAGGCCGGGGGCCCGGACTCAAGCCCTTGGATCCACATGCCCGCGGGCCTTGCGCGGATCGTAAATGACCCGCACGTCGACTGGCGGTATTACACGGAACCGCAGCCGGAGCTGCAGAATCGTCGCCTGTATTGGCCGCGGGGCAGGGTGCTCGGCGGCAGCAGCTCGATCAACGCGATGTGCTACACGCGTGGCCATCCTCTCGACTATGACGAATGGGCGGCGCTCGCGGGCGAGCAGTGGAGCTGGCAGCGCGTGCTGCCCTTCTTCCGCAAGGCGGAAGATCAGGCTCGCGGAGCGGATGCCTACCACGGAGTCGGCGGGCCGCTGTCGGTCGAGGATCTCAGGTTCCGTAATCCACTGAGCCAGGTATTCGTCGCGGCAGGTCGGGCGTGCGGGTTGCCGGGGAACGACGACTTCAACGGCGCCCGGCAGGAGGGCGTTGGCTTCTATCAGGTCACGCAGCGCCTCGGCCGCCGGTGCAGTGCCGCCGTCGCATATCTCGCGCCGGCCCGACACCGGGCGAACCTCGAGATCCGCACCGGGGTCCTCGTTACGCGCGTCGTGTTTGCGGGAAGACGGGCCGTGGGCGTCGAATACCGGCATCGGGGCGGCAGCGAGCAGGTCCAAGCCGAGCGGGAAGTGCTGCTGTCAGCGGGCGCGATCGGCTCCCCGCAGCTATTGCTGCTCTCCGGCGTCGGACCGGCGCAGGATCTGCGCCGGCACGGCCTGCCGGTCGTGGCACACAGTCCCGAGGTTGGCCGCAACCTCCAGGACCATCTCGACTTCTGCACCGTCAGCCGCTGCACACAACCGATCAGCTACGACTTCACCCGACTGCAGGAAGTGGGCGTCGCTCTGCGGTACTTCCTGACGCACTCCGGACCCGGTGTCAGCAACATTGCCGAGGCGGGAGGGTTCGTCCGCAGCCGGCTCGCTGCGGATGCTCGACCGGATCTGCAGCTGCACTTCGTGCCCGCGCAGCTCGACGATCACGGCCGCAACCGGCTGCCGGGCCATGGGTTCACGGTGCATGCGTGCGTGCTGCGGCCTCGCAGCCGCGGCGTGATCTCGTTGCGCTCGCCGCGGCCGCTGGACCCGCCGCGCATCCAGGCCGGATATCTGACGGGGAAGGGCGACCTCGAGGCTCTCCTCGAGGGCGTACGGCTCGCGCGCGATATCATCCGTGCCGCGCCGTTCGCCGCCTACCGCGGCGCGGAGGTCTTTCCGGGCGAGGGGGTCACGACGGCCGGCGAGCTCGAGGCCGTGGTCAGGCGCAAGGCGGAGACCATCTATCACCCCTGCGGCAGCTGTCGGATGGGCCGCGATCCGAGTGCCGTGCTGGACGCAGGCCTGCGGGTGCGAGGTACGGAGGCGCTGCGGATCATCGATGCCTCGGCAATGCCCAAGCTCGTCGGCGGCAACACCAACGCTCCGACCATCATGATGGCTGAGCTGGCCGCGGCGGCTCTCCTCGGGAGCGTCTCATGGCCGGATGCCGCAGCGTAGCGGGCTTTCCTTTCGCCTGCTCACGCAATCAACAGGACGCGCACGAGCTCGAGGAACGCCTCCGCCTGGACGGGCTTGCTGACGATCCGCAGGTTCGGGTCATGCGCAAGCTCCTTGATCGCCGAGGAGGTATCCCCCGTGATGAGGACCGCCTTGAGCGTCGCGCCGAGCTCCTCGCGCAGACGCGAGATCACCTGAACGCCGGTCTCGCCGCCGGCAAGGTGAAAATCCGTGACGAGCAGATCGGTGCGCCGATTCTCCTGGAGGCTCCGCACCGCCTCCGCGACGGAGGCAGCGGCCGTTACCCGGTAGCCTTCCGTCCTGAGCAGCATCCGCGTTGCATTGCGCACATCAGGATCGTCTTCGACGAGAAGAATGCTGGCATCGACGTCCCGTTCCTCACGATCGCGCACAGGGTCGGCTTGCGGGCGCTCCTGGGTGGGCACTGCCGCGCTCTGGCGGAGCCGGACGGAAAAGATGGAGCCTTTGCCCTTCTCCGATGTGACTTTCAGCTCGAGCGCGAGCAGCTTGATCAGGCGCTGCACGATGCTCAGCCCCAACCCGTAGCCCTCGCGGGTGCTGTTGCTCGGCACGCCGATCTGGTAGAACTCCTCTCCGATCAGCTGCAGCTGATCGGCCGGGATGCCGACGCCGGTATCCGTGATTTCGATGCTCACCCACGGAGGATCCAATACGGAGCGCAGGCGTACGGACCCGGTAGGCGTGTATTTGATCGCGTTCGAGACCAGGTTGCGCAGGATCTGCTCGAGGAGCCCGGGGTCGGTGCGCACACAGGCGTCGCACGCGACGACCTGAAGCTCGAGCCCTTTGTTCGCGGCAATGCTCCGGAACTCCAGTTCCATGGCCGCGAGCACCTGGGAGAGGGGAATGGTCCTCGGTTGCGGCTCGATCACGCCCGCTTCGAGCTTGCTGATGTCGAGCAGGGCGTTGAGCAGCTTCGACATGACACTGATCGCCTCATCCTGCTGCCTGAGTGCCTCGGTCACGTCCGGATCGCTCACCATGCGCCGCAGCGTGCCGTTGAGGAGCGAGACCGCCTGCAGCGGCTGGCGCAGGTCATGGCTCGCGGTCGCGAGGAACCGTCCCTTGGCCTGCTCGGCGCGCCGGGCTTCCTCCTTCGCGCCGCGGGCGAGATCGCCGGCGCGGGCGAGCTCCGTGTTGCGCTCCTCGAGCTGTCGATTGGCGCCGGCCGCCTCCTCGGCGCGCCGCTGGATCTCATCCTGCAGGCGCCGGCCTCTGCGAAAGGTGAGCAGGGTGAGGATCAGTCCGGACAGCATGAGCACGAGGGCGAGCAGGGCGCTCGCCATCGCCGTCCGATCCACCCTGCTTTCCTGCGCGGCGAGCGCCGCCAGCCGGCGGGACCTGTGCTTGCTCTCCGTGTCGATCATCCCGTCGATCCCGAGCTCGATCGACTGCATGTCAGCGAGGCCGGCGTTGGACTTCACGATGCGCCTGGCCGCGGAAAATCCCGCCGTCCGATACACCTCGATCGACTGTCGAAGCTCCGCGAGCTTCGCGTTGATCGGCGGGATCAGCGCGGCGATCTGGCGCTGCTGTCCCGGATCGGATGCCGTGAGACCCGTGAGGCGGTTGAGGAGCGGCGGCACGCTGAGGACCGCCGCCTGGTACGGCGCGAGGTAGGAGGTCTCACCCGTGAGCAGGTAGCCGCGCTGACCCCGCTCGGCATTCTGGATCGCGCTTCTCAGCGATTGCGCGGTGAGGATGACCTCGATGTTGTGCGAGACCAGCTGCTCGGTGAGCGTGGTCCGCGGCGACTGGCTGAGAACCTGGTAGCCCTGCAACGCGATCAGCCCGAGGAAGGGCACGAAGATGAGGGCGATCGCCGGCCAGAGCCGCCAGCGATCCTCCGCGGAGGAAGGGCGGCCTGGCGGGCTCACGTCACGCACCCGGAAGTCATCGAGGGGGCTCGGCACGGCGCGTCGCTGGGTCATTTTTCCACGGGCAGCATGAGGGATAAAAAACCACTCTCCGCGGCAGCGGCCGTCCCTGAGCTTGGCGATTGGCGCGGGCCCCGGGAATACGTGGAATTACGTAGCCGCGGTCACGCCGTGCGGGCGCGCTCAACGGTGCAGGAGGAGCGCCAGGCGGCGCCGATAATCCGAGGCGATCTGCGGTTGATCGGCGAGCAGCTGCAGCACGGCCACGATCTGCAGCCGCGCCGCCTCGCGCGTCTCGCCCCGTCCGCGGGCGACGATCTCCAGCAGCTGCTCGAGCGCCTGCGGGAGCTGGCGCTGCGCGATATGAGCTTGGGCGAGCTGGCCGCGCGCCCCCAAGTCGGAGGGCTCGGCGGCCACGCGGGAAAGCAGCTGCGCGACGGGGGGCAGGGAGGCAGCGCCGCGCAGGCTGGAGAGTCGCATTGCGAGCCCGTGCCACCGGCTTTCTCGCGCGGCCCGCCCGACCGCCTCGAGGGCCTCCTCGGCTTGCGACAGCCGCTCGGCCTCGACCGGCGGCGGCATGCGCTCGAGCAGCAGCTCGGCCAGATCTAGGTGTGCGGACTCATTGGCGGGGTTCAGCTCGATGGCGGCGCGCAAGGCGGCCGCCGCCTCCTCGATCCGTCCCGCTCCGGCCAGATTGGCCGCGTTGCGGCGTTGCCGCTCGGCAGCGTCGGGAATGGCCCGATCGATGAAGGCGCGTATCTCATTTTCCGGCAGCGCCCCGACGAAGCGGTCGACCGGCTCGCCATCGACGAACGCAATGACGTTCGGGATCCCACGCACTCCATACCGGGCGGCAACTCCCGGGCTCACGTCCGAGTTGACCTTCACCAGGCGGAAGCGGCCGTCGTAGCTCTGCTCCAGGCGTTCGAGCAGCGGGCCGAGGGCCTGGCAGGGCCCGCACCATGGCGCCCAGAAGTCCACCAGCACCGCCGTGGCATGCGATGCCCGAATCACTTCGGCTTCGAAGACTGTCTCGTCGATGTCAATCATTTGCAGCTCCCGCTCGGGTCGGGATTATCATATTTTCAGAGGAGGATTCGCAGATGCCCGAGCATTCCCATCACGGTGGTCACGGACACGGTCAGGACCGGCAGGGTGCGCGCCAGCCCGAGCGTTTCGATGCCCGGCGGGCCTCGATGCTGGACGATCGCGCCCGGTTCGAGATTCTGCCGCCCGACCGGATCTTCGCGCTGCTGGCCGCTCCCGAGGGGGCCCGCGTGCTCGACTTCGGGACCGGCACGGGTCTGTTCGCGTTGGAGCTCGCACGCCGCCGCCCGGACCTGCAGATCGTGGCGCTCGACGAGCAGCCCCAGATGCTCGAGCGACTGCGCGCCAACCCGGCTCTGGCGCAGGCGCCAAACGTCTCGCCCCGGCACAGCCGCGAGCTTGCCGCCCTCTCCGGCAGCGTCGATGCCGTTCTCGCCATCAACGTGCTGCACGAGTTGGGCGACGAGGCCACGGCTCAGCTCGCCGCGTTGCTGAAGCCGCACGGGCGAGTCGTCGTGGTGGATTGGAATGCGGCGGTCGAGCGGCCCGTGGGTCCTCCGCGCGATCACGTTTACACCACCGCCGAAGCGCGCGTGCGTCTCGAGCGCGCCGGCCTGCGTGTCACCGAGCAGGAGCCTCTCCAGTATCATTTCGTGCTGACGGCCGAGCGCTCTGACTAGCAGATTGAGGGGCTCCATGAGCAGAGCGGCCACGAGCTTGCGAGTGTTCTCCCTCTACATGTTCGCCCTCGGCCTCACGCTCATTCTGGATCCGAATCTGCTTCTGAGCGTGTTTGGTTTTCCGCTGACGCGAGAGGTTTGGATCCGGATCGTTGGAATGCTGGCGCTGATTCTCGGCTATTATGATTTGATGGCGTCTCGCACCGAGAGCGTCGCGCTCTTCCAATGGTCCGTGCACGTGAGGCTTCTCGTCCCCATCGTGCTCGGCCTCTTCGTGGCGTTGCACATGGCGCCGCCCATCCTCATCGTGTTCGGCGTCATCGACGGCGCTGCGGCGGTCTGGACCGCCGTCAGTCTGCGGCGGGATTCCAGGGCGCAAGCGGCGCGGTAGAAGGCCATGAGCCGCATCTTCTTCACGGGCACGCTCGCCGAGCTCACGGGCGGCTCGCTGTTTTGAGCGGGCAATGCGCGGCTATTCCTCGGCGCGAATCGTGCCGGGAATGCCTGCGGGCAGGGCCGCGCCCGTCTCATTCGCGGACAAGCGCTTCATGAGGGGGATGACCGCGGTTGCCAGCAGCGCGCCGATCACCGCCACGACGCCGAGTCCACAGAAGAGGTGGGTGTAGAGCGGGAGGGTCTTCACCGGATCCGTGTCGTGTTGCGGCACGGCGGCATAGGTGGCCACGAAACCGCCCATGTACTGCGAGATGCCCGTCGCGAGAAACCACGATCCCATGATGAACCCGCGCAGGCGAGGGCCCACGTAACGAGCGACCATGGCGAGCCCGAGGCCGCTGATGAGCAACTCTCCCAGGGACTGCAGGCCATAGCCCGCGATCATCCAGCCGAAGCCGACTTTGCCGTTGACCGCAAACAGCCCGCTCGCCCCGTAGACGAAGAATCCAACACTCAACACCACGAATCCGATGGCGAATTTCGAGGCGATGTGGAAGTCGCCCCGGCCGCGGCTCAAGCGGTTGTAGTACCAGGCCAGGATGGGGCTCAGGACGAAAATCCACAGGGGGTCCAGAGCCTGCACCTGCCCGGCGGGAACGGAATAGTGCAATCCGAGAATGTCCAGATGGAGGTCCACGTTGCGCAGGGCGAACAGGGTGAGGGACGTGGACATCTGTTGATAGAAAATGAAGAAGAGCATCGTTTCCGCGGTGAGAATGATGATCGCCCACAGCCCCTTGCGCTCCTGCGGGCTGCCCTTCCAGATCAGGTAACCGAAGATCGCCACCAGCGCGGCGAACGCCAGCCAGACAGTGGCGCGCGCCACGGCCAGGTGCTGAATGATGGCGGCGACCATGGCCATGGCGGCCAGCGCGCCCGCCACGACCGCGATCCCTTTCCTGAGCGGGAACGGCTCGAAATCGGGCTCGGATCCGACGTGCGCCAGATAACGGCGCATCGCCAGGAAATTCAGGATGCCGATGAGGAGACCGGCCGCGCACACGGCGAATGCGACGTGCCAGCCGATCCAGAGTGCGATGAGAGGCGTGGCGAGCTGCGAGAGCGTCGAGCCGACGTTGACCGCCATGTAGTACATCGTGAAGGCGCTGTCGATCCTGGCGGTGTCCCCTTCATAGAGCTTGGAGATCAAATTGGCGGGGTTGGCCTTGAAGATGCCGCCGCCGACGGCGATCACGCCCAGCGCCGGAAACAGGATCGAGGCGTAGGGGAGGGCGAGCATGCCATAACCCGCCGCCAGCATGATGGCGCCCAAAAACGCGGTGCGGCGGCTGCCGAGCACGCGGTCGCCGATCCAACCGCCGAGCGCCGGAACCGCGTAGGCCATGGCTGCGAAGGCGCCGAAGGTGAGATTGGCCCGGTCGTCCGAATATCCCAGCTTCTGCACCATGAAGAGCACCACCACGGCGGTCATGCCGTAATAGCCGAACCGTTCCCACATCTCGACCAGAAACAGGGCGACGAATCCCAGGTTGCGCCCTGCGGTGGGCGGCGTCTCGCGCGGATCGGGGCGTTGACGGGTCATGGGGCCTCGGGCTCGAATGGTGGCAGAGAGGGGCATTATAGGAGCGAGAGCGCGGCCGTGGTTCCGCCGGGAAAGCGACGCACTGCGCGCGGCTGTCGATCCGCGGCCTTCCCGTTCGGCCGGTAATATGAGGCCGGGCAGCCGCTCGGCCGCAATTGCAGACAGGAGACTTGCAGATGAGCGCGAACGATACCTATCTCGCGGTGTTCCTGGGCAGTAAGACCAGTCCCCGGCGAGCGCAGTGGGATGCCCTTCCCGAGTCCGAGCGCCGCGCGAAGGAGCGTGAGGGCATGGTGGCGTGGAAAGCCTGGGTCGAGAAGCATCAGGCCTCCATCCTCGGAATGGGAGGACCCTTGGGGAAGACGAAGAAGGTCACGCAACGAGGAATCGAAGACACCGGCAATCACATGGCCGCCTTCACGATCGTGCGCGCGGACTCGCACGAAGCCGCCGCCAGGCTGTTCGAGAAGCACCCGCACTTCGCTACTTTTCCGGGCGATGCCGTCGAGATCATGCCCGTGCTGCCGATACCGGGAGCGTAGGGGACGCTCAGCTCACGGCTTTCCTGATGAGGGCGACGATCCTCGCCTCTTCGGCGTCCGTGACCTCCTTCAGCGCGAAGGCGGTCGGCCATATGCGCCCGTCGTCGAGGTTGGCCTCATCGCTGAAGCCCAGCGTCGAGTATCTTGTCTTGAATTTCCAGGAGCTTTGGAAGAAGCAGAGGACGCTTCCGTCCCTGGAGTACGCGGGCATTGCGTAGCAGGGAACCAACCTTCCATGACGATGACGCGCGCGCAGGCACGGGTGGTGACACCATCGAAAAAATTCCATGCGGTGATCAGGAGCTCATTCGGGTGGCGCTCGGTCTTGGCGTGATCGGCTATCATGGTGACACCCCGGGATACCGGGACCGCAGACTAACTGCCGGGACCGGCCATTTCCATACACGAGCGCCAGCCATGAAAATCGCCGGACATGAACCGCGGCTCATCAGAAGCCGATGATGGACTTCTCGCGCCTGCGCGCCTTGCAGGACCCCACCGCCGTCCGGGAGTGCATCGGCGATGGCAACTTCGGCGGCCGCTATGGCAGATCGGATGAGGAAATGCCTGCGATCCGGCGTGTCGCCGTAGCGCAGACGCGCGCGACCATCGACGGCGGCTGGTAACCGGGTCGGAGCGGCGCGGCGCCGCGTCCCCCGGGATCGGCCCACCCGCGGCGAAGAGCGTCACAGATGCGATTGCACCCAGGCTCCTCCAACTGGATGCGGGCGCCGCCCGCGACCCGACCTCTGCGGGCGTTGCGCAGTATCGAGCTTCGAGACCGTCTGCAGGCCGCGCTGGGCGAGGGGGACGGACCGGCCGGAGCGCATTGCATCCACGAGCTGTGGATGCGCGCCGAGCTCGGGATCGACTTCGATTCAGCTCTCGACAGGCTCTGGAATCGCGCGGCGAGCTCCATTCCGGAGTGGCTTCCGATGACCTATGTCGACTGGCTTGCGACCGCCTACGAGATCGCCGCTCGCTTTGAAGCCTCGCGCAAGGGCCGGTCGAACCTCTATCTGGTGCTTCTCGACTATCGCGACCGTAGAGGGGGGCCGTTCGGCGTGTATGTGGGCATGAGCGATTACACGCCGGCGCAGCGCTTCGATCAGCACAAGGCCGGTATCCGTGCCTCCGGCAGCGTCCTCAAGCGCGGTCTCGAAGTGCTCACCGGCCCCGTGATGCACCTGCAGCACATCTGCCGACCGCAGGCCGCGCAGATCGAGGCGGGTCTCGCCGCCGCGCTGAGGGATGCCGGTCTGCTGGTTCAGGGCGGTCACTGAATCCGGCGGACTGGCCGCGTTGCTACGGCCGCACGACGATCATCTTGCCGTACGGGGTGAGAGAAAGGTGGGCCAGCTTCAGGTGTTGGACGGCGAAGGGTATGCCGATGACGGTGATGGCGAGCACCAGGGCGAAAAAGAGGTGCGCCAACGCGAGCCATATGCCGCCCAGTACGATCCAGACGATGTTGCCGATCAGGATGAGGAGCTTGCGTCCCTCGCCGCGCTCCGGCCGGTCCACGATCTCCCGTCCGAAGGGCAGGAAGGAGAAAGTGCCGATGCGAAAGGCCGCTATGGCGAAGGGAATGCCGATGATGGTGAGGGCAGCCACCAAGCCCGCCACCCACCAGCCGATCCCGGTGGCGAGTCCCCCAAAAAACAGCCAGAGGATATTCCCCAGCAATCGCATGGCGTTCTCCCCGGGTACCGTCTGCGCTTACCGCGCGCGCATCCCGACTATACCCGTCCTTTTACCGCGGTGCGCCGCCAGACCAAAGTGCGATTGTTCGCCGGCATCGGGCGGTCCTCCACGAGGATGAAGCCGATCGAGCGGGCGAGCTGGTCGATGGCGGCAAAGTCACGGATTCCGCTTCGAGGGGATCGCTGCTTGAGCCAATCGTCGAACGCGGCGTTGCTCGGGCTGGTGAAGCGGCCGTCGTAGTTGAAAGGCCCGTACACGGCGAGAACGGCATCCGGGGCGAGCACTTGCGCAATCGCAGCGAACAACGCCTGCACCTCGGGCCAGCCCATGATGTGCAGCGTGTTCGCGGTAAAGGCGGCATCGAAGCGCGCCGTGGGCCACGGACCTGTCACATCGAGCGCGATCGGCGGCGGGAGATTGGGGAGGCCCGATTCCTCGATCCATGACCGGATCCCGGGAAGATTGCCGTCCACGTCGGATGTCTGCCAGGAGAGCCAGGACAGGGCGGCGGCGAAATGCACCGCATGTTGACCCGTGCCGCTGCCGATTTCGAGCACGTGCCGCCGATCCGCGAAGTGATCCCGCAGCACCTCGAGTATCGGGCCCTGATTGCGCTTGCATGCATCGGAATGAGGCTTCACGAGCTCAGGGTCGTTCATCGGCGGGGCTGCTCGCCATACCGTGCCATCTTAGCGATTCGGCCCCGCCCTGCACAAACATGGGAGAATGTCGCCATGAGCTGCCACGCCAGCCGATTTCAAAGCACCGTCCCTTTCTACACCCGTTACCGCCTGGGGTATCCCCCGCGCCTGATCGAGCGCGTGATCGAGCTGACGGGAATGAGAGAGGGCGATTCGCTGCTGGATCTCGGCACGGGCCCGGGGCTTCTCGCAATGCCGTTCGCGGCCGCGGGCATGCGGGTGACTGCCGCCGATCCGGAGCCCACCATGCTCGCGGCGGCGGAGGAGGCGGCCCGAGCCGCGGGTGTGAAGCTGACGTTGTGGGGCGGTGGCTCGGACGACCTGACGCCCGGCATGGGGCCCTACCGACTGGTCACGATGGGCCGATCGTTTCACTGGATGGATCGGGCCGCGACTCTGATGCGGCTCGACGCCATCATCGCGCCGGGCGGTGCGATCGCGCTCTTTCACGACGAGCATCCGAAGACGGCCGAGAACCGTTGGGCCGACGTGCTGCACGATGTTGCCAACCGATACGGCCGCGGCGACGAGTCGGTAATCTCCGAGCGTAAAGCGGCCGACTACCGCTCGCATGAGTCGCTGCTGCTCGCCTCGTCCTTCAACGAGCTCGAGGCGATCAGTATCGTCATCCGCAAGCCGATATCGGCGGATGAGCTCCTCGGCAGGGCGCTCTCGATGTCCACCTGCTCGCCCGAGAAGCTGGGGCCGAGACTCGGCGCCTTCGAGGCCGATTTGCGCGGCGCGCTCGCCGCCCTCGGCGAGCTCACGGAAATCGCGAGTCTGGTGGCGCTCATCGCGCGGCGCCCTTGAGACGCCGGTCCCCGCGGCCCGCTTCCCGACATCACCGCCCGATTACCGGGTGAGGCGGCTGCGCTCGGCTTCCAGCGCCTCCCAGCGCTCGAACTTCGTGAGCAGCACGGCCTCGATCTCCTCGATCCGCTGCCGGTCGGCTCGGATCTTCAGCGCGCCTTGCTGGTGATAGTCCGGCGCGCTCATGCGCGCTGTGATCGCCGCCTGCTCCTGCTCGAGCGTCTCGATCTCGCCGGGCAGCGAGGCCAGCTCCCGTTGCTCCTTGTGGCCGAGGCGCGTGCGCGGCTTGGACTGAACCGGCGCTGCCCGGGTTGCCGCCTCCCGCGTCGTGTTGCCGGAGTTTTCCGCGGCTGCCACGGTGCTTCGCAACCAATCGCTGTAGCCGCCCACGTGCTCGCGCCACGTCCCGCCACCTTCGGCGGCGAGCGTCTGCGTCACGACGTCGTCGAGAAAGCGGCGGTCGTGGCTCACGAGCAGCAGCGTGCCGGTATAGTCCTGCAGGCGCTGCTCGAGCAGCTCGAGGGACTCGATGTCGAGATCGTTGGTGGGCTCATCGAGCACGAGCAGATTGGCGGGCCGGGCGAAGAGCCGCGCGAGGAGCAGCCGGTTGCGCTCGCCGCCGGAGAGCATCTTGACGGGAGAGCGCGCCCGCTGCGCGCCAAAGAGGAAGTCGCCGAGATAGCTCATGACGTGCCTGCGCTCGCCGGCGACCGTCACCCACTCCGATCCCGGGCTGATCATGTCGGCGACCGTGGCCTGCGGGTCGAGCTGCTCCCGGAGCTGGTCGAAGTAGGCGATCTCGAGATTCGTGCCGAGCCGCACGCTGCCCTCATCGGGCGGCAACTGGCCGAGAATCAGGCGGATGAGGGTGGTCTTGCCCGCGCCGTTGGGGCCGATGAGTCCGATGCGATCGCCGCGCAGGATGCGCATCGACAGGTGCGATACCAACGGCCGTCCGCCGAAGCTCTTGCCGACGTCTGTCAGCTCCGCAACGAGCTGACCTGAGCGCTGACCCGCATCCAGACTCATCTTCATCGTGCCGAGCCGCTCGCGCCTGGCGGCCCGTTCCAGCCGCAGCCGCTCCAGGCGCTGTACCCGGCCTTCGTTGCGCGTCCGGCGGGCCTCGACGCCCTTGCGGATCCAGACTTCCTCCTGCGCCCAGAATTTGTCGAACCTGCGGCCCGCCAGGTCTTCCGCGGCCAGCTCCTGCTCCCGCCGCGCCTCGTACGCCGCGAAGTTGCCGGGGTACGAGCGAAGAACGCCCCGGTCGAGCTCCACGATCCGCGTGGTGATGCGGTCGAGAAAGGCCCGATCGTGGGTGATCACGACCGCGGCCGGTACCTTGAGCAGCAGCTCTTCCAGGCGCTCGATGGCGGCAATGTCGAGGTGATTGGTGGGCTCATCGAGCAGGAGGAGCTCCGGCTTCATCGCGAGGGCAAGAGCGAGGGCCGCGCGCTTGCGCTCACCGCCCGAGGCCGTCGCCGGAGCCGTGTCAGGATCCAGCTCGAAACGGTGCAGGAACTGCGTGAGGCGCGTCTCGAAGCTCCAGCGCTCGCGCTCATCACCGAGCAGGGCGGCGCGTGCCGGCGCGCTCGCGAGGATTCGCGCGCGCTCGAGCAGGCTCTCGCGCAGGGTAGGCGCCTGCGCAAGCTCGGGCTCCTGCTCGACCAGCGTGATATGCAGTCCCTCGCGCACCTGCCGCTCGCCCTCGTCCAGAGAGCCTTGGCCGGCGATGATCCGCAGCAGCGTCGATTTCCCGGTGCCGTTGCGGCCGATCAGGCCGAGGCGCTCGCCGGGCTGCAGGGCGAGCCGGGCGCCGTCGAGCAGCGGGTGGTCGCCGAGCGCAAGCCTGGCGTCGAGGAGCGCGATCAGGGGCACAGGATAGGAGTTTTAGACGCGCGGCCCGCGCTCAGCGGAGCTGGCTGTCTTTGCTGCCGCGGCGGTTGTAGCCGCTGAACCGCGCGACATCGCGATCGGCCGCATCCTGGCACGCAATGCACAGGCGCACGCCGGGAATGGCCGTGCGCCGCGCTTCGGGGATCGCCGCGCCGCAGTCCGCGCAATGCGTGAGGCCGGGCCCCTGCGGCAGGCGGCTCTTCGCGCGCTGAATGCCGTCGGTCACGGTCGCATCGATCTGATCTTGTACGGCGCCGTCGCCTGCCCAACCCGTTGCCATGAGATGGAGTTTACGCCTGCGGGAGCCGGCCGCCTACCCGCCCCGGGGCGCGCCTCGCTTCCCGGCGGCCCCGAAGCTCCAGGTTGCGGTCATTCACGGGTGGCGACTGAGGCGCGGGTAGAGCCCGAGCAGCGCACGGGTCACGCCGTTCGTCCAGCCGAAACCGTCCTGCAGAGGGTACTCCCCGCCGCCGCCGGGAAGGATGTGCTCGACGTCATATTTCTCGACCAGCTTGCCGGTGTTGGCGAAAACCCGTTGAACGGTTGCGAGCCAGCGGCCGGCGATCTCGCGAGCGAGCGCCGGGTGATGATAGCGGCGCAGCCCGATGACGGCGATCCACTGCAGCGGTGCCCAGCCGTTGGGAGCATCCCACTGTTGTCCGGAATCGATGTTGGTCGTGACGAGGCCGCCTTCCTTGAGCAGCCGCGCTTTCGTGACCGCGGCAACGGCATCGGCCTGGCGCAAGTCGGCGACGCCGGTGAAGAGCGGATACAGGGTCGCCGCGCTGAGCTCCGGATTGCGCCGGTGATCGCGCCAGTCGTAGTCCGTGAAATATCCGGCCTTGGCGCTCCAGAGGTAGCGATCCATCGCCTGGCGGCGGCGGCGGGCGCGCGCGGCGAAATCTCGCTCGCAGGCCAGTTCGTGACGCGCGCCGCAGCCGCGGGAGATTGCCCGTTCCAGCCCATAGAGGAGGCTGTTGAGATCGACCGGCACGATGTCGGTCGTGCGGATCGTGGTGAGATGGCGGCCGTCCGCGAGCCAGCGGGAGCTGAAATCCCAGCCGCTCTCGGCTGCGGCACGGACATCTCGATACACCTGAGCCGGGCGCCGGCCGGAGGCGCGCGCGAGCAGGACGTCCTCGCGGTAGGACTCATCGCGCGGCGTGTCCGAGGCGGACCAGTAACGGTTGAGAATGGCGCCGTCGGGCATCTCGACGACGTTGCGTCGCGCCTGTCCCGGGCGCAGCCCCGCCGAGTCTTGCATCCAGTACTCGTACTCACGCTCCAGGTCGGCCAGGTGCTGCGACCATGCGCTCGCCGGATTGCGGGAGAGGAGGCCCACCATCAGGTAGTAGACCGGAGGCTGCGAGCGCGACAGGTAGTACGTGCGGGACCCGTTGGGAATGTGCCCGTACTCGCGCAGCATGTAGGAGAAATCGTCGACGAGGTCGCGCGCCGTGGCGAGATGCCCATCGGGGATCAGCCCGAGCATGCTGAAGTAGGAGTCCCAGTAGTAGAACTCCCGGAAACGGCCGCCGGGGACCACATAGGGCTTTGGCACGTAGAGGAGCGACGAATACGGGGGGGGGACCGCCGGCTGACGTGTCAGCAGCGGCCAGAGTCTCGCAATGTGCGCCCTCAGGCTCTTCTCGGGCAGGGCGGGGGGCGTTTTCGCAGGCAGGGGAAGGGAGAAGTTGCGCTGCACGAACCGCAGGAGCGCGGCACGCGAGCGCGGGTGGGCCGCGCGATAGCGGCGCAGGATGACGCTCGGCGCGGCTTTGGGCGCCGCATCGGGGAACGCCTTCTCGTCCTTGAACAACGCATCCATCTGCACGCGCACGAAAAGCGGACCGAATAGCTGCGCGGGCGTCGGAACGAAGGGCTCCGGCGCCGGGCCCGTGGCGGCCGAAGACGCGGCGGCCGCGGCCGAGGCCAGCGACGAAAAGACGAGAAACCCGGCGCATGCCGCGGCGGGCCACCCGCGGCGGCAAGAGGGGACTGAAGAGGACATCCAGCGAGCGAACATCGAGGATTGCGCCTTTCGTGCTTGCGGGTGGGGGGGCCGATCGTGCAGCGGATTCTACAGGCGAGCCGCTGCCCGGGGGCGAACAGTGCTATCACATGATATGATAAGAGCTGATACTATATAGTCGCTTATGACTATGGATCTCAACCGCCAGCTCGGATTCCTACTGAAGGATACGACCCGCCTCTATACGCGGCGGTTCGAGGAGCGCGCACAGGCGCTCTCCCTCACCCTACCGCTGTGCCGGGCGCTGCTCCATCTGGAGAACAACGAAGGGGTGAGCCAGAAGCGCCTGTCGGAGCTGACGGAGCTCGATCCCATGACGCTGGTCAGGATTCTCGACCGGATGGAGGCGGACGGCTGGGTGCAGCGGCGCTTCGATCCGGCGGACCGGCGGGCGCATACCCTGTGGCTGACCTCGAAGAGCAGGCCCGTGCTCGAGCACATCGGGCGCCTCATTGCCGAAACACGCGCCGAAACGCTCCACGGAGTCTCGAACGAGGAGCGCTCGACGCTGATCGGGCTCTTGGAGCGCGTCCATGCCAACCTGTCGTCGCTCCCGCCGCTGGCCCGGCCGGATCCCGACCGTGCCCCCGAGAAGTCACAGAGGTCCTCGCGATGAGCGCCACCACGGCTCGCGGAGCCGATCCGGCCCGGGAGCCGCCCGGCGGCGATGCGCCCGCGCCGCCGCGGCCGCAAGAGCACGAGGCGCCGGCGAAGCAGCCGCTGCGCGAGCGGCTGCGCCTGCCGCTCATATGGGGCGTGCCGCTCCTTATGGCGGCGGCAGGGGTGTACGTCTACCTGACGAGCGGCCGCTATCAGTCGACCGACGACGCTTACCTGCGCGCCGCCGAGGTGGCGATCAGCGCCAATGTGTCGGGCAGAGTCAGTCAGGTCGACGTGCGCGACAACCGGCAGGTGCGCCGCGGCCAGGTGTTGTTTCGGCTGGACGACCGGCCGTTCCGCATCGCGGTCGAGGCGGCGCGGGCGCGCCTGGAGGGTGCGCGGCTGCAGGTCGAGACGCTGAAGGCGGACTATCGGCAGCGGCTCGCGGGCCTGAAATCGGCGCAAAGCGCACTCGCCTATGCCGACCGTGAGTACCGGCGCGAGTCGCGGCTCCTCGCGAGCGGCATCGCCTCGCGATCGCGGCTGGACAGGGCGCGGCTCGCCCGCAGCGAGGCGCAGCAGAGCGTCGCCGCGGCGAAGCAGCAGATCACCGCCGCGCTCGCGAGGCTGGGTGGACAACCCGACATCGCGGTGAATGCCCATCCGTTGGTCGAGCAGGCCCAGGCGGCGCTCGATCGCGCGTTGCTCGAGCGCTCGTATACCACCGTGAAGGCGCCCGCGGACGGGATCGTGACCGGGGTCGAGCATCTGCAGGTCGGCGGCTATCTGCCGGCCGCCACTCCCGCCTTCGTGCTCGTCTCGAGTCACGACACCTGGGTGGAGGCGGATTTCAAGGAAAACCAGCTGGCCCACATGCGGCCCGGCGAGCCCGCGACGGTGCACATTGACGCCTACCCGGGGCGGACCTTCCGCGCCGTCGTATCGAGCATCACGCCCGGGACCGGTGCGCAGTTCTCGGTGCTGCCGCCGCAGAACGCCACCGGAAACTGGGTGAAGGTCGTGCAGCGGCTCGACGTCAGGCTGCATCTGGACGGGCCTCTGCCGGCGGTGCGCTCGGGATTGAGCGCGGCGGTCACGGTGGATACCCGCCCGGGCCGGGTGAAACGCAGTGCGTCGGTCGCGGCAACCTGACCTGCGCAGCACGCCGAGGAAGCCCACGAGCCATGCCGGCAGGCCCGTCGCAGCATCGCGGACTCATTACCGCCTCCGTCACGCTCGCCACCGTGCTGCAGGCGGTCGACACGACCATCGCCAACGTCGCGCTGCCGCACATCGGCGGCAACCTCTCGGCATCGCTCGAGCAGATGGACTGGGTGCTGACCTCCTACATCGTGGCGGCGGCGATCATGACGCCGCTCTCCGGCTGGCTCGCCGGGCGCTTTGGCCGCAAGCGGGTCCTGGTCGCCTCGGTCATCGGCTTCACCGTCAGCTCCATGCTCTGCGGCATGGCGCAGTCGATCGACCAGATCGTGTTCTTCCGGGTGCTGCAGGGGCTCTCGGGGGCGGGTCTCGTGCCGTTGTCGCAGGCCGTGCTTCTCGACATCAATCCCCCGGAGCGGCACGGGCGCGCCATGGCGCTCTGGGGCCAGGGCGTGGTGTTGGGACCGATGCTGGCGCCGGTGCTCGGCGGTTGGCTCACCGACAATTACAGCTGGCGCTGGGTGTTCTACATCAACGTGCCGTTCGGCGTGCTTTCGGCCATTGGCCTCATGGCCTACGTGCGCGAGACGGAGGGCCGCCGCAGCCGCTTCGATTTTTTGGGGTTCGGGGCGCTCAGCCTGGCCGTCGGCGCGCTGCAGATCCTGCTCGATCGCGGCGAGCTCAAGGACTGGCTCAGCTCGCCGGAGATCTGGATCGAGGCCGGCGTCGCCGTTGCGGCGCTATACGTCTTCATCGTGCATACGCTGACGGCGCGGGAGCCGTTCGTCAGCCCGGGTCTGTTCAAGGACACCAACTTCTCGATGGGGAATCTGCTGGTATTCGTAGTGGGCGTGGTGCTCTTCGCCACGCTAGCGCTGCTGCCGCCTCTGCTCGAGAGTCTGCTCGGGTATCCGGTGATGACCTCGGGAATAGCCATGGCGCCGCGCGGCTTCGGCAGCTTCATCTCCATGTATGTCGCCGGCAGGCTCATCGGCCGCGTCGATTCGCGGCTCCTCATCGCCATCGGCATCGCCGTGACGGCCGCCTCGCTCGAGATGATGTGCGGCTATTCCACCCGGATGCCGCCGACCCTCGTCTGGTCGAGCACTTTCATCCAGGGGCTCGGCACCGGCCTCACCTACGTCACGCTGACCACCGTGGCGTTCGCGACTCTCGGGGTACAATACCGGTCCGAAGGTACGTCGATTTTCAACCTGCTGCGCAATGTGGGCAGCAGCATCGGAATAGCCGCAACCGGAGCGCTCCTGACGCGCAACACACAAGTCATGCACGAGCGCCTCGCATCCCACATCCTTCCCTGGGGCGGCCAGATACGGATCCCCGCCCCGTTCAGCCTGACCGCTCCCGCGGGCCTCGCCGCATTGAATGCCGAGGTGACCCGGCAGGCGCAGATGATCGCGTACAACGACGATTTCAAGCTGATGTTCGTGATGACGCTGGCGTTGATTCCCCTGGTGCTGCTGCTGCGGCCGGCGCGTGCGCGCGCACAGAGCCCGGCGGTGATGGAGTGATGCGGTGAGCCTCGATCCCCGCCGAAGACGAGCAGCGCGGGCCGCCGCCGCGGCCGCCGCCGCGGCTCTCCTTTGCGGCTGCACCGTCGGCCCCAACTTCCATCGCCCGGCGGTGCCGGCCACTCGCGCGTACCGCCCGGCGGGCGAATCAAATCCCGTCGACACCGCGGCCGCGGCAGCGGCGCGGCGCGCGCCCGCGGCCGGCCCCTACGTGCAGCGGATCGTGCTGGGCGCGGCCGCCGGCCCCAGATGGTGGACCCTGTTCCGATCATCCGAGCTCGACCAGCTGATGCGACAGGCGCTGGCCGACAATCGAAATCTCGCGGCCGCGAAGGCCACGCTGGCGCAGGCGAGGGAGCTGGTCGCGGCGCAGACGGGACAGCTCTATCCGCAGATCGGGCTGCAGGCCGGGACGGGACGGCAGAAGTATGGGGCGGAATTCCTCGGGACCTTCGACGTCGCCCCCTTCACCTACGAGGCCGTGGGCGCGAGCGTGCGCTACCTGCTCGACTACGATGGCGCCACTGCCCGCTCGATCGAGGAGCAGAAGGCGCTCGAGCAGTATGAGCGCAGCGAGCTCGAGGCGGCCCGGCTGACGCTCACCGGCGATGTGGCTTCGGAGGCGGTCATCATCGCCGCGACCCGCGGCCAGATCCGAGCGGCCGCGCAGCTGCTGGCCGAGGACCGCAGCAATCTGCGCCTCGTGCGCACCGCGTTCGCCAACGGCTCGGTGTCGAAGCTCGACGTGCTGACCGCGCGCAGCCAGCTTGCAAGCGACCAGACCCTGCTGCCGCCTCTCTATCAGCAGCTGGCGGTGGCGCGTCACGCGCTCGCGGTGCTGCTCGGCCAGCCGCCCGCCGACTGGGCACAGCCGGACCTCGAGCTCACCGGCATCCGCTTGCCCCGGGAGTTGCCGGTGAGCGTGCCCTCGCAGCTGGTGCGCGGCCGTCCCGACATCCTGGCGGCGCGAGCGCAGCTGCATGCGGCCACGGCCGCGGTCGGTGTCGCGACCGCCAATCTGTATCCCCAGATCGCATTGACGGCCACTCTCGGCCAGCAGGCGCTGAGTCCAGCGAAGCTCTTCGATGTCTCTTCGACGGCATGGTCGCTGATCGCGGGCCTGACCCAGCCGCTCTTCGACGGCGGAACACTGCGCGCCGAGCGGCGGGCGGCGCTCGATGCGCTGCATGCTAGCGCCGACCGTTATCAGGAGGTGGTGCTCGATTCCTTCGGCCAGGTCGCCGATCTGCTCGATGCGCTGGATCATGACGCGCAGCTCGTCGCCGCCCAGTCGAATGCCCGGGATACCGCGGAGGCGAGCCTGGAGCTTGCACGGCAGAGCTATCAGGCGGGAGATTCAGGCCTGCTGCAGGTTCTCAACGCCCAGCGTCAGCGCCAGCGGGCGGAGCTCGGCTTCCTGCGGGCGCACCAGCGGCAGTATCTCGATACCATCCAGTTGCTGCTCGCCGTAGGTGGTCCCCTCGGCTGAGCGCCGCGGCGGTCACAGGCGGCCGCTGCGGCGGTTCTTGTCGAGGATGCCGATGAGCAGGATCACGAAGGCGATGAGCCGCACCACGTAGGCGTATTCCTGCCGTGCCTCGGCCGCGGGATGGTCGATCATGGCAAGCCCGGTCCAGTTGGCGGCGAGGCCCGCGAAGGCGAGCGCGAAGTAGGCGAACAGCCGCTCCCGGCTCTCGCGCCAATAGCGCAGGAAGAAGATCGCCGCGATGAGGCTCGCCATCGCCAGGACACCCCATACGTAGATCTTCACGGCGGCTCCCTAGCTGGACTCCCAGACGAGGCCGAAAACGAGCATCAGCATTCCAGCCACGGCCGAGGTATTGCGGTACCAGAAGAGGTCGATCTGCGTCGGCAGGACGACCAGGTCGATGTACAGGATCACGTTGTTGAGCGCGAGGAACCCGAAACAGAGGCTCGCCCAAAAGAGCAGCCGCGCCCGCGTCGCGCGGTATCCGCGCAGTAGAAGCAGCGCGCAGAGAATGCTCGTGACTGCGCACAGCATGTAGACCCCCTCAGCCACGGTCCCTGTCCTTCTTCTTCAACACGAAGGCGTCGGCGAAGGTGTGTAGCGCCGCGGTACGCAGGCGCTCGATGGCGTTGGCGCTCATGAGCTGGATGACCAGGATCGGCCGCTCGGTGTATGCGCGCTCTAGCCGGCCCACGGCGGCATCGAGCCCGGCGCCGGCGGGCCGGTAGGCGAATCGCAGGGGGGCGGCGCCGATGGCCTCGATCAGGCCGCTCGCCTCCAGGCCCGCGAGGGCGGTATCGATGAGCTCCGCCCGCACGCGCAGGCGGCCGGCGAGGCCCGAGGCCGTCCATTGCTCGTGGCGTTCGCGCCGCAGGAGCAGGAGAGTCTCCATCTGCTCGTAGGACTCGATGTGCTCCTGAAGCAGCGCCCGCACATCTTCCGGGAGGTCGCTCGCGTCGATCACGAACGCCCGGAGCCGGCCACGATGATCCGGGCCGGGAGGCCGGGGTCGAGTTGGGGCGCCGCGACGCTCATTCCAAATACTTACCGCAATGAGTCGGCAGACGCAAGAACCCCCGCAGGCGGCCCGCCGCCGTGCGGGAGCGCGTGCGCCTCTTGCACCCTCTTATTTATTCCTACAGCCGGCCGCTGCGGCGGTTCTTGTCGAAGATGCCGATGATGAGCACCAGGAAGGCGACGAGCCGCGCGACGTACGCGTACTTCTGCTGGGCCTCGTCGGTAGGCTGATCGATGATGGCGAGCCCGGTCCAGTTGGCCGCGAGGCCCGCGAACGCGAGCGCGAAGAAAACGAACAGCCGGTCCCGGCTCTCGCGCCAGTAGCGCAGGAAGAAGAGCGCCGCGACGAGGCTCGCCATCGCCAGGACACCCCACATGAAGAGCTTCACGGCAGGCTCCTAGCGTGATTCCCAGACCAGGCCGAAGACGAGCACCAGCACTCCAATCACCGCTGCCGTATTGCGATACCAGAAGAGGTCGATGGGAGAGCTCGCGGGGATTACGACGAGATCAATGTACAGGATCACGTTGTTGATGGCGAGGAACACGAAGCAGATGCTCGCCCAGAAGAGCAGCCAGGTGCGCGTCGCACGGTACCCGCGCAGGAGCAGCGCCGCGCAGAGGATGCTCGTGATCGCGCAAAGGATGTAAACCGCCTCAGCCACGGTCATCGCCCTTCCTGTTCAACACGAAAGCGTCCGCGAACGTATGCAGGGCCGCGGTGCGCAGGCGCTCGATGGCGTTGGCGCTCATCAGCTGGATGATGAGGATCGACCGCTCCGCGTACTCGCGCTCGAGACGGCTCACGGCGGCGTCGAGCCCGGCGCTCGCGGGCCGGTAGGCATAGCGCGCGGGAGCGGTGGCGAGGACCTGCACCAGCCCGCTCGCCTCGAGACCTGCGAGCGCGGTGCCGATGAGATCCGCCTGCACGCGCAGGCGATCGGCCAGTCCCTGGCCTGTCCATTCCTCGTAGCGCTCACGCCGCAGGAGCAGCAGCGTCTCGAGCTGCTCGTAAGACTCGATGTGCTCGTGAAGCAGCGCGCACACATCTGCCGGCAGATCGTCCGCGCCGGTCACGCAGACCCGGAGCCTGGCGCAATGCGCGAGGCCGGGTCACCCGGAACGACAAGGGCCGGGCTCTCCGCTTCGCGCGGCAGTCCGCGGGCGCTGAGAGATTCTGCAGAGAGGAAGATGCCGCCGATCATCGCGCGATCCTTTACCGGATGCCGACGGCAGATGCAAGAGGCCCGCCGCAGGCGATGTGCCGGCGGCGGGCCGTCCGAGACGAGTAAAGCGGGCGGGTGAGCGTCAGGAGACGCTCTTTTCCACGTCACAACGGTAATGCGCCTTGCGCACCTTCTCGCAGGCGGTCTTCACCTGGGACTCGGTCATCGGCGCCGAGCGGAGCTCGAACAGCTTGCCGTGCGGCACGACCACCACGTCCTGCAGCTCGTTGCCGAACTTGCTCTTCAGGGTCTTGGCGAGCTTCTCGCCGTAGGCCTGGGTATGCACCACGGCGAGCACTGCCTGGTAGCCCGTCAGCTTCTTCAGTGCCGCCTTCGCCTGGTCACCCTGCGGCGCGTTCGGGTACTTCGACAGGAAGTCCTGATAGCTTTCGGTCGTATTGGTGGACTGTGCGGTCTGCCAGGCGGCGGACTGCTGCAGGCTGTTCACCTTGTCCTGCGCATCGGCCGCATGCATGCCATTCGGCTCCTGCTGCAGATACTGCTGGTAGGCGTCCAGGGTGTCCGCGCTCTTCGCCGCGCTCCACGCCTGCTCGTCCGTCAGTGCATTGATGCGGTTGCGCGCCTGCTCCACCCGGGCATCGCTGGGGTGCTCCTTGATGAAGCTCTGGTAGGCGACCACCGTGTTCTGCTGCGTCGCCTTCTGCCAGTCGGCGTTGGGTGAGCTGCAGGCGGCGAGTGCGCCGGCCGTAATTACGCAGAGAACGAGAAAGGACTTCTTCACCGCAACCTCCGGACAGACAAATGGGTCAAACATGAAACATGTAAGTTACCGCAAAATGTGAAATTCTGGCAAGCTTTCCTCGGTTCGCCCCGCCGCTCTTGCGGCGCTCGCTCGGATCGGCCGTGGAAGCGGCGCGGGGTCGGCGGCCAGGCGATCGGGAGCAAGGCCGCCGTCACGCGCGGCCGGGAGGATGTCGAGCAGGGCGCCATGGCCGCCGCCGATGGGATGGCTCAGGCCGGACCGCGGCAAGGGAGCGCAGGCCAGGATCAGGCCTGCCGGCCATCATCCGGCAGGCGCCGCCGCGCGCGGCGGCGGCGGATCAGTGCCTGGGATCAAGCCGAGCTCTCCGCGCTGTACCGGGCGAGGAGCCCCGTGCGGATGGCGTAACGAAAGACGCGCGTGAAGAACCAGGCCGCGAGCAGGATGTCGAGCCCGGCGATGGCGCCGCCGACAGCCAGGCTGGCCGCCGAGAGGGGCCGGCCTGCGAGCACCGCCCTCATGCCCTCGAACACATACGATGGCGGCAGGAGATGTCCGACCGCCTGCATCCAGCGCGGCAGCGTCGCGAGCGGGTAGAAGACGCCGGCGAACGGCGAGAGCAGGGCCGGGAGAGGCCATACGAGCCATTCCGATGCCGGCCCGAGACGCAGCACGAGCGCGCTCGCGAGAATGCCGAGCGCGATACCGAAGCCGAACAGAACGAGAAGGAACGGAACGAGCAGGGCTCCCAGCGAAAAGAACGGCAGGCCGAATACGGCCGTCGCGAGCACGAGCATCACGGCGAGCCCCACCGCGCTCGTGCCCATGCTGGTGATCACGAGGCCGAGGATGTATTCCGGGATCGTGAGCGGGGTGGCGAAGAGGTTGAGGAAGTTGCGCGCCCAGACATCCTCGAGGAATGCCGTGCTCACCCCCTGCATGATGCGCGTGAAGAAATCCCACATCAGGACCGCGCCGAGGAGGCTCGGCATGTAATCGAAGCGGCCCGCGGCCATCGAGTTGAGGTAGCGCGTGATGAATCCCCACACCACGATGTCGATGGCCACCCAGGCGAACATGGGAAGCGCGCGCACCGGACTGCCCCGCAGCAGGTAGAACTGGCGCAGCAGGATGCCCGCCACCGGTTTCATCCTCATCCGGTGCTCTCCATCGCCTGCGCGAGCGGCTCGCGCGCCAGGCGGATGAAGAGCTCCTCCAGTGTCGCGGCGCCGTGCTCCCGCGGCAGGCGGCGCGGATCACCCTCGAGGAGTATGCGGCCCTGCGAGAGGAAGAGCACCCGGTCGCACACTTCCTCCACTTCGTACATGTTGTGGGAAGTCCAGAGGATCCCGCAGCCGGTCGCGGCCGCGAGGGTGCGGATGCGCGCGCGGATGGTTTGCGCGGCAGCCGGGTCCAGCGAGGCGGTCGGCTCATCGAGCAGCAGCAGCCTCGGCCGGTTGAGGAGCGCCTTGGCGAGCGCGACGCGCGTCTGCTCGCCGGAAGAGAGCACGCCGCATCGGGTGTTGCGCAGGCGCTCGAGGTCGAACTGCCGCAGCGATTCCTCCACCCTGTGCCCGAGGCGGGGTATGCCATAGATCAGCCCGAAGAAGCGCAGGTTCTGCGCCACCGTGAGATTGCCGGGAAGCGGCGCGTACACGGCCGAGAAGTTGACCTGCGCCAGGGCGCGCGGGCGATCGAGCGCCAGATCGATGCCGCCGATGCGCACGCTGCCGGCGGTGGGACTCAGCACCCCGAGGATCAGGTTGATGGTGGTGGTCTTGCCGGCGCCGTTGGGGCCCAGGAGGCCGACCACCTCGCCGCGATGCACCGCCAGGGACACCTGCTCGAGGGCGATGACCCCCGGGTAACTCTTGCAGAGCCCGGCGGCGCTCAGCACCACCGGGTCGAGGCTGTCCGGGAGCGGGGCATGCATCGGCGCACCATACCTTAGAGAGAGGAGAGACAGCCGGGCATTCTGCTAAAGTAGCGCACTTCTTGCAGTTTCCCGGTTGGTCCACGTCCTGGCGCGGCCCGCCCCATGGGTGCGGCTGCTCGAAGTCCTTCCCAGGCGCGCCGGAGGAAGGGGACCGGGTCATCAGGAGTTGCTGTGAAGAGCGTGATGAAACGTCGGCTCGCCATCGTGCTGGCCGTGATGGTTCTTCTCGTCGGTGGCGCGGTGGTCTTCAACACGGTGGTGAAGGCCCATTTCATCCGCAAAGCCATGGTGAAGAATGCCTCACTGCCCCAGACCGTGAGCACGGCCACCGCCGAATACTCGCAATGGCAGCCTGAAATTCGCGCGGTGGGGAGCCTGCGGGCCGTTCACGGCGTCGAGGTCACTACCGAAGTGGCGGGCCTCGTGCGCGCGGTGGACTTCCAGTCCGGCGCGGACGCGCGAAGCGGGCAGACGCTGGTGCAACTCAATGCCGATCCCGATATCGCGCAGCTCAAGGCGTTGCGTGCAGCGGCCAATCTCTCCGCGCTGACCTATCACCGCGATCTCATCCAGTACCAGGCGCAGGCGATCGGCCGGGCGCAGCTCGACACCGATGAGGCCAATTTGAAGAGCGCCCGCGACCAGGAGGCGGCGCAGGCCGCCCTGGTGGCGAAGAAGACCATCCGGGCGCCGTTCAGCGGCCGTCTCGGCATCACCACGGTCAATCCCGGCCAGTACCTCAACCCCGGCGACCCCATCGTCACTCTGGAGTCGGTCGACCCCATCTACGTCGACTTCCGCCTCCCTCAGGACGATCTGTCTCGTGTCAGCGTGGGCCAGACAGTCCGCGTGACGGCGGATGCCTTCCGCGGGGCTACCTTCGCGGGCAAGATCACTTCCATCGATACGCTGGTCGATCCGTCCACCCGCAACCTCCTGGCCGAGGCGACGATCCGCAATCCGCAGCACAAGCTCCTGCCGGGCATGTTCGTCCGCACCGACGTCGAGGCGGGAGCCGAGGAGCGTTATCTCACGCTGCCGCAGACCGCGATCACCTACAACCCGTACGGTGAGACGGTGTATCTCGTGCGCAAGCCCGCCAAAGCGGGCGGCCATCCGGTGGCGCTGCTCCGATTCGTGACGCTGGGGCCGACGCGGGGCGATCAGGTGGCTGTCGTCAAGGGCCTCGTCGCCGGCGATGTCGTCGTGAGCAGCGGCCAGATGAAGATCAAGAACGGCACGCGGCTGATCGTGAACAACAGCGTGCTGCCGCTCGACAATCCCAATCCGTCTCCGCAGGAGCACTGAGGCGCGGCGTGAAGCAGTTCACCGATCTCTTCATCCGCCGGCCGGTGCTGTCGGCGGTCGTGAGTCTCCTGATCCTGGTGCTCGGCCTGCGCGCCATTTTCCAGCTGCCGGTGACACAGTTCCCGCAGACGGAGAATGGCGTCATCACCGTGTCGACCGCCTACTACGGCGCGGACGCGCAGACCGTGGCCGGCTTCATCACGCAGCCGCTCGAGGCCGCGATCGCCCAGGCGCAGGGGATCGATTACCTCTCCTCGGTCTCGAGCGCCGGCAGCTCCACCATCACGGCGACGCTGCAGATGAACTATCCGGCGAGCAAGGCGCTCACCGAGATCAGCGCGCAGGTCAACGCGGTGCGCAACCAGCTGCCGCCGCAGTCGCAGCTGCCGGTCATCTCGCTGGCGGCCAACCAGACCACGGACGTCATGTACCTCAACTACTCGAGCACGGTGCTGCCGGTGAATGACGTCACCGACTACCTGCTGCGGGTGGTGCAGCCGAAGCTCAATTCCATCCCGGGCGTGCAGACCGCCGAGATCGTGGGCGGGCGCACCTTCGCGCTGCGCGCCTGGCTCGATCCGCAGCGGATGGCTGCGCACGGCGTCACCGCGAGCGACGTCTACGCGGCGCTCGCCGCCAACAACTATCTCTCGGCCGCGGGTGAGAGCAAGGGCGACATGGTCAGTGTCAATCTGACCGCGTCAACCGATCCGCACTCGCTCGAGGCGTTCAAGCGGCTCGTGGTCCGCCAGGCCAATGGCGCGATTGTGCGGCTCGAGGACGTGGCGACCGTCGTCCTCGGCGCCCAGAATTACAATTCCAGCGTCTCCTATAGCGGCCTTCATGGCGTCTTCATAGGCATCAAGTCGTCACCGACCGCAAACGTGCTCACGGTTGCGCGTGCCGTCAGAGCAGCCCTGCCGGGGATCGCGCGACAGCTTCCGCAGGGCATCTCGCAGGCCATCGCCTTCGACGCCAGCTCATTCATCAACGCCTCGATCAGCGATGTCATCAAGACGCTGGTGGAAGCGCTGCTGATCGTCACCGCGGTCATCTTTCTCTTCCTCGGCAGTCCCCGGGCCGCCGCCGTCCCGGCGATCGCCATGCCGCTCTCGCTGGTGGGCGCGTTCGTCATCATGCTGATGCTCGGGTATTCCATCAACCTGCTGACGCTCCTCGCGCTGGTGCTGGCGATCGGATTGGTGGTCGACGATGCGATCATCGTCGTCGAGAACGTCGACAGGCACATGAAGGAAGGCGTGACGCCGTTCGCGGCGGCGATCGCGGGCGCGCGCGAGCTCGGCGGTCCGATCATCGCCATGACCGTGGTGCTGGTGGCCGCCTATGCGCCGATCGCTTTCCAGGCCGGCCTGACCGGGGCGCTCTTCACCCAGTTCGCCTTCACACTCGTCGGGGCCATCACCGTGTCGGCGATCGTCGCGCTGACGCTCTCGCCCATGATGTGCTCGCGTATCTTCCGACCCGAGCAGGAGGAGAACCGGTTCGTCCGCTTGGTCGATCGCTGGTTCGCGCGCCTGAGATCGGGCTATCAGCGGACGCTCTCGAGCTGGCTCGAGACCTGGCCGGTGATCATCGTGCTCTTGGTCCTGCTCCTCGCCGCGTTGCCCTATCTCTTCATGACCTCCTCGTCCGAGCTCGCCCCGCAGGAGGACCAGGGCTTCGTGGCCTATCAGCTCATCGGACCGCCGGATGCGACCATCACGCAGATGGAGACCTATTCCCGGCAGGCGCTGGATGCCGCGAAGACACTGCCGGAATATCGCGGTGCGTTCCAGATCGTCGGCGCGCCGTCGGTATCGCAAGGACTCGGCGGCATCCTCTTCAAGCCCTGGAGCGAGCGCAGCCGCTCGGCCGACCAGCTGCAGCAGGTACTGCAGAAGAAGTGGAACAGCATCGCGGGTGCGGAAGTGGCGGCATTCCAGTTCCCGCCGCTGCCCGGAGCGCAGGGGTTGCCGGTGCAGTTCGTGATCACCACGAGCGAGCCCATCCAGAACCTCTACCGGGTGGAGCAGCAGGTCCTCAGCCGCGCCAAGGCGAGCGGGCTCTTCTGGTTCGTGGATGGCGACCTGAAGATCGACGAGCCGCAGCAGACGATCGAGGTCAACCATGACATGGTGGCCGATCTCGGCCTCACCAACCAGCAGGTCGCCTCGGTTCTCGGCGCCGCGATGGGCGGCGGCTACGTCAACTACTTCACGATCGACGGGCGCTCCTACCAGGTCATCCCGCAGGTGCTGCAGAAGTACCGGCTGAATCCGCACCAGGTGCTGCAGCTCTATCTGCGCGCCGCCAACGGGCAGCTGGTGCAGCTCGGCACCATCGCGCACCTGAAGCGCCAGACCGTGCCGGAGTCGATCAACCACTTCCAGCAGCTGAACTCCGCGACCATCGCGGGGGCTCCGGCCGTGTCCCAGGGCGCGGCGCTCGCCTTCCTCAGCAAGACGCTCGAGCAGGTGGCTCCGAGCGGCTACACGGCCGAGTATTCCGGCGAATCCCGGCAATTCATGCAGGGCTCCAACGAATTCCTTTACACGTTCGGGTTCGCGCTCATCATCGTCTACCTCGCCCTGGCGGCGCTCTTCGAGAGCTTCCGCGATCCGGTGGTGATCCTGGTGTCGGTGCCGGCGGCGTTGTTCGGGGCGCTGCTGTTCATCAACGTCGGCCTCACCTCGATCAACATCTACACCCAGGTGGGCCTCGTCACCCTGCTCGGCCTCATCAGCAAGCACGGCATCCTGATGGTGCAGTTCGCCAACGACGAGCAGCGGGCCGGCAAGCCGAAGCGGGCCGCGATCGTGGAGGCGGCGGCCGTGCGGCTGCGGCCGATCCTGATGACCACGGCGGCGATGGTGCTCGGCGTCGTGCCGCTCGTCATCGCGACGGGCGCCGGTGCGGCCGGGCGGCGAGCGATGGGCATCGTGATCTTCACGGGCCTTTCCATCGGCACGATCTTCACGCTCTTCATCGTGCCGGCCGTCTATCTCCTGCTGGCGGCCGATCACGAGAAGCAGCGGCAGGGGCTCGCCGGGCCGGCGATGCCCGCCGTCGCCGACTAAAACCTCCCGCTCTGGTAGTCCTCGAAGGCCTGGATCAGCTCCTCGCGTGTGCTCATCACGAAAGGTCCGTGTTTGGCCACGGGCTCCCGCAGCGGGCGGCCGGCGAGCAGAATCGCCCGATTGCCCGGCCCATCCTGGGTCTCGGCCCTCCCGGCCCGGCGCAGCGCGCCGTCCAAAATCGCTCCTGGCGATTGTGTGAAGGCGCCGTCGCGCGGCGGCTCGCGGCCCTCCAGCCGCACCGAATCGCCATCGGTCAACACGGCGAGCTCGTGAGCGGCGACGGTCGCGGCGGACTCGCCGGTGCCGACCCGCACCGTCCCCTCGTAGACATAGAGGAATGCCGAGTAGCCGCGGGTGAGCGGCTGCGACAGCGTCGCTCCCGGTGCGAGCTCCACGTCCAGATACGTCGGATCGGTCGCCGCTTGCACGATCGGGCCCGTGACGCCCGCCACTCGCCCGGCGATCACCTTCACGCGCGCTCCATCCCCGATATCCACGGCCGGAATCCGCTGCGGCTCGAACTCCTGGTACTTCGGCGCCGTCATCTTCTCGCGCGCGGGCAGGTTGATCCAGAGCTGAAAGCCGCGCATGCGGCCTTCCTGCTGCTCCGGCATCTCCGAATGCACGATGCCGCGCCCCGCCGTCATCCATTGGACGCTGCCCGGCACGAGGACGCCCTCGTGTCCGTGATTGTCGCGATGGCGCATCCTGCCGTCGAGCATGTAGGTGACCGTCTCGAATCCCCGGTGAGGATGATCGGGGAACCCCGCGATGTAGTCGCCGGGGTTGTCCGTCCCGAACTCATCGAGCATCAGGAACGGATCGAGATCCGGCAGCCGGGGCTGACCGATCACGCGCGTCAGCCTGACGCCGGCGCCGTCGGAAGTCGGCATGCCGCGTACCACGCGCGACACGTTGCGTTCGGATTGCGTACTCATTCGATTCTCCCGCCGCCGAGCGGCGGCTTCGAGGGGATCACGCGGCGAGCCCCGCGGCTTCGGCCGTGGCTGCGGCGATCGATGTCGTGCGATGATCGGCGCTGATGTTGAGGCCCTCGGCACGGACGAACGTGATGTCGGTGATGCCGAAGAAGCCGAAGATGCCGATCAGGTACCTCTCCTGGTGATCGAGCGATGCCGCGGGCGTGTCCGGTCCGTAGAAGCCGCCGCGCGAAGAGGCGACGATCACCTTCTTGCCGCCGGCAAGACCCTGGGGCCCTTTCTCAGTGTAGCGGAAGGTCTTGCCCGCGACCGCCAGCCGGTCGATCCAAGCCTTGAGCTGCGACGACACCGAGAAGTTGTACATGGGCGCCCCGACCACGACGATGTCGGCTGCCAGGAAGTCTTCCAGGGCCTGCAGTCCCCGCGCCACGTCCTGCTGCAAGGCCGTATTTCCAGGCGCCAGGCCCCCTTGGGCGGCGGTGAGATGCGCTCCCGTCAGGTGGCCGATCGGCTCGGCGCCGAGGTCGTAATGGGTCACCGCGATCCCGGGGTGCGCCTGGCGCAGCCGCCCCACGACCGCGGCGCTCAGCTGGCGGCTGACGGAGCTCTCTCCGAGAATGCTGGCATCGACGTGCAGGAGTTTCATGCGGGTCTCCGGAGGCTGGTATAAAATAAATACTGAGGCTAATTATGTGAGTGCTCCCCATGCCGATACAAGAAGGCACACGCATGCGACCGAGTAAAACGGGTGTAACCGCCGCGCCCCGGCACGTGCCGAGTGAGGAATGCCCGAAGATCAGCCAGGTGTTGGCGCGGGTGGGGGAGAAGTGGAGCGTCCTCATCATCATCATGCTGGCCGAGAAGCCGCGCCGCTTCTCTGAGCTCAAGCGCGCGATCGGAGGGGTGTCGCAGAGGATGCTGACATTGTCGCTGCGGGGTCTCGAGCGCGACGGCCTGGTCAAGCGCACGGTCTTCCCGGTCGTGCCGCCGCGGGTCGAGTACGAACTCACGCCGCTCGGGCAGTCGTTGCATTCTCCAGTGAGCGCGCTCGGCCAGTGGGTGCGCAGTCACCTCCCCGAGATCGATGCCGCACGCGAAGCTTTCGACCGGCGCGCGGCGCCCGAGGGCGCTGCCATGCCAAATCTGCACGAACGCAGAGGCTATTCGCGTTGAGCGCCGCTGCTTCGCCTGTCAGCCTGCTCTGACGGCCCGCGGCCCGGGTTGACACGGCTGAAAGCCGATCCGGCCAGCCGCGTATGACATAAGTCATTGATGCTGCTGGAAAACCACCCGACCGGGAGTGCCGGTTCCCCCCCTTTGGGGGGAGATGTCGGCGGTTGAGTTCGCGCTGGCCGGCCCGATCATAGGAACCAGGACAGGATGCCAAGCGTCCATTCACTGCGGAGAGCGCATCATGCAGCAGACAAGCAAGGCCGAGCGGCGGCAGCCGCACGTCGTGGACTACAGCGCCGCGAGGGCCAAGGCCATCGCGTGGCTGGGCGATCGGTACCTGCTTGCCAGGCCCATCAACCGCAAAACCTCTCCCCCGACCAGCGTGCCCTCATCAACCCGCGGCGCGTTGGCACTCCAGCCGGCGGGACATTCGTCCCGCCGGCCTTTTGATCATCTGCGGGTTGTAGGAGGCTCGTATGAATCGTCAAATGATTCTGTTGCGAGTGGAACAGGGAGTCTGGGAAGGCTGGCAGTGGATGGCGCTGGATGATTTCCTGCAGCGCGTACGACTCGATGCCTGGAATGAGGGCGAGGAGTCCATGGTCGGAATGATTTTGCCGCCCGGACGGCAGGGGCACGGGAAGCTGAACTGACGCCTCGGGCCGGTCGCGGTGGCGCCCACCGCCGCGATCGGCTCCATCGCACCGCGCTCACGGTGGCGCTGGCTTCACGGCCTTGCGGGCCGTATTCTCCATTGCTTCCCCCTCCCCCCGCAGGATCAAGGACTGCCGTCATGAACATCGGCTTCATCGGGCTAGGCAACATGGGCAGCGCCGTCGCGGGCCGCCTGCTCGAAGCGGGGCATACGCTGCGTGTCTGGAACCGCTCGCCGGAGCCGGCGCGGCGGCTCGCTGAGCGCGGAGCGCAGGTCGCCGCCACTGCCGAGGAGGCGTTCCGGGGCGATGTCGTATTCTCGATGCTGAGCGATGATCAGGTGACTCGCGCCGTGTTGGTCGACAGCGGCGTGCTGGCGCGGGCCACGCCCGCCGCAACCCGGATTCATGTCAACATGGCCACGATCTCGGTGGCCCTCGCCGACGAGCTCGCCGAGCACCACCGCGAGCGCGGAGTGGGTTATCTCGCTGCTCCGGTCCTAGGCCGCCCGGACGCCGCCGCCGCGGGCAAGCTGACCGTCGTCCTGGCCGGCCCGCGCCAGGCCGCCGAGACCGTGCAGCCGTTGCTCGAGGGAACTGTCGGACAGAAGGTCTGGCGTTGCGGCGATCGGGCCTCCCAGGCGAACGTCGTCAAGCTGGCCGTCAACTTCATGCTGGCGGCGGCGATAGAGTCCATGGGCGAGGCCGCCGCGCTCACCGCAGGCTACGGCATCGAGCCGCGGGACCTCTTCGAGCTCATCGGGCAGAGCCTTTTCCCCGGTCCGGTGTATCAGGGCTACGGACGCCTCATCGCCGAGGGGCGCTTCGAGCCGGCGGGCTTCAAGGCGCGCCTGGGTCTGAAGGACGTGCGCCTCGCGCTGGCGGCGGCCGAGGCGGCAACGACACCGATGCCGGTGGGGAGCGTGATCCGCGACTCCATGCTCGAGGCGCTCGGGCGCGGAGAGGGCGAGATGGAATTCGGCGTGGTGCTCGGCCGGGCCGCAATGCGGCGCGCCGGGAGGTGATCGCCGGGCACGGCCGCGCGCCCGATATAATGGGCCGATGGTGCGTCGTGACGCGATGAGGGCTGATGCCGCCACTGGGCGGAGGTGCTGATGGCTCCCTGCGCCTTCTCGGTGGGTGCAAGTCCCACCCCGGTAAGCATGAGGCGGGTGAGGAGCGACCGCGGCGCCGCGGGAAGTCCGGCAGGGGGTACGGGAGCGGACCCCGCGATCCCGATGTCATGCGGACCTGCGCAAAGTCATCGCAGATCTGAACCCCGTGCTGCGGGGGTGGGGTAACTACTTCCGCACAGGAAATGCCGCTCGTCAGTTCGTCAGTCTGGATGAGTACGTGATACGCCGGTTACGCTCCTTGCGCCTCGCGCGCAAAGGACGCCACCTGCGCCCGGGCGAATCCAGCGGCCGGACTCGCAGTACTTCGAGCATCTTGGTCTTCATCGCTTGCGCGGGAGCATCTGCTACCCGGAGCGGGCCTTTTGGCAGGAGAACGCGTAATGCTGTGTGCCGACCGATCACTGGCAAGCCGTGTGCGGCCAATCCGCATGCACGGTTTGAACGGGGACCTTGACCGCCGCCACCCCGTTCGGGCCATATAGGCGGTCAAGGTCTACCCATGCCGGATCATCAGGATTGGGCCCCATGACCTCGCGCGCCACCGTTCTGCTCACGGACTATGCCTGGCCGGACGTCGCGATCGAGGCGGAAATCATCGAAGGCGCGGGACTGCGCCTCGTGACCGGTCCGGCCAAGGCCGCCTCTGCCGAAGTGATTGCGGGCCTTGCGGCCGAGCACCGGCCCGCCGCCATCATGACCAACTGGGCGCCGGTGAGCACCGCCGCAATCGCGGCCAGCCCTTCGCTGCGGATCGTCGCGCGCCTCGGCGTCGGGTTGGACAACATCGCGGTCGATGAGGCCGCCCGGCGCGGCATCTGGGTCACCAACGTCCCGGATTACTGCATCGAGGAGGTGTCCGACCACGCCGTCGCGATGGTGCTCGCCTGGGCGCGAGGACTCGTTCATTTCGATCGCGAGGTCAAGGCCGGGCGTTGGGAGCCTGCGAGCGCGCGGCTGCGGCGGGTACGCGACCTGACCTGCGGGATCATAGGCTTGGGGCGCACCGGGCGGCGAACCGCCGAGAAGCTGCGCGCCTTCGGCGTGCGCCTTCTGGGGCACGCCCGAAGCGCGGACGCCGCCGTCGCCGCAATCGTCGAGACGACGACGCTCGAGGACCTCCTGAGCGGCTCCGATGTGGTAATCGTTCACGTCCCGCTCACCGCGCAGACCCATCACCTGCTCGGCCGCGAGCGCATCGGCCTGATGAAGCCCGGCGCCTTTCTCGTCAACGTGAGCCGCGGGGCGGTGATCGAGTCGTGTGCTCTCGTTGCGGCGCTGGAGAGTGGCAGGCTCGCCGGCGCGGCGCTCGATGTGTTGGAAGAGGAGCCGCGGGTTCCTCCAGGGCTGCTGCGGCCCGAGGTCATTCTCTCGCCCCATGTCGCGTTCTCATCCGATGCCTCGCTGCGCGATCTGCGGCGCAAGGCGAGCGAGGAGGTCGTGCGCGTGCTGCGCGGGCAGCCGCCGCGGCAGGCGCGGAACGACCCGCAACCGCGGCCGACGATCCGGCCGGAGCCGACGGAGCCCATATCATGAGCCGCGCACTCTCAATCTCCCGCGCCTGGACGGCCGAGGCGGTCCGCCGCATCGACGCCGACTTCAACCGTTCCGCGGACACGCACCTCATTCCGGTGCAGCTCTCCGGCTATCCCGGCATCGAGCTCTACCTGAAGGACGAGTCGAGCCACCCGACCGGCAGCCTGAAGCACCGGCTCGCCCGCTCGCTGTTTCTCTATGCGCTGTGCAACGGCTGGATCGGCCCGCAGATGCCGATCGTCGAGTCTTCGAGCGGCTCGACCGCCGTCTCGGAAGCGTACTTCGCGCGCATGCTCGGGCTACGGTTCATCGCGGTCGTGCCGGGGTCCACCGCCGCCGAGAAGATCGCCGCCATCGAGTTCCAGGGCGGCGAGTGCCATTTCGTCGACGACCCGAAGACGGTTCATGTCGAGGCCGAGCGGCTGGCGGCCGAGGTGTCCGGCCACTACATGGACCAGTTCACGTACGCGGAGCGGGCGACGGACTGGCGCGGCAACAACAACATCGCGGAGTCGGTCTTCCGCCAGCTTGCCCAGGAGCCTCATCCCATCCCGCGCTGGATCGTCTGCGGCGCCGGAACCGGCGGCACCTCGGCCACGCTCGGAAGGTACGTGCGTTACTACCGTTACGCGACCGAGATCTGTGTCAGCGATCCGGAAGCGTCGGTCTTTCATCGCCACTACGCGGATCGCAGCGTCACCGCCGTCGAGCGCTGCGATTCCTGCATCGAGGGCATCGGCCGTCAGCACGTGGAGCCGTCGTTCATTCCGGAGGTCGTCGATCGCATGATTCCCGTATCCGACGCCTGCAGCATCGCCGCCACCCGTGTCATCAGCGAGCGGCTCGGGCGCCGCTGCGGCGGGTCGACCGGCACCAACATCTGGGCCTGCGCCCGGCTGATATCGGAAATGGCCGCCAAGGGCGAGACCGGCTCGGTGGTATCGATCCTCTGCGACCAGGGCGAGCGATATGCCTCGACGTATTTCAACGACGCGTGGATCACTCAGAAGAAGCTCGACCTGGCGCCGGGTGTCGGCGCCTTGCGGGACTTCTTCGAGGGGAGGCGACTGCCGTGAGCGTACGCGCAGGAAGGGTGCAGCGTGCGTTGCGCATGTCTCTCCCTGGGGCCGCTTGCGCCGGGATCGCCGTCCTTACGCTCGCCGCGGCCGCACAGGCGCGCGTTGCAGCGGCGCCTCTGGAAGTGCGCGTCGGGGGCGGAATGGTCCGCGGCGCAGTCGAGCGCGGGGTGATCACGTTCAAAGGCATCCCCTACGCGGCACCGCCCGTGGGCGCCCTCAGGTGGGCGCCGCCGCAACCGGTCAAGCCCTGGGCCGGCGTCCGGCCGGCACTGCACTTCGGGCCTGACTGCGCGCAGCTGCCGACTCCGGGCGATGCGGCACCATTGCGGACCGAGTCGCGAGAGAGCTGTCTTTATCTGAACGTATGGCGTCCGAAATCGGCCGGCGCGCGCAAGCTGCCGGTCATGGTGTGGATTTATGGGGGTGGATTCGTGGACGGCGGCACCTCGCCGGCCGTGTACGACGGCACGGAGTTCGCCCGCGACGGCGTGGTGCTCGTCAGCTTCAATTACCGCCTCGGAAACTTCGGTTTCTTCGCCTTTCCGGCGCTCGACCGGCTCGCGGCCGCCGGCCGTCGGGGCGACTATGCGCTCATGGATCAGATCGCCGCGCTCGAATGGGTGCGGCGCCACATCGGTGCGTTCGGCGGCGATCCGCGCAACGTGACGATCTTCGGCGAGTCCGCGGGCGGAATATCCGTCAACGCGTTGCTCATGAGTCCGCGCGCGCGCGGTCTGTTCGCGAAGGCGATCATCGAATCGGGCGGCGGACGCGACAACATCTTCCCGTCGCGGCCGCTCTCCGGCTCGCCGCACTCGGCGGAGGCGATGGGCCTCAGGCTCGCGCGTCACCTCGGCATCGACGGCGAGGGCCCTGCCGCGTTGGCGGCGATGCGTGCATTGCCGGCGCAGAGGCTGGTGGATGGCCTCAACATGGCCACCATGGGCGCGAACCACACCTACGTCGGCGGCCCCATTCTCGACCCGGGCCTTTATCCGGGCGCGCCGGTCAAGGTATATGCATCGGGCGCAGTCGCCCGCGTGCCGGTCATGATCGGCGCCAACACGGATGAGATCGGCCATCTGACCGCGGCTTCTCTCCCGGCGGTGTGGAGGGGCTTCGGCAAGGATGCCGCGAAGGCCCGTCGTGTCTACGACCCTGACGGGCGGCGCACGTTGCAGCAAGTGTCCTACGCCGCCGGCGGTGATCAGTGGATGGTGGAGCCCGCTCGCGCCATCGCGCGGATCCTGTCCGCTCGCGGCCAGCGCGTATACGAGTATCGCTTCGGCTACGTGGCAACTTCGCTACGCGGCACGGTTCCCGGCGCACCCCATGCGTCCGAGATTCCATTCGTCTTCGACACGGTGGCGGCGCACTACGGCAAGAAGACATCGCGCGCCGACGAAGCCATGGCGCGCGCCGTGCACGCGTACTGGGTCGCCTTCGCGCGTACCGGCCGCCCTGATCCGCGCGGAGAGCCTGCCTGGCCGGAATATCGCACGAGCACCGACGAGCTCATGAACTTCACCGGGCACGGTCCGGTGTCCGAGGCCGACCCGTGGAGGCAGCGGCTGGACCTCGCCGAGCACGCCTCGCGGCGCGCGGGACACTGACGGTCGGTCAGCGCCGCCGAGCGCCGGCCGCCGCAGCCGCCCAGCCGGCAGGCGGATCCAGATGGAACGCGTATTGATCCAGGCACCGGCGCAGGAATCCGCCTCCGGTGTGGCCCGCGCGCCGCAGGACCGCGCGGTGGGAGATCCAGACGCAGCAGGCAGCGCCGCAGAAAAAGGCGCGATGCAGCAGCCGAAGCAACGCACGCAGCGCCGCGGGCCGCTCGGCCCGCAGCTCGAGAATGAGCTCCGACTCATACCCGATGTGTGCGAGCTCGTCCGCGAGCAGGCTGCGGCAGAGGACCCTGAGCCGCTGGCAGCGGGTGACGGATTCGAGCGCGCGGTAATAGACGCTGCCGATGAGCTCGGCCGTGATGAGGACGTGAAGGTAGAGCTCGAAGCCGCCGAGTCCGCGCACGCGGCGGAATATGGCGTCGCTCCAGTGCCGCCCCCTCGCAGAAATGCCGTGCTCGTCCATGAAATCGCGCAGCAGTCGCGCGTGGCGCTGCTCCTCGCGAACGAAGAGCTCGGTGATCCGGGGCAACAGCTCATCGCCGTGAGCGGCCGCGAAGCGGCAGGCCGCCCGCAGGAGCCCGGCACCATCGGACTGCTCGCCCAATTGGAAGGTGGCGAGGGAGCGTGCGATGAGCCGGCGCTCTTCGGGCGCAAGCGTGGCCGGTGAGCCGCCCGCAGCGCCGCGCGGCTGCTGGGCGTGATATTCGAAATGGTTCAGCCAGATCCTGAGGTTCGTGAGCATGGTACGGTCCGCCGCCAAGGCCTGAGGGAGAGTCTCGGCGCCTCTGCGGCCGCGGCCGTGGCGGAATCATGGCGAATTGTGGCAAGGGAACCGAAGACCACTGCCGCAGATCGAAGTCCAGGAATTACAAAGACTTGACGGAGGGCGCATGAGACGATATCTGAGTGCCATCAGCGTGGCCGCATGTGTAATGGCATTCGGCGGCGCTTGGAGCGTGTCATCCATCGGACGTGCCGCGCCGGCCCCGGCGGCTCGGGATGCGACGCAGGGCGGCATGGTGGCGGCTCGCCCTGCCATCTGGCGGACCTACGACATGATCGTCGACTTCCAGAGTCTTCCGCGCACCTACACCTGCGACCAGCTCTGGTACGAATTCCGGGGCATCCTGCTGCGCTTCGGGGCACCGCCCGCGGGCATCAACATCCTGCCGTACGACTGCAGTCCGACGCCGGACGGCGACCTGAAATCTCCTCACGTGGAAGTCCGGTTTCAGCTGCCGTTCCTGCTTCAGCCCGGCGTGACCGGGGCGCCCATCCACGCTGTCGAAGGTACCGTCCGGCTCTCGCCCGGAAAGCCGAAAACCCTCCACGCGTCCGATTGCCAGCTGCTGCGGCAGATCCGCCAGACGATGTTGGCCTCGATGCCCGTCAAAGTGGATTCGGCGCATTTCGACTGCTCCGCGCCGCCGTCCCGAGCGGGCAAGTTCTGGGTGACCTTGCGTCTTCCGGTCGTCGCGAGCGCGCAGGCCGCTGCCGGAGGGCCTAGCGGGGCGGCGGCCCCTCGCTGACCTGGACGAGATCGTTCGGGCGCATCCACTTGCGGAACGCCGCCTCGATCTGCCGGGGACCGAGCCCGATGTAGTGCCGCGCGGCGATGGTCGGCTCATCGAGCGGCAGCCCGAGGTCGATGCGGCTGATGATGCCGCCCGCCATGGCATCCACGCTCGACTCCTCCAGCGGAATCTGCCGGACCAGCAGCTCTTTGACCCGCATCAGTTCCTCCTTGCCGACCGGCTTGCGCCGCATCTCGGCGATCTCGCGCCGGACGATGGCGGCGGCCTTGGCGACATTGGGCGGGTCGCAGGCGTATTCCACGAGGTAGGCGCTGCGGGTCTTGCCTGCCTCGAGCGCCGAGTCGACGGAATACACGAGGCCGGTTCGCTTGCGCAATGCGATGCTGAGACGCGTCGAGTAGAAGCTGCCCCCGAGTACGGCATTGCCGAGCTCCAACGGGAAGTAATCGGGATTGCTCCGGGTGAGCGGCAGCGTCTGGGCGAGCACCACGATGTCCTGTACCCGGCTCGCGTCGGGCACGGCCACGACGCCGGGGCGATTCGGCGGCACAGCCGGCAGCTCCGTCGGCGGCTGGGGTCCCACTGCCTTCCACGAGCCGAAATACTTCTCGATGACCGACAGCGCCTGCCGCGGCGTCACCTTGCCGATGACCACGATGGTGGCGAGGTCGGGGCGGAAGACCTTCCGGTAATAGGCGCGCACCTCATCGGGCGTGAGCGCCCGGACCGTGGCCGGCGTAGCCATGCGCAGGCTCGGGTCGGTCGTTGGAAAGAGCGCCTGACGCAAGGAGTGCCGGGTCAGGAAACCCGGACTCTGATTGCGGGCGCCGACGCTTGCGGCGAGCTGATCGCGCAGGATCGCCATCGCTTTGGCGGGGAGGTAGGGATCGAGCTCGTTCTGCGCGAGCAGCTGCACGCCGCGATCGAGATTCTCCGGCAGGACCTGCAGACCGAAGTCGGTGCCCGCCTGCTCGCTCGCCCCGATGGCATCCAGCGCCTGTTGGAACTGCAGCCGGTGCAGCCGCTCGCTGCCGAACATGAACATACGGTCGAGCAGGGCGGCCACGCCCTCCTCGCCGCGCGGCTCCTCGAGGTCGGGCTGATTGCGGATGTGGCCGTAGATACTCACCGTGTTGCTGACATTCTCTGTCTGCACGACCAACGTGAGGCCATCCGGCAGCCGGGTCACCACCGGATGCAGGGTGGAGGGCGGCACGCTCAGGCGGCTCAGCGCGACGCTGGCCCAGGTCGGCAGCGCGGTCGGCTTCGCGGCGCCGAGGGAGATCGACTCCTGGCCGCCGAAGCCGCCGCGGGAAGGCATGGGCTTTCCAGAGCCGCGCGGCAGCATCACGGCCGTGACCGCATGATCGAGATCGAGGTACTTCCGCGCGACGCGATCGACGTCCTGCGCGGTGACCTTCTGGATCCGCGCGAGCTCATCACTCGGCGAGTCGACCTTGTAGAGCGCCAGCGCGTCGGACCAGTCGGAGGCGAAGTCCGCGATGGAGTCCTTCTGGAACTCGGCCGCGCGCCGCTCCTGCAGCTTCGCCGCCGCGACGAGATTCGCGGGAACGCCGTGCTTCACCACACCGGCGAGGATGGCGCGGATGTCGCTTTCGATCGCCTTGGGGTCCTGGCCCGCGGGGAATGACACCGTGGCGTAGGCGATCCCTGCCTGCGGCAGCGGGTCGAGGGAGAAATCCGCATCCAACGCCTTGCCCTGAGGGACCAGCCCGAAGAGCGCGAAGCGGCGGCTGTCGAGGACATCCGAGAGCACCTCGAGCGCGGCGAAATCCGGACTGTCGAGCCCCGGTGTGCGCACCGCGATCATCGCCGTGCCATTCGGGTGATCGGTGCTCATGCTGAAGGCGGCGGCGTGCGGCGGGCCGAGCCGCACCGCGGGACGCTCGGGCAGCTTCTTTGCGGGAATGCCGCCGAACAGCCGCTTCACCTCCAGCAGGGTGGATTGCGGGTCGACGTCGCCGGCAATCACCAGGATGGCGTTGTTCGGCGCATACCACGTGTCGTAGAAGCGGTGCAGCATCGCCGCCGTGGTGGCATTGAAGGAAGGGCGGGTGCCGAGCGCATCATGAGCGTACGGCGTTCCGGCGAACATTTGCGCACGCATCTTCTCGTAGAGGACGTAGTCGGGATCGGAAAAGTCCTGCGCCACTTCCTGCTCGATGGCGCCGCGCTCCTGCTTCCACTGACTCGCGGAATCGAGCACTCCGCGCATGCGGATCGCCTCGATGCGCAGGGCAAGGTCGAGGTCCTGCGCCGGAACCGTGAACAGATACTGGGTCAGGCTCTCCCGCGTGTCGGCGTTGAAGTTGCCGCCCATGATGCTGCCGATGTCGGCGAGCTGATCGGCGCTCAGGCCCGGGCTGCCGCGGAACATCATGTGCTCCTGCGCATGCGCCATTCCCGGGAACCCCTTCGGCGCCTCGTCGGAGCCCACCAGGTAATTCACCGAAGTCGCGACCACCGGCGCCAGTGGATCCCGCACCACCACGACCCGCAGCCCATTCGCCAGCGTCTCCCTCGCGACCTGCGTCCCGAGCGGATTTGCCGCTGCGGCGTGACTTCGAGGCACGGCCAATCCTGCAATGCAGATGGCAAGAGCGGTGATCAGATACCCGCGCATGTTTTTTCCCGTCGCGCCGTGCGAAAGCAAGTGAGTAAGCGGCCGTTTCCCCGGGCGTTTCCGCTCGGATTGGCGGGTCTCAGGGAGGCCGTTCCGTGGGCCGCGAGGTTCATCCCTGGGACTGGGCTGGCCGGGCAACGCACAGGATGCCGACTTCGCGCCAATAGAAAAAGGGAGCCGGCCCCTCGTGGGACCGGCCCCCTGGCTCTCGATGCCGCTTTGCGACCGAGACCAACCCGTGACGGCCGCCGCTGGCATCACACATGGGACAAGCGTCGCGCCCATTGGTTCGCTCCGCGGATCCCATGAGGCGGAGCGGGGCGCCTCGTGCTCAGGCGGACTTCAGCTGCTGCGCCGCGAACTCGTAATTGGCGAGCTTCGCCAGGAAGTTGTCGGTGAAGTCCGGGCGGCGGTTGCGGAAGTCGAGGTAGTAGGCGTGCTCCCACACATCGATGGTGAGAAGGGCCTTGCCCTCGGCCGTCGCGAGCGGCAGGCCGGCATTCGCGGTCTTGGAGACTTTCAGGCGCCCGTCCTTGCCGAGCACCAGCCAGGCCCAGCCCGAGCCGAACTGACCGACCGCGGCCGCCTTGAAGGCTTCCTTGAATTTATCGACGCTGCCGAAGTCGGCGACGAGCTTCTTCTCGAGATCGCCGGGGATGCCGCCGCCCTCGGGCGAGAGGCAGTTCCAGAAGAAGCTGTGGTTCCAATGCTGTCCGGCGTTATTGAAGACGGGAGTCAGATCCTCGCGGCCGTGAGCGAGCTTGATCACCTCTTCGAGCGTCTTGCCCTTGAGGGCGTCGTTCTTGTCCACCAGACCGTTCAGCGCGGTGACGTAGGCCTGATGGTGCTTGCCATGATGGAACTCCAGGGTCTCCTGGCACATGCCGCGGGCGGCGAGCGCGCCGGGCGCAAACGGAAGCGAGGGAAGGGTGAAGGTCACGAGTGCTCTCCTGCAATGAGTGGAACAAGGGGGTCGCGCAATGCGTGATCCTGAAGGCTAGGAAATAGATCGGAATTTGTCTACTTTGGGGATCATTGTTCAGGCCCCGCTCAGTGTGGGGCTGGCAGCATGCATAATCGGCCCGTTCGGGATCAGGACCGGGCCCAGTCGGAAGATGCACGTAAAGGCACGAGAGTTCGCGCGAGTACCGCTGTCGCTGCTGACCCGGCTGCGGCTGATCCTGTTCGGCCACGAGGATCTGGCCGGAATCATCTTCTGGGCGACGCTGGTCGGAATCGCCGGCGCGCTCGCGAGCGTGATCTTCCGCGAGCTGATCCGCCTCTTCACGAAGCTCTTCACCGGGTACACGAGCATCGGCGGCCACGGCTCCGGGCTGGTCGGGGCCGCCTCGAGTCTCATCTGGTGGCACCGGGCGCTGGTGCCGATGGTCGGCGGCGTTCTGGCGGGATCCGTGCTGTACTTCGTTCGCCGCACGTTCGTTTCCTCCAAGGCCGTCGACTACGTCGAGGCGGTCAAGGTCGGCGAGGGCAAGATCGGCTTTCGCGCCTCGATCCTCAAGAGCTTCGCCTCCCTCCTCACCATCTCATCCGGCGGCTCGATCGGCCGGGAAGGCTCGATGGTGCAGCTTGCCGCAATGCTCGGCTCGAGGTTGGGGTTGCTCGCGCGCGCGCCAGTGCCCCGCCTGCGGCTCATGGTGGCCTGCGGCGTGGCAGCAGGCATTGCGGCCGCTTACAACGCGCCGATCTCGGGCGCGCTGTTCGCCACGGAAATCGTCCTCGGGTCGACCACGATGGAGAGCTTCGTTCCGCTGGTGGTCGCCTCGGCCGTCTCCAGTTCCGTCATCCATCGGTTCCTCGGCTACGGTCCGGTCTTCGACGTGCCGCACGTCGTGTTCGCATCCAATTGGGAGCTCATCTTTTACGTCTTTCTCGGGGTGCTGCTCGGCCATCTGGCGCCCCCTTTCCTGACGTTGCTCGATTTCGCCAAGTCCCAGTTCGTGCGGCTGAAGCTGCCTCTTTATTGGCAACTCGGACTCGGGGGCGTGATCACCGGCCTTATCTCCGCAGGAGTGCCGCAGGTATGGGGCAACGGCTACAGCGTGGTGAGCGCGATCTTGCAGGGACACGTCCTCGGCTTGACGCTGCTCACGATTCTGCTCGCCAAGGTACTGGCGACGTCGGCGACCGTCGGTTCCGGCGGCGTTGGCGGCGTGCTCACGCCTTCGCTTTTCATCGGCGCCGCGGTGGGCGCGCTCTTCGGCGGCGTGTTTCACGGTCTGATGCCTCACATCGCCTCGGTCCCGGCGGCTTACGCGCTGGTCGGCATGGGCGGATTTCTCGCGGCGACGACTCAGGCGCCGCTCACCTCGTTCATGATGATTTTCGAGATGACTCTCGACTACGACGTGGTGCTGCCCGGAATGCTGGCCTGCGCCGCGGCGTACTACACGGCCAAGGTTTACCGGCATGGCAAGTCCGTCTATCACGCGACGCTCAATCAGGCGATCGTGGCGGAGCACGGCGATGACTGGCGACTGCGCACCGTGGAGGCGCTCGTGAAGCCTCCGGCGGCCGTCGTCTCCGAGACGACGAGCTTGGCGGACATCTATGACCAGCTGCCCAAACGGCCTCTGCAGCGGGTCTACGTCACGAGCGGCGATGACCTGGTCGCATGGTTCGACCCCCGCAGGGTGCTCGAGCGGCTGCAGCAGGGGGAGATCGACTGGGCTCTCCCGGCAGAGGCGGTCTCCAACCCGGTGAATTTCGCTCTCTCGCCCGACATGTCGCTGTGCGAGGCGCTCGACGGATTCCTGCGGGAGCAGGCGGCGGCGCTGCCGGTCACTCCGGGGCAATGGCGGCATACCCTGCTCGGTGAGGTGTCGCGCAGCGATGTGCTGCTCGCCATCCAGGACCGCCTCACCTATCCGAAGTAGCGCTGCCATCATTCGCCATTAAGCGTCAGCGCGCTGGCCGGTTTGTGTCATGAGCGGCGCCCTCCCATCCCGTGTACTGGTCCTCGACGGCGCGACGCGCCGCATCAAATCGAGAGGGCCAGTACATGAGCATTCTGAGCAACAAGATCCGTGTGGGAACGGTAGGTGTCACGGTCGCCGCGATGACCCTCGCCGCTTTGCCGGCGTCCGCCGCCCCGACGGTTGCCCACGCGCGGCAACCTGCGTCCAAACAGGAGAATATCGGCGTATTCACGGGGGCCGCGGTCGGCGCGGCGGCGGGCGGTCCGATCGGCGCGATGGTAGGCATCGTGGCCGGCGCGCTGCTGGGGCATCACTATCACCGGCAGCTCCTCGCCAACCAAGCGCTCGCGGCCCGCAATCAGGACCTCGCGGCGCAGAACTCGGCGCTGACGGCGAGCCTCGGCAGCAGCGAGCGGGAACGCGAGGGACTGGCGGGGAAGCTCCACCTCCTCAACCACTCGCTCGCGGCGGTCGACGCCCGGCGCGCCGAGCTCGACCGCACGGTGCAGTTGTCGGATGACATCGAGACCGATGTGATGTTCAGGACGGGCGATGCCTCCATCAACAGGCTGCAGCGCCCGGCGCTGCGCAAGATCGGGGCGCTCGCCGCATCGCTGCCGCCCGGGGCGAGCGTGCGGATCGACGGCTATGCCGATCCCAGGGGTCCGGCGACATTCAACGACGACCTCTCGGTGCAGCGCGCGCAGTCCGTTGCCCTGGCGTTGGAGAGGGCGGGCTGCCCGCTGGACCGCCTGGTGATCGAAGGGCACGGCGCGGCGCGGGAGACGGGCCCCGAGGAGGACCTCGACGCCTACGCGTTCGACAGGCGCGTGACGGTGCGGTTGGAGGGGGCGGCTGCCGTGGCCCGGGCGGCCGAGGCGCCGGCGCCCGAGGTGGCGGATGCGACACCGGTCACACCCGGCTCATGAGCAGATGAAACATAACTTACGGGCAGGGTGAAGCGCATCGCAGAACGGCGCGCCGCCGCTTCACTCTGCCCGGCGAGGCTGGCAGCCTGTACCACGAGCGAAGCTCCGCTGCCACGGAGAAATGTCATGTTGCCGACCGTCACGATCGAATCGACCCGGGCCATCTCGACTTTCGACATGGGGCTGCTGCTTGGCAGCCTGGTCGTCGTCGCCACCGCGGCGTGGATGACGCTGGTGCACCGCAGGCACCACCGTCACCGCTGATTGCGCAGCGCCTCGGCGAGCGTTCCGAACATCTGATCGATGTGCGGGCGCTCGACGACGAGCGGCGGTGAGAGTGCGATGATGTCGCCGCTCTGGCGCACGAGCAGACCGCGCTCGAAGCAATCGAGATAGATCGCGTATCCGCGGGCGCCGGGCCGGCCGGCGGCCGGCTCCAGCTCCAGGCCGAGGATCAGCCCGTAGTTGCGCACGTCGATCACGTGCGGCAGTCCGCGCAGCGAGTGCGCGGCATCCTCCCAGTACTGAGCGAGCGATTTCGCTCGTGTCAGCAGCCCTTCGCGCGCATAGATCCCGAGCGTGGCGAGCGCGGCGGCGCAGGCCGTCGGGTGCGCGGAATACGTGTACCCGTGGAAGAGCTCGATCGTCCCTTCCGGACCCTGCATGAAGGCGTCGTGAATGGACCGCTTCGCCAGCACGGCGCCCATCGGGACCGCGCCGTTCGTCAGACCCTTCGCGGTCGTCATGATGTCCGGTGTCACGCCGAATTCCTGCGCGGCGAAGGGTGCCCCGACACGCCCGAAGCCCGTGATCACCTCGTCGAAGATGAGGAGGATGCCGTGGCGGTCGCAGATCTGGCGCAGGCGCTCCAGGTAGCCGCGGGGCGGGATCAGCACTCCGGTCGAGCCCGCGATCGGCTCCACGATCACCGCGGCGATCGTCGAGGGATCGTGCAGCGCCACCCGCCGCTCCAGCTCCTCGGCCAGCTCCGCGCCGTGGGCAGGCTGGCCGCGCGAGAACGCATTGCGCTTCAAATCGTGCGTGTGCGCCAGGTGATCGACTCCCGGCAGGAGCGAGGCCGACCACGTCTTGCGGTTGCTGCCGATCCCGCCGACGGAGATGCCGCCGAACCCCACTCCGTGGTAGGCGCGTTCCCGGCCGATGAGCTTGGTGCGCGCGGCATCGCCGCGCGCCCGATGGTAGGCGAGCGCGATCTTGAGCGCGGTATCGACCGACTCCGAGCCCGAGTTGGTGAAGAAGATGCGATCGAGGCCGGGCGGGGCGATGCGCGCGAGCGCCGTGGCGAGCTCGAACGCGGACGGATGGGCCATCTGGAAGGTCGGCGCGAAGTCCAGGGTCCCGAGCTGGCGCGCGACCGCTTCGGTGATCTCGCTGCGGCCATGGCCGGCGTTCACGCACCAGAGCCCCGCGACGCCATCGAGAATCTGCCGGCCCTCGGGCGTGAAGTAGTGCATGCCGCTCGCCCGGGCCAGCAGGCGCGGCTTCGCCTTGAACTGGCGGTTGGCCGTGAAAGGCATCCAGAACGCATCGAGGTCGGCGTCGCGGGAAAGGCTGTCGGAGTGGGCCATGGGGTGCTCGCGGGGTGGCTGCGGGGCGGGGGAGCGCCTTATCATAAGGAAATGCCACACGGGGAGACAAACCACGGCGATCCCTCGCCCGGCGCGAGACGCGCCGCGTGAGTTCCCATCAGTTCCTGGCCAGCGTGCCGCGCGGGCTGGCCGACCTCCTCGCGAAGGAGGTGACGGCGCTCGGCGCGGCTGAAGTCCGTGAGCGCACGACGGGGGTGGCGTTCACCGGCACGCTCGAGGCCGCGTATCGCACCTGCCTCGAGTCGCGGCTCGCCAACCGCGTCTTTCTCGAGATCGCCCGGTTCGAGGCGCAGAGCGCGGAAGCCTTCTACGGCGCCGCCCGGGAGGTCGAGTGGCCGCGGCACCTCGGACCTCACGCAACGCTCGCATGCGATTTCAGCGGCAAGCATCCCACGATCACGCACAGCCACTTTGGCGCGCTGAAGCTCAAGGATGCGATCGTGGATGCGCTTCGGGATGAGAGCGGCGCACGACCCGACATCGTGTTGGACCGGCCGAGTGTGCGCGTGCATGCCCATGCCCATGGGACGCAGGTCACCCTGTCGCTCGATCTCTCCGGCGAGAGTCTGCATCGCCGCGGCTACCGCGCCGCCGCCGGCGAAGCGCCGCTGAAGGAGAACGTCGCGGCCGGCGTGCTGGTGCGCAGCGGCTGGCCGGAGCTCGCCGCCGCCGGTGCCGAGTTCCTGGATCCGATGTGCGGCTCCGGCACCCTGGTCATCGAGGCGGCCCTGATCGCCGCGCGCTGTGCGCCGGCGTTGCGGCGCGAGTACTTCGGCTTTCTCGGCTGGCGGGGGCACGATGAGGCGCTGTGGAGGCGCCTGCGCGAGGAGGCGCAGGCCCGATGCCTGGCGAGCGCGCAGCCGACCTCGCTGATCCGGGGGCAGGATCGCGATCCGGCCGCGGTGAGGGATGCGCGCGCGAACGCGCAGCGTGCCGGCCTCGCCGGCTGGGTGCAGTTCGAGGCGCGCCCGCTGTCGCAGTCGGCGCCGGCCCGGCCAGGCGGCCCCGGGCTCCTCTGTACCAACCCGCCATACGGAGTCCGGCTGGATGACGTGGAGGCGGCGCGCTCCGTGCACCGCGAGCTCGGCGAGGTGCTGCGCGAGCGCTTCAGCGGTTGGCAGGCAGCCGTGCTCACGGGTACTCCCCAGCTCGGCATGGAGCTCGGCATCCGCGCGGCTCGTACTCACGCCCTGTGGAACGGCGCCATCGAATGCCGATTGCTGCGCATGACCGTGGAGCCCTCGAGCCTGCGGCGGCCCGGTACCCTGGGTCGGGAGGACTCGTCCCTGCGCGAGGCGCCGGGCGCGCGCATGTTCGCCAATCGCCTGGCCAAGAATCTCAAGCGTCTGCGCAGTTGGGCCGACAGGGCCGGCGTGTCGTGTTACCGCCTGTACGATGCCGACATGCCGGAGTACGCCTTCGCGATCGATCTGTATCGCACGGTCGAGCCGCAGGAGAGCTGGCTCTACGTGCAGGAGTACGCCGCGCCGGCCGAGATCGAGGTCGAGGCGGTGCGCCGGCGCCGCAGCGAGGCGCTGGCGGCTCTGCCCGGCGTCACGGGAATCCCGGCGGAGCGGATCAAGGTGCGTACCCGCCGCCGCACCCATCGCGGCGAGCAGTACGGGAAGGTGGGGGAGCAGGGGCGCTTTCACACGGTGCTCGAGCACGGGCTGCGGTTCCTGGTGAATTTCGACGACTATCTCGACACGGGTCTGTTTCTCGACCACCGGATCACCCGCGTGCGTTTGCGCGAAGCGGCTGCCGGACGCCGCTTCCTGAATCTCTTCGCCTACACCGGAACTGCGACGGTGCATGCGGCCGCGGGCGGCGCGGCCGCGACCACTTCCGTCGACATGTCGCGGACGTATCTCGACTGGGCGCAGCGCAATCTCGGGCTCAACGCCGGCCTCACCGACGCGCGGCTGCACGAGTACATTCAGGCCGACTGCCTGGAGTGGCTGCGGGACGGCGCCCGCACGCGCGAGCGGTACGATCTCATTTTCCTCGACCCGCCGACCTTCTCCAATTCCAAGCGCATGCAGGGAGTGCTCGACGTCGAGCGGGACCACGCCGCTCTCATCGAGTCTTGCGTCAGCCTGCTGGCACCCGGCGGCCTGCTCGTCTTCTCCACCAACGCCCAGCGCTTCCGGCTGGACCCCGCGCTGCAGGAGCGCCATGTGATCCGTGACATCTCGGCCGTCACGCTGCCGCGCGATTTCGAGCGCAACCCGCGGATCCATCGCTGTTTCGAGATCCGGCTGGCCTGACCGCGCAGGGGCGGAAAGCCCTTTACACCAGGCCACGCTTCCGGTACGTTCGATCCGTTATGACCCGGCAGATCAAAACGCGCAAGATCACCCTGAAGAAGCCCCGAGGCGGGGCTCTGGTGGATCTCGCGCGCGCCTGAGCAGCCGGAAAAACGCGAGTCAACCAGAGGCCCCGCCGGCACAGCCGTCGGGGCCTCGTTCGTTGTGGAGTCCCGCCATGCAGTCAGGTCGTTCAGCCGGCTCGGCGCCGGTGGTCGCGATCGTCGGCGCCACCGGCGCCGTCGGTATCGAGCTCATCCGCTGCCTCGAGGAGAGGCGTTTCCCGTTGTCGGAGCTGCGGCTTTTCGCTTCCGCGCGCTCCGCGGGCCGGACGCTGCCCTTCAAGGGCCGGCCGCTGCCCGTGCGCGAGCTGCAGGAGGACAGCTTCCGCGGCGTGGACATCGCGCTCTTCTCGGCCGGCGGCGGCACCTCCAAGCAGTTCGGGCCGCTCGCCGTGGAGCAGGGGGCGGCGGTCGTGGACAACTCCTCCGCCTTCCGCATGGATCCGTCGGTGCCGCTCGTCGTGCCGGAGATCAACCCGGAGGCGGTGCGCGGGCACCGCGGCATCATCGCCAACCCCAACTGCTCGACCATCATCGCCATCACGCCGCTCTGGCCCGTGCATCGCACCAACCCCGTGCGCCGGATGATCCTCTCCACCTACCAGGCCGCCTCCGGCGCCGGTGCCGCCGCCATGGAGGAGCTGCGCGAGTCGACCCGGGCCTATCTCGAGGGCAAGCCCTACGAGAACCGGGTGCTGCCGCATCCGTACGCCTTCAACCTCTTCAGCCACAACGCCAAGGTCGACCCGCAGACAGGCTACAACGAGGAGGAGACCAAGGTCGTGCGCGAGACCCACAGGATCTTCGGGGACGACTCCATCCGCATCGCCGCGACCTGCGTACGCGTGCCGGTGCTGCGTGCCCACTCGATCGCCATCAACTTCGAATGCGAGCGCCCCATCACCCCCGAGCAGGTGCGCGAGATCTTGCAGACCGCCCCCGGCGTGAAGCTGGTCGATGACCCGCAGCGCAACTACTTCCCGATGCCGAAGGACGCCTCCGGCCAGGACGCGATCCTCGTCGGGCGCATCCGCCGCGACATCAGCGACCCCAGCGGCCGCTCGATCGCGCTCTTCGTCGCCGGCGATCAGTTATTGAAAGGTGCCGCCCTGAATGCCGTGCAGATCGCCGAGCTTCTATAGCAGGTCTCTCAGCCGGTAATACAACATCGCGAGCACCAGCGCCGGCCTTCGCAGGATCGCACCGCCCGGGAAATCCTGGTGCGGGATGCGCGCGAACACATCGAATCGCTCCGCCTGACCGGCGATCGCCTCGGCCGCCAGTTTGCCGGCAATCCCGGCGAGGGCGATGCCGTGTCCCGAGAATCCCTGCAGGAAATAGACGGTCGGCAGCAGCCGCCCGAAGTGCGGCGCGCGATTGAGCGTGATGTCGACGTGGCCGCCCCACGAGTACTCCACGCGGACGTCGGCGAGCTGCGGGAAGACCTTGAGCATGCGCGCGCGTGTCGCGCCCGGGGCCTCGAAAGAGCCGAGCCCGGAGTAGCTGACCCGGCCGCCGAAGAGGAGGCGGTGATCGGCCGATCGCCTGAAGTAATCGAGCACCCAGTTCATGTCGCTCACGGCGGCGTTGTTGACGATAAGCTCCCGCGCGCGGTCCCTGCCGAGGGGCTCCGTCGCGATGATGTGAGTGCCGACAGCCATGATCTTGGAGGCGAGGGCCGGGGCGGCGTCGCCGAGATACACGTTGCCGCAGAGGACCAGGTGGCGCGCACGGACCTCGCCGCCCGGCGTGCGCACGCGCGCGGATGTGAAGCCGAGCGCCCGCGTATCCTCGTGGAGGCGCACCCCGGCGCGCTCCGCTGCCGCGGCGAGGCCGAGCGTGTAGTTGAGCGGATGGAGGTGCCCGCCGTTGGAATCATGGAGCGCGCCGAGATATCGACGGGTGCCGAGCGTCGCCTGAACCTCTTCCCGCGGCATGTAGCGCACGCTGCGGTATTCCAGCTTCTCCTGCAGCTCGTCCAGTTCCTGGCGCAGCTCCCGGTCATGCCGCGGCTTCACGGCCGTCAGCATGGAGCCCTCGACCCAGTCGCAGTCGATCCGGTGGCGCGCAATGAGCCCGCGCATGAGCGTGAGCCCCTCGACGGAGACGTCCCAGACGGCCCGTGCCGCGGTCCGACCGATGAGTCTTTGGAGCTTGGCTTGACCTGAAGCGATGCCGGGGAGTGCCTGGCCGCCGCTGCGGCCGGAGGCGCCCCAGCCGATCCGATGCTGCTCGAGGAGGACCACGGAGAAGCCCCGCTCGGCCAAGTGCAGCGCCGCCGAGCATCCGGCGATGCCGCCGCCGACCACGCAAACGTCGCATTCGACTGAGCCGGCGAGTGCGGCCCGGTGGGGGACGGGACCGGCGGAGGCGGTGTAATACGAGGCGGCATGGGGGGGCACTAGGGAGGGGCCTCGGTACTAAATATTATGTAAAACGATGATGGGCTGGAGCTGCGGGAGGATAGCGAGCGGGGTTGCCTGTGGTCTAATTGCACCCTCATGTCACCGGCTCGCCCCCTCATTGGCCTTCCCGCAGACCGGCGGATGCTCGGCCCGCACCCGTTCCACGCGGTGGGGGAGAAATATGCCCGGGCGGTGCTGGATGCGGCCGACGGGCTGCCGCTCCTCGTCCCCGCGCTCGCCGAGGAGCTGCGTCTGGATGAGCTGGTGGAGCGCCTCGACGGGCTCCTGTTCACCGGTAGCCCGTCGAATGTCGAGCCGCGCCATTACGAGGGGCCTCCGAGCCACCCCGGTACGCTGCACGACCCTGCTCGCGATGCGACTACCCTGCCGCTCATCCGCAAGGCGGTGCGGGCGGGGGTACCCGTGCTCGGCATCTGCCGCGGCTTTCAGGAGGTCAACGTCGCATTCGGCGGCAGCCTCCATCAGCGCGTTCACGAGGTTCCCGGGCATCTCGATCATCGGGACGATGATACCCAGCCGCTCGATCTGCAGTACGGACCGGCGCACGAGGTCATCCTCGAGCCGGGAGGGGTGCTCAGCTCGCTGGCGGGAATCCACCGCGCACAGGTCAACTCCCTCCATTGGCAGGGCATCGAGCGTCTCGGCCCGGGGCTGAAGGTGGAGGCGCGTGCGACCGACGGGTTGATCGAGGCATTCCGAGTCGAGGGCGCGGCGCGGTTCGCGCTCGCAGTGCAGTGGCATCCCGAGTGGAAGGTGATGGAGAACCCGCTGTCGCGCGCCATGTTCGCGGCCTTCGGCGCCGCGTGCCGCGACCGCGCCGAATCCAGGTGAGGCAGCCCATGGTGAGTGAGATCCGCCAGTTCTTCCGCGACCACGGCATCTCCGAGGTCGAGGCCATCATTCCCGACATGGCCGGGATCGCCCGCGGCAAGATCATGCCGGCGGAGAAGTTCGCCGAGGACGGCGGCATGCGCCTGCCGGAGAGCGTGTTCCTGCAGACGGTCACGGGCGATTACCCGCCGGATACCGGGGCGGCCATGAGTCCGGCGGAAATCGACATCATCCTCAAGGCCGACCCGAAGACCGTGCGCCGCGTGCCCTGGGCCGCGGAGCCGACCGCGCAGGTGATCCACGACTGCTTCTACTCCGACGGCCGGCGGGTGACCATGGCGCCGCGGCACGTGCTGCGCAACATCGTGGAGCTCTACGCCCAGCGCGGCTGGGAGCCGGTGGTGGCGCCGGAGCTCGAGTTCTACCTCGTGGAGCAGAACAAGGACGCCGACTATCCGCTGCGCGCGCCGGTGGGCCGGTCGGGCAGGGCGGAGCCCGGGCGGCAGTCCTACAGCATCGCGGCGGTGAATGAGTTCGATCCGCTCTTCGACGACATCTATCAGTTCTGCGAGGACGAGGACATCGAGATCGACACGCTGATCCACGAGGACGGGCCGGCGCAGATGGAGATCAACCTCATCCACGGGCATCCGCTCGACCTGGCCGACCAGGCGTTTCTCTTCAAGCGCACGGCCCGCGAGGCCGCGCTGCGCCACAAGATATACGCCACCTTCATGGCGAAGCCGCACGCGAAGGAGCCGGGCAGCGCCATGCACATCCACCAAAGCGTGGTGGACATCAAGACGCGGCGCAATATCTTCAGCAACCCGGACGGCACCCCCTCGCAGCTCTTCTTCGCGCACATCGGGGGACTGCAGAGATACCTGCCCGCCGCCATGGCGCTCTTCTGCCCCAACGTCAACTCCTATCGCCGCCTCACCCGGTATCTGTCGGCGCCCATCAACGTGCACTGGGGATATGACAACCGCACCGCGGGGCTGCGGGTGCCGATGTCCGGCCCGGAGGACCGCCGGGTCGAGAACCGCGTGGGCGGCGCCGACGCCAATCCCTACATCGCCATCGCGGCGTCGCTCGCGTGCGGCTACCTCGGCATGGTCGAGGGGCTGCAGCCGAGCGATCCGATCTCCGGCAGCGCCCACGAGCTGCCGTTCGGCCTGCCGCGCTCGCTCGATGAGGCGCTGCGGGAGCTGCGCCACAGCGAGCCGCTGGTGAAGCTGCTCGGCGAGCCGTTCGTCTCCGCCTTCACCATCGTCAAGGAGGCCGAGTACGAGGTCTTCCTGCAGGTGATCAGCTCCTGGGAGCGGGAGCACCTGCTGCTCAACGTCTGATGGGCAAGACCCGCCGAAGATGGGCCCGGCGTAATATTCGGCGCGCCGCGGCCACCAACCTTTGATCGGAAAACGCAAATGACACGCAGACTGCTGGGAATCGACGTCGGGGGCTCCTTCATCAAGGCGGGTGTGGTGGACGTCGACGCCGGGCGCCTCGAGGGGCAGACCCTCTCCGCGCCGACGCCGCAGCCTTCGACCCCCGAGGCCATGATGCCGACCATCGCCTCCCTCGCCGCGAAGCTGCCTGCGGCCACCGGGCGGGTGGGGCTCGCGTTCCCCGTCGTCGTCAAGAGCGGCCGGGCCCGCACCGCCGCCAATATCGATCATGCCTGGATCGGCGCCGATGGCGCGGCGCTCATCCGGCGCACGCTCGATCGCGATGCGCTCTTCCTCAATGACGCGGATGCGGCGGGTATCGCGGAGATGCGCCTCGGTGCCGGTCGGGGACACAACGGTTCCGTCGTCATGCTGACTTTCGGCACCGGCATCGGCTCGGCGCTGTTCATCGAGGGGCGCCTCTTCCCCAACACCGAGCTCGGGCACATGGAGCTGAACGGCATGGAGGCCGAGAAGTACGCCTCGGCGCACGTGAAGGCCATGCTCAACCTCGACTGGCGCGCCTGGATGGATCGGGTGAACGTGTATCTCGACCGGATGCAGGCGCTCTTCTGGCCGGATCTGTTCATCCTGGGCGGCGCCATCAGCGAGCGCTTCGCGGATTTCGCGCCGCTCCTGCGCTGCGAGGCCGAGGTTCGCCCGGCGCACTTTGGCAATCAGGCGGGCGTCATCGGCGCGGCGCTCGCGGCGGCGGAGGCGGATGCCTAGCAAGCTGCCCGACGTCGGCACGACGATCTTCACGGTCATCTCGCGCCGCGCGCGCGAGCTCGGCGCGCTCAACCTCGGGCAGGGCTTTCCCGACTACGACATCGACCCGCGGCTGGCGGATCTGACGGGCGAGGCGATGCGTCAGGGTCACAACCAGTACGCGCCGATGGAAGGCGTCCCGGAGCTGCGCGAGCGCATCGCACGCAAGCTCGGCGCCAGCTACGGGGGCGAATTCGACCCGCAGTCACAGATCACCATCACCCTCGGCGCCACCGAGGCGATCTACTCCGCCGTGCAGGCGGTGATCGGGCCGGGGGATGAGGCCATCGCCTTCGATCCGGCCTACGATTCCTACGAGCCGGCGGTGCGCCTCGCGGGCGGCCGATGCATCCGGCTGCCGCTGATGCCGCCCGATTTCCGTTACGACTGGGATCGCGCACGCGGCGCCGTCACTGCGCGCACGCGGCTGGTCCTGTTCAACACTCCGCACAACCCCGCCTGCACCGCCGCGACAGCCGCGGATCTCGATGCGCTGGCCGCCCTGATCCGGGGGCACGACATCGTGGTGCTCTCGGACGAGGTCTACGAGCACGTGCTCTTTGACGGCCGCAAGCATGCTTCGGTGCTGTCGCACGCGGAGCTGCGGCAGAGAAGCTTCGCGGTCTTTTCCTTCGGCAAGACATTGCACGCCACCGGTCTGCGCGTCGGCTACTGCGTCGCGGCGCCGCCGCTCACGAGCGAGCTGCGCAAGGTTCATCAGTTCAATACGTTCAGCATCGCAAACCCGCTGCAGCACGCCATCGCGGCGTATCTCACCGAGAGGCCGCAGACGGGGCGAGAGCTGCCCGCCTTCTTCCAGGCCAAGCGCGACCGCCTGCGCCGCGCCCTCGAGGGCTCCGGCTTCGCGCTGCCGCCCGCGCACGGCACCTTCTTCCAGCTGCTCGACTTCGGCGAGCTGCTGCCGCCGGGCGACGTGGCGTTCGCCGAGCGGGCGCTGAGCGAGGCAGGCGTGGCCACCATCCCGCTCTCTCCCTTCTATGCCGAGCCGCCGCCGCTCTCGGTCGTGCGGCTCTGTATCGCCAAGCGTGACGACACGCTCGATGAGGCGGCGCAACGGCTCGCAGCACTGGGCGCGAGATTGAGCCGCTCGGGGGCATGAGAGGGAGCAACGGATGGAGCGAGACATGACCTTGCGTGTGACGCTCGTCCAACAGGCGCTCGCCTGGCAGGACCCGGGCGAGAACCGGCGGCGATTCGAGGAACTGCTCGCCCCGCTGGCGGGCCGGACGGATCTCGTGATCCTCCCGGAAACGTTCACCACCGGGTTCACGATGGAGGTGGAGCGCGCCGCGGAGCCGGCGGGAGGGCCGACCACGGCATGGCTGCTGCGGCTCGCCGATCAACTGGATGCCGCCGTGACGGGCAGTGTCATCACCGCGGAGGAGGGCCGATATTACAATCGCCTGCTCTGGGCGCAGCCGGGCGGCGCACTGCGCCATTACGACAAGCGCCATCTCTTCCGCATGGGCGGCGAGCACGAGCACTTCACACCGGGCCGCGCCTCATGGACGGTGCAGTGGCGCGGCTTCACGGTCTGTCCGCTCGTTTGCTACGACCTGCGCTTTCCGGTCTTCAGCCGGCGCCGCGCCGACCTCGACTATGATCTTCTCATCTATGTCGCCAACTGGCCGGCGGCGAGGGCCCATGCCTGGCGCCAGCTGCTCATCGCGCGCGCCATCGAGAACCAGGCGTTCGTGGCCGGCGTGAACCGCATCGGGCAGGACGGCGGCGGGACGGAGCATCGCGGCGACACCCTGATGTGTGATTTTCTGGGCCAGCCGCTCGCCGAGCCCGGCGCGCAGCCCGCGCGCCATACCGTCGAGCTGGACCTGCGCGCGCTGCGCGCATTCCGTGAAAGGTTTCCCGCCCATCTCGATGCGGATCGGTTTACGCTTTGCGGGCCATGAAGAAACCCACCCGCGCCAATCACCCGCCGCCGGTCGACCTCGCTCCCGACAACCGCCCGGTGGTGCCCCCGATCTATCAGAGCGTCAAGTTCGAATTCGATACGCTGCAGGAGACCGAGCGGTACCTGCGCGGCGAGCGGCCCGGCTTCTTCTACACTCGCGCCTCGAATCCCACGACGCGCCAGCTCGAGCTGCTGCTCGCGGAGCTGCAGGGCCGGGAGGAGTGCCTCGTCACCGCCTCGGGCGTCGGCGCCGTGGCGCAGACGCTGCTCTCGCTCGCCAAGCAGGGGGACCACATCCTCTGCTTCGTCGAGACCTACAACCCGACGCGCTATCTCATCCGGCGTCTCCTCGGCCGCTTCGGGGTGACGCATACCATGCTGTCGATCGAGGATCATGGCGGCATCGAGCGCGCCCTGGCGGCGCATCCGACGCGGCTCGTGTGGTTCGAGAGTCCGACCAATCCGGTGACCAAGGTCGCCGATATCGCGGCGATCACCCGGCTCGCCAGGAGCGCCGGCGCGCTTCTCGTGATGGACAACACGTTCGCGGGCCTGCACCAGCACGGGGATTACGACATCGATGTGTTCGTGCACAGCCTGACCAAGTACGCCTCCGGAGCGGGTGACGTGCTCGGCGGGGCGGTGATCGGGCGGGGCGAGCTCATCCGCTCGCTGCGCACGGATTTCGGGGTGCTCGGCGGGACGCTCGATCCTCACGCCGCCTATCTCATCCTCAGGGGAATGAGGACCTATTTCGTCCGCTACCAGGCCCAGTCGGCGAGCGCGCAGCGCGTCGCGGAGCTCCTGGCGGCCCACCCGGCGGTGGCTCGCGTGCACTACCCGGGCCTGCCGTCGCACCCGCAGCATGCGCTGGCGCGCGCGCAGATGAAGGAATTCGGCAGCGTCGTGAGCTTCGATCTGAAGGGCGGCCTCGAGGCGAGCGGCCGCTTCGCCGATGCGCTGCAGCTTTTCGCCGTGGCGGCGAGCCTCGGCTCCACGGAGTCGCTGGTGGTCACGGCACAGATGATGGGCGGACGCGACCTCACTGCCGATCAGCAGGCCGTCTCGGGCATCAACGACGGGACGGTGCGCCTGTCCATCGGCCTCGAGGACATCGATGACCTTCTGGCGGACGTGACTCAGGCGCTCAACGCCTGAAGATCCAGGCCAGTATCGAGAGGAGGAGGCTGACGATCAGCATCGTCGTGATCGGGAAGAAGAACTTGAAGTGCGGCCGGTCGATGACGATGTCGCCCGGCAGGTGAAAGAGCGGCAGCCGCCTCACCCAGCGCCAGAGCAGCCCGATGACGATCAGAACGGTGCCGAGGACGACGAGGAGGCGGCTCATGAGGGCGGGGAGTTTACCGCCTTTTTAGCCGGCGCTCGCCACTCTAACGCGGTGCGGATGATACGGCAGCACCTCCAGCACCTCTCCATCCTGCAGTCGCCGCTGAACCTGCCGCCAGAATCGCGACGTGAAGATCTCGCCGTGCGTGCGCAGGAGCGCCGCGCGCTGGGCGTCATCGAAGCCGACGAAGTTGATGAAGGTCTCCGGAAAGACGTCGTGCTCGCCGACGTAGAACCAGGGCTCGCCGCGCATCTCGTCCTCCAGGCTCGCCGCCTGCGGCAGATCGCGGAAGTGGCAATCGGTGACCAGGCAGAGCTCGTCGTAGTCGTAGAAGATCACCCTGCCGTGGCGGGTGACACCGAAGTTCTTCAGCAGCAGATCGCCAGGGAAGATGTTGGTGTAGGCGAGGTCGCGGATGCACTGGCCGTAATCGAGCGCCGCCTGCCCGGCGGCGGCCGGTGAGGCGGCGCGCAGGTAGAGGTTGAGCGGAGTCATGCGCCGCTCGATGTACATGTGATCGAACACCAGGTGCTCGCCGGCCTCGCGCACCGTGAGGGAGGCTTCCGCCAGCAGCTCCGCCAGCAGCTCGGGCGCAAAGAGCGCCATCGGGAAGCGCAGGCGGCGGAACTCCTGCGCGTCGACCAGCCGGCCGGCGCGGTCGTGGCGGAAGACCAGCTGATATTTCGCCAGCACGTCCTCGCGCCGCGCGCTCTTCGGATACGGGAAGCGGTCGCGGATGACCTTGAAGACGACATCGAACGAGGGCAGCGCGAAGCACACCATGACGAGGCCGCGCTCGCCCGGCGCGTGAACGAAGCGGTCCGGGGTATCCGCGAGGTGGCGCATGATCTCCCGGTAGCGCTCCGTCTTGCCCTGCTTGGCGCGGCCGAGCACGGTGAAGAGCTCGCTCACGGGCTTGCGCGGCACCAGGGAGCGCAGGAAAACCACGGCTTCCGCGACGTGCTCCAGGTCCACGTGGAAGTACGACCGCGAGAAGCTGAACACGATGCTGACGTCGCCTTCCGCGAGCATCACCGCATCGACCAGCAGGCCGCCGTCCGAGTTCTTGAGCGCGATGACCAGCGGCACGAGGAAGCCGCGGCCGACGATCCGCCCGACGATGTAGGCGCGGAAGACCTGGTAGAAGACGGGCCGGATCACCTCGATGCGCTGCACCGATCTCTGCTCCCCGCGCGTATCGAGGTGCGCCTGTACCTCGGTGATCACGTGGCGGATGCTGTTGTCGAGGTCCCTCCACGGGGTGTGAAAGCGCACGTCGCCCAGCACGTCCTCGAAGAGAAGGGCGAGCGAGCCGTGGTTGATGTACGTGTTCGTGACCACGCTGGAGGTGACGTGGGCGAGCGGATCGAGATCGGTCGCGACGAACTCGAGGTCCGGGGCCACGCCTACCGTGCCGAAGAGCCGCCGGCTGATCGAGCTGAAGAACGTCTTGGTGAACTCCGCATCGGGCAGGCCGCCGATGCGCTCGGCGAAGTCGGCGCGGATCTCCATCCACAGGGCGCGGTCCTCCGCGCGCTCGCCGAGCAGGGCCTTCAGCTCCGCCACCGTGCTCGCGACGAAGCGGTCGTAGAGCTCGATGCGCTCCACCGCATCGCGCTGGCCGCCCTTCCAGTCGCGGCTGTCGAAACGCACGGGCGCACGCCGCGTGATCGCTCGGAATTCCGCGTTGTATTCCACGAACGCGCCGGCGACGCGGCGGGAAGCTGGCGCGGCGATGTCAGTCAAAGTCTGTCGGCAGCTCCGGGTGCAGCTGATGTTGATGCAGGCGCTCGATCTGTGAGGCGAGCACGCGGCCGGTCGAGAGCTCGGGCAGCGCGTGCAGATCGAAGAACCTGACGGCGTCGGTCTCGGTGCTCACCGCGGGGGCGCCTCCGGTGCGCTCGCACAGGAAGAAGAGCTTGTAGATGTGATGGATGCCGGGCGGGTGCGGGTGGCGGCGCTTGTCGAGGAGAGCCGCGAGCTTCACCGCTCTGGCGTGATAGCCCGATTCCTCGCGGATCTCGCGCGCCACGGCGCCGGAGGGCGAGTCGTTGACGTCGACCCAGCCTCCGGGCAGCGTCCACTTGCCATCGGAGCGCTCGCGCACGAGCAGCACGCGGCCTTCCTCGAAGATTCCGCCGCGCACGTCCACCTTGGGGGTGGCGTAGCCTTCCTCGCCTTCCCAGAATCCCTTCGCTTTGGCGAGGGGGATGTCGAGCTCGGTGCAGAGGATGGACGCGACCAGCTCGGTGAGCTGGGTGTAGCGCTCGCGGTCGAAGGGGTCGTGTGTGAAAGCCAGCCCGGTCTGAGCGATCGCTTGAACCTTGCGGGCCCAATCCAGGATCGTCATGGGTTCGCGTCCGCGCGGCCTCGGTCACGAGGCATTTTCCGGGAACGCCGCCGGGCGCGCCGCTCTGGCCCTGCCTGGCGGCAGGGCACCCGGCCCGCGCGATCCCGCGCGGTCGTTCGCCGCATGCGGCGAACCCTCGCAGGCTGCCGGAAAAACCTGCCGCGCTCCCGCGGTCCCTGCTCGGCGCGCAAGGCCGGGGACTGGCCATCCTGACAAATCCCGCTCGGCGCAGTGCGCCGAGCCCTGCTTTTCAGGCTCCCGGAAAATGCCTCGTGACCGAGTCCCCGCTCTTGCACATCAGGCCCTTACATGTTCTTGATCAGGGCGTCGCCGAAGGCGGAGGTCGAGACCTCGCTCGCGCCTTCCATCAGGCGCGCGAAGTCGTACGTGACGATCTTCTGGCCGATGGTCTTGTCCATGGCGCGGATGACGGCGTCGGCGGCTTCCGTCCAGCCCATGTAGCGGAACATCATCTCGCCGGAGAGGATCAACGAGCCCGGGTTCACCTTGTCGAGATTGGCGTACTTGGGCGCGGTGCCGTGGGTCGCCTCGAAAACGGCATGGCCGGTCATGTAGTTGATGTTGCCGCCGGGGGCGATGCCGATGCCCCCGACCTGGGCGGCGAGCGCATCGGAGAGATAATCGCCGTTGAGGTTCAGCGTGGCGATCACGTCGAACTCATCGGGCCGCGTCAGCACCTGCTGCAGGGTGATGTCGGCAATGGCGTCCTTGACGATGATCCTGCCGCCGCGCTTCGCCTCGTCCATCTGCGCGTTCGCTGCCTTCTCGCCGGATGCGGCTTTGGTGCGCTCCCACTGCTCCCAGGTGTAAACGGCCCCGGGGAATTCGCGCTCGGCGAGCTGGTAGCCCCAGTTGCGGAACGCGCCTTCGGTGAACTTCTGGATATTGCCCTTGTGGACCAGGGTGAGGCTACGGCGCTTGTTGGCGATGGTGTACTCGATGGCGGAGCGGATCAGCCGCTCCGAGCCTTCCTGCGACACCGGCTTGATGCCAATGCCGGAACTCGCCGGAAAGCGGATCTTGCCGTAGGCCTTGGGGAAGTGCTGCTTGAAGAGCGCGAGGAACTGGCGGTTCTCCTCCGTGCCGGCCTCGAACTCGATGCCGGCGTAGATGTCCTCGGTGTTCTCACGGAAGATGACCATGTCCACTTTCTCGGGGTGCTTCACGGGGGAAGGCACGCCCTTGAACCAGCGCACCGGGCGCAGGCAGACATAGAGATCGAGAAGCTGGCGCAGCGCCACGTTGAGCGAGCGGATGCCGCCGCCGACCGGCGTGGTGAGCGGGCCTTTGATCGACACCAGGTAGTCCCGGCAGGCGGTCACGGTCTCATCGGGCAACCAGCTGTTGAACTGGCGGTTCGACTTCTCGCCCGCGAACACTTCCATCCAGTGGATCTTGCGGCGCCCGGCGTACGCCGTCTGCACCGCCGCATCCATCACGCGCACGCTCGCGCGCCAGATGTCCGGGCCGGTGCCGTCACCCTCGATGAACGGGATGATGGGATTCTCGGGGACGACGAGCTTGCCGTCGCGCAGGGTGATCTTGGCCCCCCCGGCGGGCGGCGTGAGCTTCAGGGGCGCAGCCGTGGACATTCAGTGGACTCCTCGGGAATTCGATTTCGCCGCGGGCCAAGGGGACCGTGCGGCCGACCGCGGCATGCTAGCACAGGGCGAGCCGGTGTCTTTCAGCGAGGACACAACGTGTCCTCGCTCCGGCGAGCGCCCGCGCATGGGCTCGTCGCAAAGCGACGAGCGGGCGGACATGGAGTCCGCCCCGGGCTTTCGCGGAGCAGGGATAGCGCAGCGAAATGCGCGGACCGGGGCCCGCTGCCCAGGAGGGCCAGTGGCAAGACCCAGCCGAGCGCGGTTGCGCGCCGAGCGGAGCGCGCAACGCGCTCGGCACGATGGGAGGGCGCTGCGCGTGGGGTACAATCCGTCAATGTACAATGCAACCGATAGCGGCACCCCGGGAGAGGCGGCCAAGCCGTCGTTGCTGCGCAAGCTTCTCGCGGTGCGCCCGGTGCAGTCGCGCGAATTGGCCGGAGCGGAGCGCCTCAAGCAGACCCTGAGCGTCTGGTCGCTGATGTCGATCGGCATCGGCGCCACGATCGGCACGGGCGTATTCGTGCTCACCGGCACGGTGGCGGCCAACCAGTCGGGACCCGCCATCACTCTCTCGCTTCTCATCGCGGCCTTCGGCAGCACCCTGGCGGCGCTCTGCTACGCCGAGTTCGCGGCCTTCCTGCCGGTGCCCGGCAGCGCCTACAGTTACACCTACGCGACTCTCGGCGAGGCGATCGCCTGGTTCATCGGCTGGAATCTGCTGCTCGAGTACGGGATATCGGCCTCCGCGGTAGCCGTGAGCTGGTCGGGGTATGTGGTAAACCTGCTCGCCGAGGTGCACATCCATCTGCCGGCGATGCTGGTCAACGCCCCGCTGCAGGAGAACGCGGCCGGCCACCTGGTGGCGACCGGCGCCATCCTCAATGTGCCCGCCGTACTCATCATCGCCGCGATGAGCGGGGTCTGCTATATCGGAATCCGGGAGACGGCGGGGGCGACCAACCTGATGGTGGCCCTGAAGATCGCCGTGATCCTGATCTTCGTAGTGGCGGGACTGAAGTTCATCGATACACGCAACTGGCACCCCTACATCCCTCCCAATACGGGCACCTTCGGCCACTTCGGCTGGACCGGGGTGCTGCAGGGCGCCGGGATCATCTTTTTCTCCTACGTGGGCTTCGATACCGCATCGACCACGGCCCTGGAAGCGCGCAATCCACAGCGCGACCTGCCGATCGGAATCCTCGGCACGCTGGTGGTCTCCACGGTGCTGTACGTGGCCATGGCGGCGGTCGTCACCGGAATGGTGCCGTATTTCAAGTTGAACGACCCCCAGCCGGTCGCGGTGGCCCTCGATGCGCATCCGGCGCTCGCGTGGCTCGGCGTCTTTCTGAAGCTGGGCATCATCGCCGGCATGACATCGGTGATCCTGACTTCGCTCCTCGGGCAGCCGCGGATCCTGCTCTCCATGGCCGATGACGGGCTGCTGCCGCCGGCGATGAGCCGCTGTCATCCCCGGTTCAAGACACCGCACGTGGCGACCGCGGTCACGGGCGTCGGAGCGGCCCTGATCGCCGCGGTGTTTCCGCTCGATGTGCTCGCGGACCTGATCTCCATCGGGATCCTGCTCGCGTTTGCGGTGGTCTGCATCGGAGTGCTGGTGATGCGCCACACCCGCCCGGATGTCCACCGTCCATTCCGCGTTCCCGCAGCGTGGCTGCTGTGCCCCCTCGGCGCGGTCGTGTGCGTGACCATGACCTATTTCCTGTCGAATGCCACCTGGATCCGGCTGGTGCTGTGGACCGTGGTCGGCGCGGCGATCTACGGGTTCTACGGATTCAAGCACAGCAAGCTGCGGTCATGAGCGCCGGCGGCAAGAGCGGCGGCGGGGCGCGCGAGCACCCTCCCGCCGAGGAGGCGGCTGCGGGAGTGAGGACTCGGCCGCCCGCGGCCGAAGGCTTCTGGATGCCTGCCGAATACGAGCCGCACGAGGGAACCTGGCTCCTCTGGCCGGCGCGTCACGATAACTGGCGCGAGCACGCTCGCCCTGCACAGGCGGCTTTCGCGCAGGTTGCCGCGGCCATCCGGCGCTTCGAGACGGTGCATGTCGGGGTGTTGCCGCATCTGCTCGCCGCAGCGCGGGCGATGCTGCCGCAGGACGTCCGGGTCCACGGCATCGAATACGACGACTGTTGGATGCGGGATGTCGGCCCAACTTTCGTGGTGAGCGAGGAGCCGCGGACGATTCGCGCCGTGCAATGGCGCTTCAACGCCTGGGGCGGTCTCTATCATCCCTTCGATCGAGACGCGCGCGTCCCCTTCGAAGTGCTCGCCCGGTCCGCTCTGCCGGCGCAGGAGCGCTATTGCGCCCCGATGACCCTCGAGGGCGGAGCCATCCACGTGGACGGACAGGGCACGGCCCTCGTGACGGAGGAGTGCCTGCTCGATCCGAACCGCAATCCGGGAATGACCCGCGAGCGGGCCGAGGCGGTGCTGCGCGATCACCTCGGCGTCAGCCGCTTCATCTGGCTGGGCAAGGGCGTATTCAACGACGAGACGGGCGGGCACATCGACAACCTGGCCTGCTTCGCGGGGCCGGGCAAAGTGTGCCTGACCTGGACGGATGATGAGCGCGATCCGCAGCACGCGATCTCACTCGATGCCTGGCAGAGGCTCAATGATGCTCGCGATGCGCTCGGCCGGCGCCTCGAGGTCTTCAAGGTTCCGATGCCGGGTCCGCTCTACATGACGGCGCAAGAGGCGCGCGGACTGGTGCCGGGCGAGTCGATGAAGGCGCGCCATGGCGGCGACCGGCTCGCGGCGAGCTACGTGAACTTCTACCTCGCCAACGGCGGTCTCATCATGCCGCGGCTCGATCCGCGCACGGACGAGCAGGCCGCCGCGGTGCTGAGCCGCGCCTGCCCGGGCCGGGCGATCGTCGGCGTTTCCGCGCGTGAGATCCTTCTCGGCGGCGGCGGCATCCACTGCATCACACAGCAGATCCCGAGCTGGGAGATCGGCCGCATACGGCCGGCCGAGAAGCGCGGCTAACCCGCGAGCCGCCCGGCGGCATCGAGCCAGGCGCGCTGCGCGCGCCGATAGTGGCCGGGCGCGATCCGCGCCCGCTCCAGCAGCTCGCGCGCCACCGTGCGGGCCTCATCCCGCTGCCCCTGGGTGTCGAGGAGTTGCGCGTACCTGACGGCGGCCTCCGCACCCGGATAGGAATGCGCCAAGGCGCGGTACTGCTCCAGCGCCCGGGCCATGCTGCCTTCGCCCTCGAGCGCGCGCGCAAAGAGAAGGTGCGCCTCCGGCGAGCGGAAATCCGGGTTCTGACGGAAGAGCTCCTCGAGGGTGGCGCGCGCC
>JABBNZ010000044.1 GCA_019352035.1 Pseudomonadota bacterium | reverse complement strand
GTGGTTCGGCACGATGTCGAGGATGTGACCCATGTCGTGCGCGCGCAGTTGCGCGACGAGCCGATCGAAGTCCTCGCGGCTGCCGATTTCCGGATTGAACGTGTTGTGATCGACGACATCATAGCCGTGCACGCTGCCCGCACGGGCACGGAAGTAGGGCGAGCAGTACACGTGACTGACGCCCAACGCCGCGAGGTAGGGGACGATCGCCGTCAGGTCCGTGAAAGTGAACCCGGCGTTGAGCTGGACCCGGTAGGTCGCGCGCGGAACCCGCCTGAGCGCCTTCGTGTCAGGTGGCTTGCGGTCAGCGGGCGCCACGATTGCGCTCCAGGAGCCAGGTCACGCTCCATGGCGCGAGCTCGTTGCGGCTGATGGCCGCCCGGATGCCGGGGTGAGTCGCGAAGATCATGCGGCCGGCTGGCCGGCCGACGACCGGCGCCGAGCGGTCACCGAGGTTGGCGAGCAGATGCAGCACTCCATCGTCGCGCAGTTTCCAGTCGACGGCGAAGGCGCCGTCCGGATCGAGCGCCACGCAGGCTCCGCCGAGGATCCGAGGCAGGAGCGGCACGATGTCGCGGCGGCGGATCGCGACGAGGCGGCGGTAATGATCGAACATCCGGGCGTGCGGCGCCTTCGCCAGGCGCGTCCAGTCCAGACGGGCCGACGCGAAGGTGGCCGCTTCGCAGGGATCGGGTACGGGACCCTGGAAATGCGCGAATTCGCGCAGGCGTCCCTCCCGCACCTTCTGCGCGAGCTCGGGCTCGAAATCGCAGAAATACGGGAAGGGCTCGCGCGCGGCCCACTCCTCGCCCATGAAGAGCATCGGCGGGGACGGGGCGAGCAGGAGCACCGCCGCCGCGGCGCGCAGGGCCTCGATGCGGGTGAGCTGCGCCAGCCGCTCGCCGCGCGCGCGGTTGCCGACCTGGTCGTGATTCTGCAGGAAGGTGACGAATGCCGAGGGCGGCAGGTGCGCGCTCGGCTCCCCGCGCGGGGCGCCGAGGTGACGCGAGCGTTCGCCCTGGTACACGAATCCCTCGGCGAGCGCGCGGCAGAGGAGGGGCGGTGCGGCTGCTCGTGATAGTCCTCGTAGTAGCTGTCCGATTCGCCGGTGAAGGACGTGCAGGCAGTGATGGCAGTCGTCATTCCACTGCGCATCGAAGGTGCTGGGGCCGCCCGGCGGCCCCAACAGGCGCGCCTCGTTGTTGAGATTCTCGAGCACGAGGTACACCGGGCGCTCCCGGCCCGGCCCGGCCCGGACCGCGCGCGCGATCTCGGTGAGGATGGGCGGCTCGCTGCCGTCGATGATCGCGTGTACGGCATCGAGGCGCAGGCCGTCCAGATGATATTCCTCGAGCCAGTAGAGCGCGTTGTGAATGAAGAATTCGCGCACCGCTCCGCCCTCGAAGTCCATGGCCGCGCCCCAGGGCGTCGAGTGGCGCTCGGTGAAGAACTGCGGCGCATAGCGGTGGAGGAAGTTGCCCTCCGGGCCGAAGTGGTTGTAGACGACATCGAGCATCACCGCGATGCCGTGGGCATGTGCGGCGCACACCAGCGACTTGAGGTCCTCCGGAGTCCCATACGGGGACGCCGGCGCATAAGGCAATACCCCGTCGTAGCCCCAGCCTCGCGAGCCGGGGAACTGCGCGAGGGGCATGAGCTCGATCGCCGTCACCCCGAGCCGCTGCAAATGCTCGAGCCTGCCCGCCACGCCTGCGAAGGTGCCCTCGGGCGTGAACGTGCCGACATGCAGCTCGTAAACGACGGATTCGCGCCAGGGCGGGGCGCGCCAGTCACCGTCCGTCCAATCGAATGCCCCGGGATCCACGACCTCGCTCGGACCGTGCACCCCCTGCGGATTGCGCCGCGAAGCCGGATCGGGCACCCGTATCTCGCCGTCGATGCGGTACCGGTAGAGACTGCCGACCCGCGCCTCGGCGGTCACGAGCTCGACGAAACCGCCGGCCGCCCTCTTGAGCGGCAGGGTCCGTTCCGGACCCTCCGCCGGTTCCAACACGAGCTCCACGCGCGCGGCCGCGGGCGCCCACAGCCGGAACCGCACCCGCCCGTCCGCCAGCACCTGTGCCCCGAAAGGCATCTCGTGCCGCCGCGCCGTCATCGGTACGCCGTTTCGCGCAGCAGCGCGAGCGACCGCCCCTGCAGCGGATAACGGGTCCCCGCCTCCATCCGCCGCTGGGCGAACGGGGCGCCGGCGGCGGTGTCGAGCACCGTCCACCAGCTCTTCTGCGCGAGCGGACCGGGAAGCGCGAACGGGATCCGCTCGTGATGCGCGTTGCACAGGAGCATGAAGTTGTTGTCCGTCACCGGCTTGCCGCGCAGGTCGCGCCGCTCGATGGCGGCCCCCGCCAGATAGAGCCCCAGGCAGCGCGCGTACGGCACGCCCCAGTCCGCCCGGGTCATCTCCCGTCCATCCGGACTCAACCAGATGATCTCGCGCAGGCCGTCCCCGCTGACGGTGTCTCCCTGCAGGAAGCGGCGGCGGCTGAACACCGGGTGGTGCCGGCGCACGGCGATCAGGCGGCAGGTGAACTCGAGAAACGCCTCCTGCTCCTCATCGAGCTGCCAGTCGAGCCATGAAAGCTCGCTGTCCTGGCAGTAGGCGTTGTTGTTGCCGTGCTGCGTATGGCCGAACTCGTCGCCGCCGAGCACCATGGGCACGCCCTGCGAGAGCAGGAGGGTCGCCATGAGGTTGCGCTTCTGCTGCGCGCGCAGGGCGCGGACCGCGGCATCGCCGCTCGATCCTTCAGCGCCGCAGTTCCACGACCGGTTGTGATCGACGCCGTCGCGGTTGCCTTCGCCGTTCGCCTCGTTGTGCTTCTCGTTGTAGCTCACCAGATCCTCGAGCGTGAAGCCGTCGTGCGCCGTGATGAAGTTGATGCTGGCGTGCGGCTTGCGGCCGCTCGCCTCGTAGAGATCGGCGGAGCCGGTGACGCGGCGCGCGAACTCGCCGATCAGCCGCTCGTCGCCCTTCCAGTACGAGCGCATGCTGTCGCGGTACTTGTCGTTCCATTCGTTCCAGCCCGGCGGGAAGTTGCCGACCTGGTAGCCGCCGCTGCCGATGTCCCACGGCTCGGCGATGAGCTTCACCTGGGAGAGCACCGGGTCCTGGCCGATGGTGTCGAAAAAGGAGCCCAGCCGGTCGACGTCGTAGAGCTCCCGCGCGAGCGCCGAGGCGAGGTCGAAGCGGAAGCCATCGACGTGCATCTCCTGCACCCAGTAGCGCAGGCTGTCCATGAGCAGCTGCAGTACGCGCGGGTGCTGCAGGTTCAGGGTGTTGCCCGTGCCGGTGAAATCCATGTAATGGCGCGGGCTGCCGGGGCTCAGGCGGTAGTAGGCCGTGTTGTCGATGCCGCGCAGCGACAGCGTCGGCCCGAGCTCGTTGCCTTCGGCGGTGTGGTTGTAGACGACATCGAGGATCACCTCGATGCCGGCCGAGTGCAGCGTCTTCACCATCGTCTTGAATTCGCTCGTCTGGCCGCTCGCCGAGTAGCGCCGCTCCGGCGCGAAGAAGCCGACCGTGTTGTAGCCCCAGTAGTTGCGCAGTCCTTTCTCGAGCAGCGTCCGGTCGTCGACGAAGGCATGCACGGGCATCAGCTCGAGGGCGGTGATGCCGAGGCGCTGGTAGTGCTCGATCATCGGGGCGGTCGCGAGCCCCGAATAAGTCCCGCGCAGCTGCGGCGGCACTCCCGGGTGGCGCAATGTCAGGCCGCGCACGTGCGCCTCGTAAATGACGGTGTCGTGCCACGGGACGCGCGGCGGCCGGTCATCGCCCCACGTGAAGGCGGGATCGACCACCCGGCATTTCGGGGTGCCCGCGGCGCTGTCGCGTTTGTCGAAGGAGAGATCGAGTTTCGGATGGCCGAGGCGATAGCCGAAATGCGCATCGCTCCAGAGGAGCGGCCCCTCGAGCCGCTTGGCGTAGGGCTCTATGAGGAGCTTGTTGGGATTGAACCGCTGCCCCTCTTCCGGCCGGTAGGGCCCGTGCACCCGATAGCCATAGAGAAGTCCCGGCCGGGCCTCGGGAAGGTAACAGTGCCAGATCTCGTCCGTGCGCTCACGCAGCTCGATGCGCTGCACCTCGTGCCTGCCCGAGAGGTCGAAGAGGCACAGCTCCACTTTGTCCGCATTGGCGGAAAAGAGCGAGAAATTGACCCCCTCCCCGTCCCAGGTGGCCCCGCGGGGATAGGGGCAGCCGGGCCAGACGGCGAGGATCCGTTGCGCCTCACGAGCGTTCGGCCGCGCACTGGCGAGGCGGCGGCGGCGGCGAGTCGACATTGGGTCCAAGACACCTCCCAGGTCCTTCACTCGGCGAGCCCGAGGAGGCTATGGAGGGGAATGCGGGTCCAGTCCGGACGGTTCCCGAGCTCATAGCGCAGCTCATAGAGGGCTTTGTCGATCTCGAACAGAGTGAGGAGGGGCTGCGCCTCCTGCAGCGACTCGTAAAGGCCCGCGGCGATGGCGACCTCATCGTAGCAGGCGAGGAAGGTGCGGCGCGTCTCCTGCTCCCACGCCTGCAGCTGCGGCTCCCAGCGCCCGCAGTCATCGCCGCTCTGCAGGGCGCAGCGCTCGAGCGCGGCGTGACGCGCATAGGCGAAGGAGCGCAGCATGCCGGCCACATCGGTCAGCGGGGAGTGCTTGAGGCGCCGCTCCGCCAGCGTGCGGCCGGGCTCCCCCTCGAAGTCGACGATGATGAAGTCGTTGCGATTCAGCAGTACCTGCGCCAGGTGATAGTCGCCGTGGCGGCGGATCTTCTTCAGCCCGCGGGGTACGATCGTCCCGCAGCTCTCGATGCGCTGCAGCAGGATATCGCGCCGCGGGAGCAACGCCTGCGCGTCGGCCGCGATCGCGGGCGCCAGACCCGCCAGCCGCGATTCCAGCAGGGTCAGAGTTGCCTCCGCGGCGGCGCGGGTCGCCGCGCTCCATCTCGCCACGTCCTCGGCGGTGACCGGTTCCGGAGTGAACGCCGGATCGTCCGTCGGTCTGGCCAGGGCGCGATGCAGCTCCCCCGTGCGGATGCCGAGCGTCTTCACGAGCGACAAGTAAAGGCCATGCGCATCATCGAGGATCGGGACGCCGCTGCGCCGGTCTTCGAGAAAGCGTGCGAGGTAATCGACGGTGTAGGTCCAGCCGTCTCCCTGGTTGGGGACGAATGCCTGGAGCAAGGCCATGGTGTAGTTCACGGACTCGCGGTCGCTGTATTCCACGGCCCCGGCAACCGGCACGATGTTGGAGAAATGGGCGACCTCGGTGAGATAGCGGCCGAGCTCGAGCTCCGGGTTCAGGCCGGGCTGCAGCTTGCGATAGATCTTGAGGAAGAGCCCGTCCCCGACCCGCAGCGTGGTGTTGCTGGTCTGGGCGCCCGTCGGACTGACCGGCAGCTCCGCGGCCGCGTCGCCGCGCAGCTCCGCGTAGATTGCCGTGGGCATGAAGCGTACGCGGCCGTCCTGAGTGGGAAGCTCCGCCGAGGCGCCGATCGCATCGACGATCGCACGGGCGAATCCATCGTCGGAGCACGCATCGGCCAGCACGCCGACGGTCGCCTGTTGGCGCACGCGCGCGAGGGCGGCGGGTTGCAGTTTGCGCCAGCGCGCCTCCTCGGTGTCCTCGAACGCAATGGCGAGCGGCACGAAGTACCGCTCGCTCTCGCCGTCGCTCTCCACGCTGTAGATCCCGGCAAACCAGCGCGGCAGCGGATCCTGGCGCTGGGTGTGATCGAGCAGCAGCGCCCGCTTGATGTGGGCGCCCTTGTTCGCGAACCAGCGCTGGGAGGCGATGTATTGCGGCACGATCCGCTCTTCGAGCTGGGTGCGCAGCCGCTTGGCGAGGCCGGCGCGCCAGGCGGCGATCTTCTCGGGGAAGAAGCTGTTCCAGCCTTCCACCAGCACCAGGACCGGCAAATCCTCGCGCTGGAGGCGCTCGTCATGCCAGGGGGGCGGAGTCGCCTCGCGGCTGAGGCGGAACCAGTAGAAGCCATACGCCGGCAGCGTGAGCAGGTAGGGCAGATCGCCCACCGGCGGGAACGGGGTGCGGCCGAGCAGCTCGATGGGAATCGTGCCCTTGTGCTCGGCGAGATCGATCTCGACGGGCTGCGCGGTGCGCGACAGATTGACCACGCAGAAAATCGTGTCCTCGCCGTACTGGCGCAGGTACGCCAGTACCTTGCGGTTGCCGGGGCGGATGAAGCGCAGCGTACCGCGACCGAAGGCCTGCGAGGTCTTGCGCACCGCGAGCATGCGCCGCATCCAATTGAGGAGGGAGGAGCGGTCGCGCGTCTGCGCCTCGACGTTGACGGCCTCGTAGCCGTAAATGGGGTCCATGATGGGCGGCAGATAGAGCTGCTGCGGATCCGCGCGCGAGAACCCGGCATTGCGGTCCGGGCTCCATTGCATCGGGGTGCGCACGCCGTTGCGGTCGCCGAGGTAGAAGTTGTCCCCCATTCCGATCTCATCGCCGTAGTAGATGATCGGCGAGCCCGGCATGGAGAGCAGGAGGCTGTTCATGAGCTTGATGCGCTCGGGATCGTTCTCCATCAGGGGCGCCAGCCGCCGCCGGATGCCGAGATTGAGCCGCGCGCGGGTGTCGGCCGCGTAGGCCTGGTACATGTAGTCGCGCTCGCGGCTGGTCACCATCTCGAGCGTGAGCTCGTCGTGATTGCGCAGGAACACCGCCCATTGGCAGGAGTCGGGGATGTCCGGCGTCTGGTCCATGATCTCGACGATGGGGTGGCGATCCTCCTGCGCGATCGCCATGTACATGCGCGGCATGAGCGGGAAGTGATAGGCCATGTGGCACTCATCGCCGTCGCCGAAGTAGTCGCGCACGTCCTCCGGCCACTGGTTGGCCTCGGCGAGGAGCATCCGGTCGGGGTATTTCGCGGAGATCACGCTGCGGATGCGCTTGATGATCTCGTGGGTCTCGCGCAGGTTCTCGTTGTTGGTTCCCTCGCGCTCGACGAGGTAGGGGATGGCATCCAGCCTGAAGCCGTCCACCCCTTGCGCCAGCCAGAACTCCATGATCCGGATCACCGCCCGCACCACGTGCGGGTTGTCGAAGTTCAGGTCGGGCTGGTGGCTGAAGAACCGGTGCCAGTAATAAGCCTTCGCGAGCGGGTCCCAGGTCCAGTTCGAGCTCTCGGTATCGCGAAAGATGATGCGCGTGCCGGCATAGCGGTCCGGCGTGTCGCTCCACACGTAGAAGTCGCGCTTCGCCGAGCCGGACGGCGCCCGCCGCGCGGCCTGGAACCAGGGATGGGCGTCGGAGGTGTGGTTGATCACCAGCTCCGTGATGACGCGCAGCCCTCGGCGGTGCGCCTCGCGCACGAAATTGCGGAACTCCCGCCGCGTGCCGTACTGCGGGTGGATGTTGTGATAGTCGGCGATGTCATAGCCGTCATCCCGGCCCGGCGACGGATAGAACGGCAGCAGCCAGATGGTATTGACGCCAAGCTCCTGGATGTAGTCGAGCTTGCGCGTGATGCCGGCGAAGTCGCCGATGCCATCGTCGTTGCTGTCGAAGAACGCGCGGACGTGTACCTCGTAAACGACCGCGTCCTTGTACCAGAGGGGATCGCCCGTGAAGGGCAGCTGCTCGGGAAGTGCGCTCATCTCACATAAAGTAATCGAAGTCCCGCTCGGTGCGCACCCGGCGGCGGATCCGGAAGACGTGCGCCTGGGTGCCCGCGGGATCGAGGGCCACGTAATTGCGGGCGCCGCGCCACAGGAAGCGCGCCCCGGAGAGGAGATCATCCACCTGATACGGCGCGTCCGCGGGCAGGCCGAGCGCCTCCAGATCGAGGTGCGCCCAGCCCGTCTGCGGGTGATGCGGATCGACGTTGACGAATACCAGCACGGAATCCTCGCCGCTCGTCTTGCTGTAGGCGATCAGCGCCTCGTTGTCGACCGGATGGAACTTCAAACCGGTGTCGCTGCGCAGCGCCGGATTCTCCCGGCGGATGCGGTTGATGCGCGCGATCAGATCCCTGAGGCTCGCCGGGTCGTCGCGGTTCCAGGAGCGGACCTGGTATTTCTCCGAGTCCAGGTACTCCTCGGAGCCGCTCTCGCGCGGGCGGCCCTCGGCGAGCTCGAAGGCCGGTCCATAGAGCCCAAAGCTCGCCCCGAGCGTCGCGGCGAGGATGAGCCGCGTCGCGAACGCCGGCCGGCCGCCGAACTGCAGGTATTCCGTGAGGATGTCCGGCGTATTGGGCCAGAGGCTCGGGCGGAAGAACTCGCACACCGGCCGGCTCGTGAGCTCGGTGAAGTAGTGCACGATCTCGCGCTTGCTGTTGCGCCAGGGGAAGTAATTGTAGGACTGGGTGAAGCCGAGCTTGGCGAGCCGGTACATCACCTTCGGGCGGGTGAATGCCTCGGCGAGGAAGATCACTTCCGGATGAGCCCGGCGGATCTCCCCGATCACCCATTCCCAGAAGGCGAATGGCTTGGTGTGCGGGTTGTCCACGCGGAAGATGCGCACGCCCTGGGCGATCCAGAACTCGAACACGCTCTTCAGCTCCGCCCAGAGCGCCTGCCAGTCCTCGCACTCGAACCAGAATGGATAGATGTCCTGGTACCTTTTCGGCGGATTCTCCGCGTATTGCACCGAGCCGTCGGGGCGCTTGAGGAACCACCCGGGATGCTCCCGCACGTACGGATGATCGGGAGCGCACTGGAAGGCGATGTCGAGCGCGATCTCGATGCCGAGCGCCCCGGCGCTTGCGAGCAGCCGGCGGAAATCCTCGAGCGTGCCGAGGCGCGGGTGCACGGCCTTGTGTCCGCCCTCGCGGCTGCCGATCGCCCACGGGCTTCCGGGGTCATCGGGCGAGGCGCCGACGCGGTTGTTGGGTCCCTTGCGCTCGACCTCGCCGATCGGATGGATGGGCGGCAGATAGAGGACATCGAAGCCCATCGAGGCCACGTAGGGCAGCAGCGCCTCGACATCCGCCAGTGTGCCGTGCTTGCCGGGACTCGAGGCCGCGGAGCGCGGAAACATCTCGTACCAGCTCGAGAAGCGCGCGCGCTCCCGCTCCACCTCGATGGCCAGAGGCGGCTCGTGACGCAGGACGAGCCGCGGATCGGGGCTGCGCCGGGCGAGCTCGTGCAGCGCATCGCTCTGGCCCAGCAGGGCCCGCTGCTCGCGCTCGCGGACCGGATCGGCGAGCGCGTGGGCCCACTCCCGCAGCCGGCTGGCATCGGGCTCGGCCATGCGGCTCGCATGCGCGAGCGCGAGCGCCGAACCCTGCTGCAGGTCGATCTCGATGTCCTGCGCGGCTTCGTATTTCTTGGCGAGCCCCCGGCGCCAGCTCTCGAGGTGATCGACCCAGGCCTCGACGGTGAACAGATATCGGCCGAGCTTCTGGGCGGTGAACCGCCCCTGCCAGCGATCGTTGCCGAGGAAGCTCATCGGCATTCCGTGCCACTGCGTCTCGCTCTCGTGCCGGTACAGGACTACCGCGGCCACGGCATCGTGCCCATCGGCGAACACGTCCGCCTCCACGACGATGCCATCCCCCAACACCCGCCGCGCGGGAAACCGGCCGCAGTCCACCTGCGGAGTCAGTCCCTCGATGACGACGCGTGCTTTGGTCATCCGTCTTGCGGCCCGCGGTCAGTCAGGCGTCAGCACGACGGCGGCCAGCGGCGGCAGGCGCAGCGCCAGGGAATGAGTCATCCCGTGCGACGGCAGGGGCGAAGCCTCCACCGCGCCGAAGTTGCCGATACCGCTGCCGCCGTAATCCGTCGCGTCGCTGTTCAGGCGCTCGCGCCACCAGCCGCCGCGGGGCACGCCCACCCGGTAGTTCTCGCGCGGCATCGGCGTGAAGTTGCAGGCGATCAGCGCCACATCCCCCGATTTGCCCTTGCGCAGGTAGACGATCACGCTCTCGTCGCTGTTGTTGCAGTCGATCCATTGGAAGCCGTCCGGCGTGAAGTCGCGCTCGTAGAGGGCCGGCGTCAGGCGATAGACGCGGTTCAGATCCCGCACCCAGCGGCGCACGCCCTCGTGCAGTGGATACTGCAGCACGTGCCACTCCAGGCTTTCCTCATGCGTCCACTCACGCTTCTGCCCCAGCTCCCCGCCCATGAAGAGAAGCTTCTTGCCGGGGTGGGTCCACATGTAGCCGAAGAGGAGCCGGAGCGAGGCGAACTGCTGCCACTCATCGCCAGGCATCTTGCCGACCAGCGAGCCCTTGCCGTGCACCACCTCGTCGTGGGAGAGCGGCAGCACGAAATTCTCGCTGAAGGCGTACCAGATGCTGAAGGTCAGCTGGTTCTGCAGGTACTTGCGGAACACCGGATCGGTCTGCAGGTACTTGAGCGTGTCGTGCATCCAGCCCATGTTCCACTTCAGCCCGAAGCCGAGGCCGCCGAGATAGGTCGGCCGCGAGACCATCGGCCACGCGGTGGATTCCTCGGCGATCGTCTGCGTGTCGTGATGGTCGCGGTAGACGGCGAGATTCAATTGCTTGACGAACTCCGCCGCCTCGAGATTCTCGTTGCCGCCGAATCGGTTGGGGATCCACTCGCCGGCGTGCCGGCCATAATCGAGATAGAGCATCGAAGCGACCCCATCCACGCGCAGGGCGTCGATGTGATAGGTGTCGAGCCAGAAGAGCGCGCTGCTCGCGAGGAAATTGCGCACCTCCGCCCGGCCGTAGTTGAAGATCGCGCTGTGCCACTCCGGGTGAAAGCCCTGGCGCGGGTCGGCGTGCTCGTAGAGGTGCGTGCCGTCGAAGTACGCGAGGCCGTGCTCATCGCTCGGAAAATGCGAAGGCACCCAGTCGAGGATCACCCCGATGCCCCGCTGGTGCAGGTGATCGACCAGGTACATGAAGTCCTGCGGGGTGCCGTAGCGGGCGGTCGGCGCGAAGTAACCGGTGACCTGATAGCCCCAGGAGCCGTAGAAAGGATGCTCCATGACGGGCAGCAGCTCCACGTGCGTGAAGCCCATGTCCACCACGTACTCGCCGATGGCGTGCGCCGCCTCCCGATACGTCAGCCAGCGCCCGTGCTCGGGATTGCGCCGCCAGGAGCCGAGGTGCAGCTCGTAGATCGACCAGGGGGCGTCGTGGGCGTTGGAGCGGCCGCGGGCGCCCATCCACTGCCCGTCCCCCCATTGATACGAGAGGTCCCACACCACCGAGCCGGTCCGCGGCGGCGTCTCGCAGTAGAAGGCGAAGGGATCCGCCTTGTCGACGGTGTACCCCGCCTGTCGGGAGACTATGTGATACTTATAAATCGCGCCGGCCTGCACGCCGGGGACGAAGGCCTCCCAGATTCCGGACGAGTCGGCGCGGGCGGACAGCGGATGGGTCGTGGGATTCCAACCGTTGAATTCACCGACCACCGATACGGTGGCGGCGTTCGGCGCCCAGACGGCGAAATGGGCGCCCTGCTCGCCATCGGGGCGGCGCGGCAGAAGGTGTGCCCCGAGCTTCTCATAGGCGCGCACGTGCGTGCCTTCGCGCAAGAGATATACGTCGTGGTCGGTGAGCAGCACTTGGCGAGTTTAGCAATTCCCATTCCTGTTTGTTCATTGGCCGAAAGGCGCCCTCGGCGCGTTGCCCGGCCCGTCGTGGGCCGCTGCGCGTCCAAAATCGCTCCGGGCGATTTTGTCGGCGAGCGCGCCCTGTGGCCACGCTCGATCACGCGGGCCAGGGAGCGGTGCCGGCCCGCTTGCCGGCATGCCGGTTGAGCCAATGAGCGCCGTGGGCCGCCCCATTGTCATAGGCCATCGCGGTGCCAGCGGGTATGCGCCGGAGCACACTCTGGCCTCCTATTTCATCGCCATCGAGCAGGGTGCCGATTACATCGAGCCGGATCTGGTCATGACGCGCGACGGCGTGCTCGTGGCGCGGCATGAGAACGAGATCGGCGGCACGACGGATGTCGCGGCGCGCGCGCAGTTCGCCGGCCGGCGCACGACGAAGGCCATCGATGGCGTGAGCGTCACCGGTTGGTTCACGGAGGACTTCACGCTGCAGGAGCTGAAGTCGCTGCGTGCGCGGGAGCGCATCCCGGAGCTGCGGCCGGCCAACACGCGCCTCGACGGCACGCTCGAGATTCCAACTTTGGAGGAAATCCTGGCGCTGGCGCGCGAAGGGCGGGAGCGGCGGGGCGAGCGGGCGCGCGCGCTGGGATTGCCGCCGCCGGCGCCGATCGGCGTGTACCCGGAGACCAAGCATCCCAGTCATTTCGCCGCGCTGGGGCTCGCGATGGAGGAGCCGCTGGTGGCGGCGCTGGAGCGGTACGGGTATCGGGGGGCGGCAGGGTGCGCGTACCTGCAATCGTTCGAGACGGGCAACCTCCGGCGGTTGCGGCGGCTCACGGAACTGCCGCTGGTGCAGCTCATCGAGGCGGCGGGGGCGCCGTATGACTGCATCGCGAGAGGGGAGGCGCGCACGTACGCCGATCTGGTGACGCCGCGGGGGTTGGAGGAGATTGCGCGGTACGCGTCCTGCATCGGGCCGGCGAAGTCGCTGGTCATCCCTCGGGAGGCTGACGGGAGATCGATGGGGGCGACATCATTGGTCGCGGATGCGCATGCGGCGGGGTTGAAGGTGCATCCGTGGACGTTTCGGGCGGAGCGCGCGTTTCTGCCGGCGGGCGTGGATCTGGAGAGTGAGCTGCGGGAATTTCTAACGGCGGGGATAGACGGCTTCTTTACTGATCAGCCGGATGTTGGAGCGCGCGCGAGGGATGCGTACCTCATGAGGGGATGACGAGGCGCTTGCGCGAGCCGACCAGGGTGAGGGGCGTGGCGGGAGCGGCCGCCAGGCAAGCGCGGGCGCGGGCGGCGGCGGCTTGGGCCTCCTCGGGCGCGGCGGCGGCCTCCACGGGGTGGGCCAGGAGGTATCCCTGCACGGCGAGCGGGCCGCAGTGGGTGAGGAACTCGAGCTGGGTCGGGCGCTCGACGCCCTCGGCGACCACCTGCAGGCCGAGGCCGTGGCAGAGGGTCACGATGGAGCGCACGATGGCCGCGGAGCGCGGGTTGGAATCGATGCCCTCGATGAGCATGCGGTCGAGCTTGACGCGGTTGATCGGCAGCTGCTCGAGCGAGGTCAGGGAGGAGTAGCCGATGCCGAAATCGTCGAGGGCGATGGAGACGCCGAGCTCGCGCAGGCGGCGCAGCGCATCGATGGTCGCGGCGCCGGTCTGCAGCACGGTCTCGGTGAGCTCGAGCTCCAGGGCGCCGGGGGGCAGGCCGGTGCTTTCCAGCGTACTGGCGATCTGGCTCACGAAGTCGCTTTCGAAGAACTGCGGCGGGGACACGTTGATGGCCACGCGCGCATCGCGCCAGCCGGCGGCGCGCCAGGCCGCCACGGTGGAGGTCGCCGAGCGCAGCACCCACGCCGTCAACTCGTGGATGAGACCGCTCTTCTCGGCGATGTGGATGAATTCCGTGGCGGTGGCGATGCGGCCGCTGGGCTTGCGCCAGCGCAGCAGCGCCTCCAGGGTGTTGACTTCGCAGCCGCCGAGCGCCACTTCCGGCTGGAACATGAGCAGCAGCTCGCCCGCCTCCACCGCCTGGCGAAGCGCCTGCTCCATGCGGAAGCGCTGCGCGGCGGCATCGTAGAGGGCCGGGCGATAGAGCGCGAAGCGGTTGCGGCCGAGCTCCTTCGCCCGAAACAGCGCCACGTCGGCGGCGCGCAGCAGGCCCTCCGGGTCATCCGCGTGATCGGGAAAGAGGCTCGCGCCGACACTCGCGGTGGTCGCGAGCGCCCGGCCTTCGATGGTCAGGGGCTGCTGCAGGGTCGCGACCAGCCCGGCGGCGCGTTGCTCGACTTCCTCGACCGTGCGCAGCTCCTCGATGAGGAGGGTGAACTCATCGCCGCCCAGGCGCGCGACCAGGCTGTTGGCGCCCGCCGCGGCCTGCAGCCGCGCGGCGATGCCCTGCAGCACCCGATCGCCGAAATTGTGTCCGAGCGTGTCGTTCAGGGACTTGAAGTTATCCATGTCGACGAAGAGCAGCGCCACGCGCCGGCCTGTCTGCCGCGCGCGTGTCAGGGCACCGGCCAGCCGGTCCGCGAGCTGCCGCCGGTTCGGCAGTTGCGTCAGCGGGTCGTGGTGGGCCAGATGGTGCAGCTGTCGGGTGCGCTCGGCGACGTGCTGCTCGAGCTCTGCCTGGTGGGCGCGCAGGTCGACCTCGGCCTGCGCGATGCGGTCGGCCATGGTGTTGAAGGACTCGGCCAGCTCGTCGATCTCCGCCGAGCCGCCGCGCGGCGCGCGCACCGTCCGGTCGCCGCTCGCGAGGAGGCGTGTCGCGGCCGTGAGACGGCGCACGGGCAGGCTGATGCTGGCCGCGAGCAGTGCCGAGACGATGGCCATGACGACGAGGACCGCCAGACCGGAAGCGGTCACCGTGTGCTCGGCGGCTTCCGCCGACACGGCCGCGTGACGCGCCGCGTTCAGCAGTCCCAGGCGGGCGGGCTCCTGCAGATCATTCTGCACCTGCGAGGTCAGGACGCCGCTCTGGTCCAGCAGGGCGCGGCGCGCCGCCAGATCACGGCGGTCCAGGCGCTCGAGTGCGATCCGCAGCCCGGCCGCGCGCGCGAAGTCCGACTGCACGACGCCCATCCAGGCCGAGCCGGGCGAGCGGGCGAGCTGCGCCGCATGGGCACGCAGCACCGCCTCGAACCTGCGCTCGCGAGCGGCAGTGACCCCGGATGGGCCATAACTGTATCGAACCGCGTCGATCGCCTTTGCGAGGGCGGACAGTGAGGGTCTCGCGATGACCTGTCCGTGGATGGTGAGCCCGGTGCCACCGGCCGTCGCAATGAGGTGATAGACGCGCTTGAGGGCTTCCCGGCGCTGCTCGCGCCATTGCGTGCGCTGCGCGGCGTCCAGCGCGAGCTGGCGGCCGTCCTGGATGTGGGCCAGGAGCTCATTGCGCAGCGCGCGGGTGGCGGGGGTCAGGTTCGGGCGAGGCGCTCCGTCGAAGTAGCGCCCGACGGCGCTCTGCAGTGCATCGCCCGCCGCGGAAAGCGCTGGAAGATCGCGATTGCTGTCGGACTCCACATCATCGCCGACCGCCCGGTCGTAGGCGCCCAGCTCCTGCAGGATGACGCTGGCGCGATGCGCGAGCGGCTCGTGCACGGTCCGCATGCTCCGCACCGCTTCCACGGCGGCGCGCGTGGTCCGCGTCGCCAGGACGTGCGCCACCAGGACCACCGCCGCCACGGCGGCGAGGCCCAGGGTCAGGCGGGTGCCGATGCCGAATCGCCGCCGCAGCCGGCGTCGGCCGATGTGCTCTGCCTCACGCATAGGACATAAGTCGGAGCTGTTGGCCACATTCGGCCAAGGCTGCCCCCGAGCTTGAACGCGGAGTTTGCGGGCCTATCTGGGGCGCGTCCGTGCCGGCGATCCCAGATAGGCCAACGGGAGAGGGCATACGGTCAAACGGATGCGCCGATTGCCTTATACTAGGTCGAATGACCGAGATCGCTGACACATTCGACGCCGCCTTCACCAAGGCCGTCGACTTGGGCAACCGGCTGGCCGACAAGGACAGGGATGCCGACCTCTGGGATATCGCCGATGGGTTGCTCGCCGGCGCCCTGCAATACTGGCTGTACTCGCGCCAGCCCTGCGGCGATCCGCGCTGCACGGACTGCATGCCGATCAGCACGGCGGAGGGCCGCATGGCGGAGCTGAGGCAGCTGATCGATCAACTGGCATCGGAAAGCGAGTATTTCCATACTCCCACCGACGCGAACGCGGGCCGCGCGTAGGCGGCTGGCGAAGCCGGCCGCAGCTTCCGGGGCCGGGCAGGCAAGCCTGCGCTGTCATCGTGCGTGCCCCCAAGCGCTGCAGAGCGTTCTAGAATGCCGGCTGCGCGAGCACATGCCGCGCGATTCGAGAAGCATACCGCAAAGGGGCTGAATTGAGCCTGGATTCCTTGACAGCCGCCCCCGGGCGGATCAAAGCGGACGTGGTCATCGTCGGGGCGGGTCCCTGTGGACTGTTCCAGGTATTCGAGCTGGGACTGCTCGGTATCGGCGCCCACGTGATCGACTCGCTGGCCGCTCCCGGCGGCCAATGCACGGAGCTCTACCCGGACAAGCCCATCTACGACATTCCGGCATTGCCGGTGTGCGGCGCGCAGGAGCTGATCGACCGGCTGATGCAGCAGATCAAGCCCTTCAACCCGCAGTTTCACCTCGGCCAGGAAGTCGTGCAGTTCTCGCGCCGCGAGGACGGGCGATTCTCGGTCGGCACCGCCGCCGGCACGTGCTTCGATGCTGGCGCGGTGGTGATCGCCGCGGGCGTGGGCTCGTTCCAGGCCCGTAGGATCGGCGTCGAGGGCGCCGAGCGCTTCGAGGACAACGGCATCCTCTATCGCGTGAAGGATGTCGGCGCGCTCGAGGGCAAGCGGGTCGTCGTCTTCGGCGGCGGCGATTCGGCGCTCGACTGGACGCTGGAGCTGGCGCCGCGGGCGCGAAGCCTGACACTGGTGCACCGGCGCCCGGAGTTTCGCGCTGCGCCGGCCTCCGTGGCCAAGATGAAGGACCTGTGCGCGGCGGGCCGCATGCGCCTGTTCGAGGCGCTGCCGCATTCGCTGATCGCGCCGGCGGCCTCCCTGGAAGGGGTCAACATCAAGGCCGCCGACGGCACGGTGCACGCACTGGAGGCGGATCACCTGCTCGTCTTCTTCGGGCTGCATCCGAAGCTCGGGCCGATTGCCGAGTGGGGGCTCGAGCTCGAGAAGAAAGCGCTCAAGGTGGATACGGAGAAATTCCAGACGAGCCTGCCGGGAGTGTTCGCGGTCGGCGACATCAACACCTATCCCGGCAAGAAGAAGCTGATCCTGTCGGGCTTTCACGAGGCGGCGCTCGCCGCCTTCGGCATCCAGCACCACCTCTATCCGCAGAAGCGCCAGTTCCTCCAGTACACCACCACCAGTCCGATCATGCACCAGCGATTGGGCGTCCCTGATTGAGCGCGAAAGCAAGTCATAGAGCGGACCAGGGCCGTTCCCTGGGCCGCGAGCAGATCCAAGTGCATGGGCTGGCCGCTCAAAGCGCCGTAGGCGACTTTGAGCCAATCCAACAATGAACCCCCAGCTCGCGGACCTGCTCATTCTGCTCGAGCTCGAGCCGCTCGAGGTGAACCTCTTCCGGGGCACAAGCCGCGACATCGGCAGCCCGCAGGTGTTCGGCGGCCAGGTCCTCGGACAGGCGCTCACCGCCGCCTCCGCCACGGTCGAAGGGCGCATCGTGCATTCGCTGCATGCGTATTTCCTGCGCCGCGGAGACTTCAACGCGCCGATCGTCTACCAGGTGGACCGAAGCCTCGACGGCCACAGCTTCTCCAACCGCCGCGTGGTCGCGATCCAACACGGTGAGCCGATCTTCAACATGGCGGCATCGTTCCAGGTGCTGGAGGAGGGCCTCGAGCACCAGATCGCGATGCCGGCGGTGCCGCCGCCGGAGGATCTGCCGGACTCCAGCCGACCGCCGCCGGAGCTGCTCGCGCGGCTGCCGGAGCGGTTGCGGCGCTTCATCGAGCAGCCGCGGCCGTTCGAGTTCCGGCTGGTCCAGCCGTTCGACTACGTGGCGCCGCGGAACGCGCCGCCGTCACGGCAGGTGTGGTTTCGGGCGGTGGACCGCCTGCCGCCCGATGAGAAACTGCATCGGCGGCTGCTCGCGTACCTGTCGGATTACTTCCTGCTGGATACGGCAACCCTGCCGCATGGGGCGCTCTTCTGGAAGAACACCGCCGTGATGGCCAGCCTCGATCACGCGATGTGGTTTCACCGGCCGCTGCGGGTCGATGAGTGGCTGCTCTATGCGGTGGAGAGTCCGAGCGCCTCGGGGGCCCGCGGGTTTGCGCGGGCCGGCGTGTACGCGCGCGACGGCAGTCTGGTCGCCAGCACGGCGCAGGAAGGACTGGTCAGGCTTCGTCGCGAGCCCGCAACCCAGGCACAGGGAGGTGCCCCCGCCATCAACGAAGCACCTTCCCCGGGTTGAGAATGCCGTTCGGATCGAGCGCGCGCTTGATGGTGCGCATCAGGTTGAGCTCGATCGGCGGGGCATAGCGCTCGAGCTCCCCCACCTTCAGGCGGCCGATGCCATGCTCGGCGCTGAAGCTGCCGCCGAAATCCCTCACCAGGTCATGAATCGCGCGCTTCACCGGCGCCTCGCGGGCGAGGAACGCGGCGCGATCGGCGCCCGGCGCCTGGTTGAGGTTGAAGTGCAGGTTGCCGTCGCCGACGTGGCCGTAGGCGACCAGGCGCCCGTCGGGCACGTTGTCGGCGATCCAGCGCGAGCCGCGCTCGATGAAGTCGGGTATCGAGGTGACGGGAACGGAGATGTCGTGCTTGAGGCTGCCGCCGTCGCGGCGCTGAGCCTCCGGAATGGTCTCGCGCAGCTTCCAGAAGGCCGCGCGATCCCGCTCGTTGCGCGCCACCGCCGCATCCAGCACGAGCTTCTCCTCCAGGCCGCCGGCGAGGCTTCGCTCGAGCAGGTCCCCGAGCGGATCGGCGGCGCGGGCAGAGGTCAGCTCGCACAGCACGTACCACGGATGAGGCGCATCCAGTGGATCGCGGACGCCGGGAATGTGGCGGGCCGTGAGATCGACGGCAATCCGCGGGATGAGCTCGAACGAGCTCACGCTGTCGCCGCTCGCCTCTCGAAGGCGGGCGAGCAGCGCCACGGCGGCGCGCGGTCCGGGCACGGCGGCGAAGGCGGTCGCGAAGGACTTAAGCTTCGGAAAGAGCTTCAGGCTCGCGGCCGTGATGATGCCGAGCGTGCCTTCAGCGCCGAGGAAGAGCGACTTGACGTCGTACCCCGTGTTGTCCTTGCGCAGTGTTCCCAGGGAGGAAAGAAGCCGCCCGTCGGCAAGAGCGACCTCCAGGCCCAACACGAGGTCGCGCATCATCCCGTAGCGCAACACGTGCACCCCTCCGGCGTTGGTGGAGAGATTGCCGCCGAGCTGACAGGTTCCCTCCGAGCCCAGGCTGAGGGGGAAGAGGCGCTGTGCCTCGTCCGCGGCCCGCTGGACCTGCCCGAGCACGCAACCGGCCTCGGCCACGATCGAGTAGTTGAGCGGATCGATGCGGCGGATGCGGTTGAGGCGCGACAGCGAGACGACGATCTGGCGGCCGGACTCATCGGGTGTCGCGCCGCCGCAGTAGCCGGTGTTGCCGCCCTGCGGAACGACGCCGATGTGGTGGCGGTTGCAGAAGGCGAGAAGCCCGGTGACTTCCACCTCCGTGCGCGGCAGGGCGATGGCAAGCGCACGGCCATGGTAGAGGCGGCGCTGATCGTTGAGATAAGGCTCGAGGTCGGCCGCCGGCAGCTCGCCGCTCAGCAGGCCGCCGGCCCCGAGGATCCGCTCGAGGCCGCTCAGGGCTTGCGCGGGCGTGAGGGCCGATACCACGGAGGCGCTGGTTTCAGGCCGCCGGCAGCGCGCGCAGCGCGGCAATCCGCTCATCGAGCGGCGGATGGCTCATGAACAGGCGCCGCAGTCCGCCGGTTACCGGTCCGCCGGCGATGCCGAAGGAGGCGAACTGCTGTGAGGGCAGCGGCTCATGGACCCGCTTCAGCGCCTCGAGGGCCGCGATCATGTTGGGCGTCCCGGCAAGGTGCGCGCCGCCCCGGTCGGCGCGGAACTCGCGCCAGCGGGAGAAGGCCATGACGATCATGTTGGCCAGAATGCCGAGAACGATCTGCGAGACGATGACCGAGAGGAAGTATGCCGGCCCGCGCCCGTCCTCGGAGCGAAAGAGCGTCCGGTCGACGAGGTTGCCGATGATTCTCGAGAGAAAGATCACGAAGGTGTTGACGATGCCCTGGATGAGGGTCAGGGTGACCATGTCACCGTTGGCGACGTGCGTCAGCTCATGACCCAGCACCGCCTCGATCTCCTGCTCGTTCATGGTGGAGAAGAGGCCGGTGCTGACGGCGACCAGCGCGGCGTTGCGGCTGTAGCCGGTGGCGAAAGCATTAGGCTGCGGCGAGTCGAACACGCCGACCTCCGGCATGCCGACGCCGGCATCATGCGCCAGCCGCGCCACCAGCGAGACGAGCCACCGCTCCGCGGGGGTTTGGGGCTGCTCGATGACCCTCACTCCCATGGCCCTCTTGGCCATCCACTTGGAGATGAGAAGCGACACGAACGCGCCGCCGAAGCCGAACACGGCGGCGAACACGAGCAGGGCGCCCAAGCTGCTGCCCCGCACCGCGAGCCAGCGATCGAGCCCGATCACATGGGCAACGATCGACAGGACGGCCAGCACCGCCAGGTTGGTGACGAGGAGCAGGAAAATGCGTTTCATCCGATCTTCGGCGCGCAGATCCCGGACGTTGCGCCGGGGAGCAAGCGCCGCTCCTTCTGACGTTAAGGCGCTTGGTTGGGGCTGCAGGCCGGCCTTTTCAAGCGGTGTGCCCTCCTGAGACCCGCCTCCGGCAGAGGCGGTTCCCGCAGGCCCCTCAGTGGATCAGTGCGCCGAGGGCGTGGCCGACCGAGAAGGCGATGATCCCCGCACCGCCGCCGATCAGCACCATGCGCAGGGCCCCGCGCAGGGCCTGCCGGCCGGTGAAGAGGCTGAGGGCGAGCCCGATCGCGAAGAGGGCCACGGCGGTGATCGTCGCGGTCGCGGCGATCGCGCGCTGTCCGGTCATACCCGCCAGGAACGGCATCAGCGGCACGGCTGCCCCGGCGGCGAACGACACGAACGAGGCCGTGGCGGCTCCCAGGGGCGAGCCGAGATCGTCCGGGTTCAGGCCGAGCTCCTCCCGGGAGAGGACATCGAGCGCCTGCTCGGGACGGGCGAGCAGCGCCCGGCTGACCTCGCGGGCCTGTGCGAGGGATACGCCGCGCGCCTCGTAGATGAGTGCGAGCTCCTCGGCTTCCTCCTCGGGATACTCGGCGATCTCTTCCCGCTCGAGCGCAATCTGGTATTCGTACATCTCACGCTGCGAGCGCACCGAGACGTACTCGCCCGAGGCCATGGACAGTGCGCCGGCGAGAAGACCTGCAAGACCGCTCACCAGCATGAAGGAGCCCGGGGCGGCCGCCCCCGCGACGCCCAGCACGAGGCTGGCGTTGGAGACCAGGCCGTCGTTCACGCCGAACACGGTGGCTCTGAGGTTGCCGCCCAAACCGCCGCGATGGCGGACACCGACGTCCGACAACGTAGTGGGCATGGCGTGCCCGCCGGCAACGGGACCCGTGTAGACGGAGAGGCCGCGCAGCTTCATTGCCGTGAGCACCGAGCGAACCGCCCGCGGCCCGAGGAGCCGGACCAGTGTTGCGACGATGCGCGCCCGCAGCGAGGGGACGAATACGCGGCCTGGAGCGCCGGCCGGGGCGCGCGGGCTACGCGAGGAGCTTTCCCATTTGGCCGCCTGTTCCTCGGCGGCGGCGGCGAGCTGGCTGAACAGCCGCTGCTTGTGCGGGTCCGGCTCCGCGGCGGCCACCTGTCGGTAGAGCCAGGCCGACTCCTTCTCGTGATACCAACTGTCGACCCCCTCTGTCATGCGGCGGGGCCTCAGTATTCCCCGCGCTCGTTTTCCTCGTCTTCGTCCCAGTCCTCGTCCTCGTCCTCGTCGTCCTCATCCTCGTCCTCGTCCCAGTCGTCCTCGTCCTCCTCCTCGTCGTCTTCCTCTTCGTCCTCATCCTCCTTTTGGGACTCCGCCCAGCCTTCCGGCTCGGCGGTCCGCTCGAGGTCCATCTCATGCCAGGTCTCGAGGTCGATCTCCTCGATCTCACCGTCCAGATACTCGATCTCGACCAGCTCCGAGTCCTCGTCCACCGTGAGAACACGGAACGATTCCTCGTCTTCCAGGTTCTCGTACCACTGTCCGGGAACCGGCTCGTAATCTCTGCTCACCGCTTTGCTTCCTCAGGTTGGCAAACGCAAGTTTAGCGTATAGTTTTCCCATGACCATCCCCCGGCCGCCATCCTCCTCGCCTCTTTCCAGGGCCCGGCGCATCGTGGTGAAGGTCGGCTCCGCGCTCTTGACGGACGCTGATACCGGACGCATCAACCGGACCTGGCTGGAGACCCTGATCGAGGACCTTCTGCGGCTGAGGCGGCGGGGACAGCAGGTCATCCTGGTGTCCTCGGGGGCTATCGCGCTCGGCCGGCGCCAGCTGGGCCTGGCAAAGGGTCCGCTGCGGCTGGAGGAGAGTCAGGCCGCGGCGGCGGTCGGGCAGATCCGCCTCGCCCATGCGTACAAGGAGCTGCTGGAGAGCCGCGATGTCACGGTCGCTCAGGTACTGCTCACCCTCGAGGACAGCGAGCGGCGACACCGTTACCTGAACGCCCGCGCCACCCTGCAGACGCTGCTGTCCCTGGGGGCGCTGCCGGTGATCAACGAGAACGATACCGTGGCGACCGCGGAGATCCGTTACGGTGACAACGACCGGCTGGCGGCCCGGGTCGCGCAAATGGCCGGGGCTGACTGCCTGGTGCTGCTGTCGGACATCGACGGCCTCTACACCGCCGACCCGAACATCGACCCCGGCGCGGCATTCATTGAGGAAGTGCTCAAGATCACGCCCGAGGTGGAGGCCATGGGCGGCCGGTCGGCCTCGGAGGTCGGCTCCGGCGGCATGGCGACCAAGATCCTCGCGGCGCGGATCGCCGTCTCGGCCGGCTGTCATATGTGCATCGCCGCCGGTCACCATCGCCATCCGGTCAGACGCCTCGAGGAGGGCGCCCGGTGCACCTGGTTCGTGCCGAGCGCGACGCCCGTCGCGGCGCGCAAGCAATGGATCGCAGGGACACTGCGGCCGGCGGGCGCAGTGACCGTCGACACGGGCGCGCAGCGGGCGTTGCTCGATGGCAGAAGCCTGTTGCCGGCCGGCGTGATCAACTCTCGCGGCAGATTCGAGCGCGGCGACACCGTGAGCGTGCTGGCGACCGACGGGACTGAGATCGCACGCGGCATCGTCGCCTACTCGGATACCGATGCCGCGAAGATCATGGGGCGCAAATCATCACAGATCGAAGGCATTCTCGGATTCCGCGGGCGCGATGAGATGATCCATCGCGACGATCTCGTGCTCCTCAACGCGGAGCCGGCTGTACAAGAGAGCGTGGGGAGTTGACTGATGATGAGCGTCGGGCCGGCGAACACGGATCTCGGTGCGGTGATGGAGCGGCTCGGCCGCAATGCCGTGGCGGCCGCCTCGGTCCTGGCGCTGGCGGGGACCGCCGCGAAGAATGCCGCGCTGTCCGTCGCGGCGGCGGCGATCCGTGGCGGCACCGCCCGGATCCTCGAGGCCAATGCGCGGGACATGTCGGCGGCTCGTGCGGCCCACCTGACCGGAGCACTGCTCGAGCGGCTGGCACTCGATGAGAGCCGCATCGAGTCGATGGCCCGCGGCATCGAGGACGTCATGACGCTGCCGGACCCGATCGGCACGACGGCGGCCGAGTGGCTGCGGCCGAATGGCCTCAGGATCCAGCGGGTGCGCGTACCCCTCGGCGTCATCGGGATCATCTACGAGAGCCGCCCGAACGTGACCGCCGACGCCGGGGCGCTCTGCCTCAAGTCCGGCAACGCCGTCATCCTGCGGGGCGGCTCCGAGAGCTGCCATTCCAATGCCGCGATACACGCCAGCCTGCTCGAGGGCCTGAAGGCTGCCGATCTGCCCGCGGACTCCATCCAGCTCGTGCCGACGACCGACCGGGCCGCGGTCGGCTACATGCTGGCGGGAATGACCGACTACATCGACGTCATCGTGCCCCGAGGCGGCAAGAGCCTGGTGGCCCGTGTCCAGCAGGAGGCGCGGGTGCCCGTCATCGGTCACCTCGAGGGCAACTGCCACGTGTATGTCGATCACGATGCCGATGTGCGCATGGCGCAGAGCATTGCGCTCAATGCGAAGATGCGCCGCACCGGCATATGCGGAGCGGCCGAGACGCTCCTCATCGATCGTGCCTGCATCGATACGCACCTCGCCCCGATCGTGCGCACTCTGTTGGATGCCGGGTGCGAGGTGCGGGGCGATGCGATCGTTCAGCGAGCCGACGCGCGCGTTCATGCGGCATCGGAGGAAGACTGGTACACGGAGTATCTGGATGCCGTGATCGCTGCACGTGTCGTGGACGGCGTCGACGGTGCGATCGGGCACATCGCCAAGTATGGCTCGGCCCACACCGAGTCCATCGTCACCGAGAATGAGGCGACGGCGGAGCGCTTTCTGCAGCGGGTCGACAGCGCCATCGTTCTCCACAATGCCTCCACGCAGTTTGCCGACGGCGGGGAGTTCGGCATGGGGGCGGAGATCGGCATCTCCACCGATCGCTTCCATGCCCGGGGGCCGGTGGGGGTCGAGCAGCTGACGAGCTACAAATATCTCGTGCGCGGCTCGGGGCAGATCAGGCCGTAGGAGCCGTGCTGCCGGGGCTGAGTGCGCCGATCCCGCCGCGCAGCGAGAAGACCTCGCCGTAACCGCGAGAGCGCAGCTCCCGCGCTGCCGCGAGACTGCGTTTGCCGCTGGCGCAGACGAGCAGAAACCGGCTGACGACAGGCATCGGCGGCTCTCCGTGAAGGAGCTGCGCGATCGGGAGGTGCCGGGCGCCGGCGCATGGGGTGGCGAGCCGGGCGAGCTCGTGCGGCTCACGGATGTCGATGACTTCGAAGCCGACCGCGAGCGCTTCATCCAGGGAGCCGAAGCTCAACTCGACGCCGCCCTGATCGTCGCGGAGCGCTGCGCTCCCCCCGGCCTGCCGGGCCCGCGCGTGCCCGGGGCAATCCGCCGCGCGGCGCGTGCGCACACGGGTGACGGCGAGTGTCAGCAGATCCAGAACCAGGAGCTCTTCCGTCAGCTGGCCGGGCAGGTCCAACAGCAGCTTGAGCGCCTCGAGCGCCTGCAGCGTGCCGAAGATGCCGGGCACAGGGCCGAGGACGCCGGCCTCGGCGCAGTTGCCGACGAGGCCGTCGCGGGCGGCCTGCGGCCAGAGGCACCGCAGACAGGCGCCGCCGCGGTCCGGACGCACCACCTGCAGCTGTCCCTCGTACTGGTATACGCTCGAGAAAATCACGGGCTTGCGCAGCCGCACGCAGGCGTCATTCAACATGAACTTCGTGGAGAAGTTGTCGGTGCAGTCGATGACGAGCGCGTAGGGCTCGATGATTTCCGGCGCCGTGGCCGCATCGAGCCGCACGGGATGGGTGTGCACCGCGACCTCGGGGTTCAGCGCGCGCAGGCGCGCCGCCGCCAGCTCGACTTTGGGCCTGCCCACCTCCGCCAGCGAGTAGAGTGTCTGCCGGTGGAGGTTGGAGGCCTCGAGCCGGTCCCCGTCGATGAGTCCGATGCGCCCGACCCCGGCCGCGGCGAGATAGGTCATGGCGGGCACGCCGAGACCGCCGCAGCCCACGATCAGTACGGAGGCGCGCCGCAACGCCTCCTGGCCTGCCGCGCCGACTTCCTTCAGCGCCATCTGCCGCGAGTAATCGGGAGCGAGCGCCGAGGCGGGCGGGTGACTCTCGTGCGCGTGGCTTCCGTGGGCGTCGGTCCCGTGCTCCGCGCAGCGCTCGCAGTTCACCCAGCCGGAGTCGCCGTTCTCGTAGTGCTCCTTCTTCCAGATGGGCACCCGATGCTTGACCTCGTCGATGATGTAGCGGCAGGCGCGGAAGGCCTCATCACGGTGGCGCGCCGCCACCCCGACCCAGACCGCCTCCTCGCCGATCTCGAGCGGCCCGATCCGGTGCACGCACGCGGCGTGCTCGACCCCGAACCGCGCGATCGCCTCGGCGATGATCCGCTCGCCTTCCTTGATCGCGAGCGGCTCGAAGGCTTCGTATTCCAGCCGGCGTACGCGCCGGCCCTCGTTGTGGTCGCGCACCCAACCTTCGAAGGCGGCGTAGCCGCCGCAGGCCGGATCGCTGAGCTCGGCCCGCAGCGCGAGCTCATCGAGGGGGGTGGAGGAGAAGCGGAAGGTCATCAATCAGTACTCGATTGCACGCGATGAAGGCACCGGATCGCACCACTGGCCGTCCTGGCGGCGGGGCATCCGGCCCGGCCCGTCCGGGGCCGGGCGTTCGCGCGGATCGAGGACACGTTAAGTGTCCTCGATGAAGGCACCGCGCTCACCCCCCCGCTACCGGTGGAATGAACACGACCGAATCGCCGTCGCCCAGCGGCTGGTCCCAGTCACCGAATTCCGAGTTGACGGCAACACGCAGCATCTGCGGCGCGAGGGAAAAGGGATAGCGCGCCTTGAGCTCCAGGTAAAGATCGCGCGGGGTCGCGGCGGCGGTGACCAGCGACTCCGAGCTGCGCCCGGCCTGCTCTCGCAACAGCGCGTAGTAGTGGACCTCGATGCGGCGTGCGGCGGGCGTGCCCGTCCGTCGTACCTGGTCGAGCGCCGAATCGTATTCGTTCGGGGTGTTCACGTTCTCCAGCGCGCCGGGCTCGGGCTGCGCGAGCAGCTCGGTATCGGCGTTGATGAGGAATTTCCGCGGGCAGTCGCGTCCGCCCGCGACGTAAGCGCGGATCGCCTCACGGCTCGAGGGCTCGTAGATCGCGCAGAGCGGCTCCGGCAGGCCATCGTGGCTCGACCGGTAGGCCGTCACCTGCCGCTCCGGGCGGCGTGAGCGCAGCAGATGGCCGAGCGTCTCCTCACCGAGCAGCGGAAGGTCGCACGCGAGCACGAGCCATGCCGCCTCCGGATGGCGGGACTGGGCGGCAATGATGCCGGCGATGGGCCCCTCGACCTCGCCCGAATCGACGATCTGCGCGAAACGAGCGCGCAGCGGATCGACGGTCTGGTCGGGCCGGACGGAAACGAACACCCGCTCGAGCAGCGGCGTCAGCAGCTCGACGGCACGCTCGAGCTGGCTGCGTCCCCCGTACTCGAGCGCCGCCTTGTCGCGCTGCATGCGGGTGCTGCGGCCGCCGGCAAGCACGAGGCCGAATAAAGGCGGCGATCCGGCACCGGGGCCGCGCGAGGTTGCAGTGGGCTCGTGCATGTTCAGCCGCGATCCTACGCCTGCCGGGCCTTTCGCGCGGCACGCTTGTAGGCGCGCTTGCCTCCCGTCTTCTCGAGCAGACGCACGCCTGTGATCTCGATGTCGTGAGACAGCGCCTTGCACATGTCGTAGATGGTCAGTGCAGCGACCGTCGCCCCGGTGAGGGCCTCCATCTCAACTCCCGTGCGGTGATGGACGGCGACCTTGCACCGCACTACGACCTCGCCGCCGCGCCGGTCCTCGATCTGCACCGAGCAGTGCTCGAGCCCGAGCGGGTGGCAGAAGGGGATGAGCTCGTGCGTGCGCTTGGCGGCCATGACGCCCGAGATGATGGCAGTGTCGAAAACCGGTCCCTTCTTGGTGCGATGTCCGCTCGCGCGCAGCGCGGCGGCGACGGCGCGCGGCAGGCGGACCCTGGCCTCCGCGACCGCCTCCCGGTGCGTGACCTCCTTGCCGCCAACATCCACCATCGTCGGGCGGTTGCGGCTGTCGAGGTGCGAGAGTCCGGAGCGTCCCATCAGCCACCGATGTAGAACATCTCGACCTTGCGAGCGCCAGCGGCCGATTCCCGCTGGGCCTGCCGCTGCTCGCTGTAGTTGTCGGCGCGCTCCACCCAGACGCGGCGCAGCACCTCGAGCAGTTGGTCATCGCTCGCGCCGCTGCGCAGCGCATCCCGCAGGCTCGTTCCCCGCGTGGCGAAGAGGCAGGTGTAGAGCACACCGTCGGACGAGAGGCGTGCGCGCGAGCAGTCGCCGCAGAAGGGCTGCGTCACCGAGGAGATGAAGCCCACCTCTCCGCCGCCGTCGGCGAAGGCGTAACGCTCTGCGACCTGACCCCGGTACTCGCGGCCGAGGGGCGCGAGCGGCCAGCGCTCGCCGATGCGCGCCAGCAGCTCCCCGGAGGGCACCACGAGCTGGGGTCGCCAGCCGTTGCGGTTGCCGACATCCATGTACTCGATGAAACGGACGATCACACCCGTGCCGCGGAAGCGCTGGAGCAGGTCGAGCACGGTGTGGTCGTTGACACCCCGCTGCACGACCGTGTTGATCTTGATGGGCGCGAGGCCGGCGCGCTGCGCGTGCTCGATGCCGCAGAGCACATCCTCCAGACCGTCGAAGCCGCCGCTCATGCGGCGGAACACCTCCGGGTCGGGGCTGTCGAGGCTGACGGTGATACGCTGCAGTCCCGCCGCGCGCAGCTCGAAGGCGTACTTGGCGAGCAGGACGCCGTTCGTGGTCAGGGCGATGTCATCGACACCCTCGATCGCGGTCAGATCGCCGATCAGGTCGGTCAGGTTGGGCCGCAGCAGCGGCTCGCCGCCGGTGAGGCGCAGCTTGCGCACGCCCAGACGCACGAAGAGGCGCGCCAAGCGCACGATCTCATCGAACGACAGGCGCTCGTGCGAGCCGAGGAAGCGGTAGCGCTCATGGAAGGTCTCCCGCGGCATGCAATACGGGCAGCGGAAGTTGCAGCGGTCCATGACCGAGATCCTGAGGTCGCGCAGCGGCCGCCCGCGCCGGTCGCGGGGGCCCGCGGATCCCGGCAAGCGGACGATCACATCGGGCGAGGTCATTTGACCCCAGCCTACCACCGGTGCATGCGGGTAACGAACCCCTTGGGATAGGTATTGGGCCCAGGCGGAAGCTCGACGAAGCCGTCCGTCCCCGCGAGCGCCGTGAAATCGCCCGATCCATGGGTGGGCGCCGGCATGGCCCAGCTACGGCCCCAGTCGTCGATCTGGATCCGGATGGGGAGAAAAAACGTGAGCGGAGGATCGACGGTGACCGGGGCTCCCAAAGCCATGCGCTCCGGCGGCGAAGGGCTCTGACCCTGGCTGGCAGCGAGCGCAGGCAAGACGTAGCGGGAGACGCAAACGGCGGTCGAAACCGGGTTGCCGGGCAACGCCAGCACCGCGGCGCCCGAGCTGGCGATGCCGAACCAGAGTGGTTTTCCCGGACGCTGCGCCACCTTGTGGAAGATGCAGCGCACGCCGAGCTCCTCCAGGGCCTGCGGCACCAGGTCGAGCTTGCCCATCGAGACGCCGCCGCTCAGCACGAGCACATCATGCGTCTCCAGGTGAAATCTCAGCCGGCGCCTGAGCTCGGCCGCATCATCGACGATGTGGTCGTCCGCCACTCGCTGGAAACCATGCAGCCGCAGAGCCGCGGCAATGGCGTAGGCATTGGAGCGGCGGACCTGGTGCGGCAGGATGGGATCGCCCGGCTCAACGAGCTCGTTTCCCGTGGAGATGACGGCCAGCATCGGCTGGCTGCTCACGCGTACCCTCGCCATGCCCGCGCCGGCCGCAATGGCGATCTCCGGCGGACCGAGGCGCGTACCCGCGGCCAGCAGCAGATTGCCCTGGCGGGTGTCGGTCCCGCGCCGGTGGAC
>JABBNZ010000168.1 GCA_019352035.1 Pseudomonadota bacterium | reverse complement strand
CTGTGCGGGGCTCCGACCGCCCGCCGCCGCATTGCCTGCCGTAGCGCCTCGGGCCGCGCCCTCACCGGCGGATTTCGCGCCCTGCGCGCGAATGGCGGAACCGACACCGCGTGCCAGGCGAAAACCTCCAGCGCCCGCTCCAACCGCCGCAGCACCGGCGGCAACCGCAACACCGCCAGCGGCGAGCGCCGTGCCCGCAGCCGCACCGGCGCCGAGCTGCGGCGCACCCGAGACCAGCCCCGTCGCAATGCCGGGGCCGTAGATCCCGAGCCCGAGGAGCGCGAGGGAGGCGAGCATGGTCGCAAGCGCATTGTCGATGGTGAGCGTCTGGCCGGCCGGCACCGCGAACTGGCCGAAGAGATTCATACCGATCCCGACGATCACCGCGAGCACCAGGATCTTGATCCCCGCCGACACGACACTCCCCAGCACCCGCTCGGCGAGGAACGCCGTCTTGCCCCAGAGCGCAAAGGGCACGAGCACGAACCCGGTGAGCGTCGTCAGCTTGAACTCGATCAACGTCACGAAGAGCTGCACGGCGAGGATGAAGAAACTCAGGATCACGACCAGCCAGGCAAGTCCCAGCACCGCGATGGTGTCGAAGTTGGTAAAAAGACCCGGAAACCCGACGAGATCGCTCATCTGCGCCAAGATCGGCCGGCCGGCCGTGACCCCGACCGCGGCGAGCGCTCCGGGCCGCAGCAGATTCCCCGCCGTGAGCGTCGAGCCCGACGCCACAAGCCCCAGACCCGCGAACGAGCGCAGCAGAATGCTCGAGAGCACATTGAAGTTCGTGATGATGTAGACGAAGGCTCCGATGTAGAGCGTCTTCTTGATGAGTCGCGCAATGACATCGTCCGAGCCGCCCATCGCCCAGAAGAGCCCGGCCAGCGTGAGATCGATCCCCACCAGCGTCGCGGTGAGAAAGTGCACTTCCCCCGACAGCAAACCGAAGCCGCTGTCGATGTAGCGCGAGAAAACGTTCGTGAACTGGTCGATGACCCCGAGATTGTTCATGGCGCAGCGCTCATGCCGACCTCGTGCGAAGTCCGCAGTCGATGCGATTGCCGCGCATGACGAACGAACCGCGCATTCAATTCCCCGAGAGATCGATGGGTTCGGGCGTGTACGGGGTGCTGGACGTCATGAACCGACTGCGCAGCGCGCGGGCACGCGCTTCCGACTCGACGATCCGTGCCTCCTCGAGCGCGACGGCGCGATCCTGGGTGATCGCCAGCTGCTGGCTCTGCATCACTTGACGCACCCGAAGCCCGAGCAGCTGGTTCGTCGCCTGGATCGCCTGCAGGCTCCCGACCGCCGAGGTGCTGCGCGTGAGCACGCCCGAGAGAACGGACTCATCCGAGGGCAGGTTCTGCGTCGCCTGCGCCTGCACCTCGATCGCGGTATCGAGCGCATCGAGCGAGCCGGTCCACCGTGAGAGCGATCCGGCATCGAGCTGAGTGGGCGTCACGGCCGCGCCGTAAGCGGCTGGATAGAGCTGCGCCAGCTGCGTTCGGGTCACGTTCAGGTCGAACGTGAGGCCCTGCGCCTGACTGAGCAGCTGCTCGGTCGCCGCATAGGTCGCCTGAAGCTGCGTGAGCGCAGAGAAGTTGAGGCCCTGAAGGTTCTTCGCCTGGTTCAGCAGCATCTGCGCTTCGTTCTGCAGCTCGAGCACCTGGTTCTCGATCTGCGTCAGCGTGTGCAGCTCGGTGAGCATGTTCTGGATGAAGTTCGACGGATCGAACACCACCCACTGCGCGAATGCCGGCCCCGATGCCGCGAGCATCGCGGCGAGCACCAGGACGGATACGGCGATCTTCTTCACGGGATGCTCCTTGGAGTTCGAGGGCTTTGCGCAAACTCTGACGCTCACGGCACGATCCGTTGGTCGGAGAAATCCTCGGCGAGCCGAGCGGCCCACTCGAGTCCACACCGGGTCAGCCAGGCGGCCGCGAAGGCCTCTGGATCCACGCTCCCAACGATCTCGTCGATTGCGCGCTGATCCTCCGGCGTCGACGCTGCCGCGAAGGCGAGCGCGACCGGACCCAGTCCGAGATCGAAGAGCCGACAGCCGAGACGCGACTGGTAGTAGTAATCGCGCTTCGGCCTCGCGTGGGCGAGGATGTCGATCTGCCGATCGTTGAGACCAAAGCCTTCGTACACCGATTTCAGCTGCGGCTCGCACGCCTGCGGCGAGGGCAGGAAGATGCGCGTCGGGCAGCTCTCAATCAGCGCCGGCGCGATGGAGGAGCGCTGGATGTCAGCGAGCGACTGGGTCGCAAAGACGACCGAGACGTTCTTCTTGCGCAGCGTCTTCAGCCACTCCCGGATCCGTCCCGCGAACACCGGATCATCCAGAAACACCCACGCCTCATCGAGCACGAGCAGCGTCGGTGCGCCGGTGAATCGCGCCTCCAGCCGGTGAAACAGATAGGTCAGCGCCGGCAGCACCGCGCTCCTCGCGTGCATGAGCTCTTCCATCTCGAACGCCTGCACGGACGCCTCGCCCAGGCGCTCCTCCTCGGCATCGAGCAGCCGGCCGAAGGGGCCATTCAGGGTGTAGGGCTGCAGCGCCTGACGGAGAGGATTCGACTGCAGGAGCACCGAGAGCCCGGTGAGCGTGCGCTCAGGTTTCGGTGCCGAGGCGAGGCTGCCGAGCGCCGACCACACCGCATCCTTCACGTCGGGCGTGAGCGGCACCGCCTCGTGATGCAGGAGCCCTGCGATCCAGTCGGCCGCCCAGGCGCGCTCGGTCTCCTCATCGATCCCGGCCAGCGGCTGGAAGGCGATCGCCCCGTCGGCGCCGAGGTCGTAGTGCTCCCCGCCGAGACCGAGCACCGTCGCGCGCACCGACCGCCCCTTGTCGAAGACGAGAATCTGCGATCCCGGATAGCGGCGGAACTGCAGGAGGAGCGTCGCGAGCAGCACCGACTTGCCGGCACCGGTGGGCCCCACGATGAGCGTATGGCCGACATCACCGACATGGGTGACGAGCCGGAACGGCGTCGAGCCTTCCGTGCGCGTGACGATGAGCGGCGCTCCATCCAGGTGCTCATTGCGCTCAGGCCCCGCCCAGACGGCCGAGAGCGGGATCAAGTGCGCGAGATTCGCCGTCGAGACGAGCCCCTGGCGCACGTTCGCGTACGCGTGACCCGGGACCGAGCCGAGCCACGCCTCGACCGCGTTCAGCGTCTCCGAGATCGCGATGGATCCCCGGCCCTGGACGACCCGCTCGATGGACTTGCGCTTCTCCTCCACCGCCGCCGGATCGCGGTCGGCGACGACGACAGTGGCCGTGACATACCCGAAGCCGACCGCATCACTGCCGAGCTCCTGCAGCGCCGCATCGGCATCCACCGCCTTGTTGGCGGCATCGGAATCTACGAGCGGACTCTCCTGCTGGAAGATCGTCTCGCGCAGCAGCGTCACGATCCCTTTGCGCTTGGCGAACCACTGCCGCCGGATCTTGGTGAGTTCCCGCAGTGCCGCCGTCTTGTCGAGAAAGAGGAACCGCGTCATCCACCGGTAGCCGAAGCCGAGCCGGTTCAGCTCATCGAGCATCCCGGGCCAGCTCGAGGCCGGGAGGCCCCGCACCGTCACAACCCGCAGATGCACCTCGCCCAAGATCGGCGCGAGTCCCCCGACGAAGGGCTCATCCGCGAGCAGTGCATCGAGCGCAAACGGCACTTCGGGAACTGCGACAGGGTGCCGGCGCGTCGAGACCGTGGAGTGCAGGTACGTCAGCGTCTCCGCATCATCCAGCCAGCGGCTCTCCGGCATGACCGCCTCGAGCAGTCCGAGGAAGCGATCCGTCTCGGTAAGGTAGGCCGCGAGTTGATCCCGCCAATCGACGCCCACACGCTCCGGCGATTCGTAGAGAAGCCGGCTCGCGCGAGCCTTCACTTCAGCGGGCGGCAGATAGACCAGCGTCAGCGTATAGCCGCTCTCGAAATGCGACCCCGCCCCCTCGAACGCCCCGCGCCGCTCCTCATCCACGAGCCAGGAGAGCGCCTCGGGGAAGGAAGACTCCGGATATCCCTCGGCCTCGTGCCGGGAGGCCTCGACGAAGAACGCCCAGCCGCTGCCCAATCGCTTCAGGGCGTTGTTGATCCGGGAGGTCGCGAGGGTGAGCTCGGATTCGGTCGCGCTGTCGAGATCCGGACCCCGGAAGCGCGCGCAGCGCAGGAACGAGCCGTCCTTGTTGAGCACCACACCCGGCGCCACGAGTGCTGCCCAGGGGAGAAAGTCGGCCAAGCAGGCAGGGCGCTTGCGGTATTCGGCGAGGTTCATCATGCGCTGTTGCTTTCTACGGGGTGAGGTGACTCGGGTACTTGACGTGCCGGCCGAACACCTCGACGAACTGCGCATCTGTCCGCGCCGCCCAGACCGCGAGCGTGTGCCCGATCACGAAGAGCACGAGCCCGGGCAGCCAGAGCTGCAGTCCGATCCCGACCGCAGCGGCCAGCGTGCCGTTCACGATCGCCACCGTACGCGGCACGCCGGCGAGGAAGATCGGCTCGGTGAGTGCTCGATGCAGCGGCGCTTCGAAGTCATCGGTGAGCATGACGAACCCGGCTCACCGCTCAGGAGACGATCGCGCCGCCGGCGAAGTTGAAGAAGGTCAGGAAGAACGAACTCGCGGCGAAAGCGATCGAGAGTCCGAAGACGATCTGGATCAGCCGGCGAAAGCCCCCCGAGCTGTCCCCGAACGCGAGCGTCAAGCCCGTCACGATGATGATGATGACCGCAACGATGCGCGCGACCGGCCCCTGGATGGAGTCGAGGATCGACTGCAGCGGCGCCTCCCAGGGCATGTTGGATCCGGCCGCGAATGCCGGCGCGCCGTACAGCATCGAGCTGAGCAGTGCGACCGTGTAGGCGAGAGCGCGACGCAAGCGAGGCAAGCGATGGGTGTTCATGATCGGTTCCCCTGACGGTGAGCGGTGAAGTGAGGGAAGGCGGGCTCGAGGTGATAGCCCTGCGCGTCGAATCCGGTGACCCGCATGAGCTCCTCGACGCGCCGCGCTCGCCCGCGGCCGGCGAGAAAGACGATGAGATCGACGGACTCGGCAATGAGCGCGTGGGGCACGGTCACGACGACTTCCTGGATGAGTTGCTCCAGGCGGGTGAGCGCGCCCCGCGCCGAGCCGGCGTGAAGGGTCGCGATCCCGCCCGGATGCCAGGTCCCCCAGGCCTTCAGCAGATCGAGCG
>JABBNZ010000043.1 GCA_019352035.1 Pseudomonadota bacterium | reverse complement strand
CGAGCTGCTGGAGGGACGTCAGCCCATGGCCAAGGCCCGCGATGGCGACATCGTCGAGGAGGTGGGACTGGACGACTTTCCCTTTGCCGGCCGCCTCAGTCCATCGGCTCAGAGTCGGCTGTCGGCCATGTAACTGGCCGCAGTCCCCGGGCGGCGGTTGCTCGGCACATCCAGCGCCGAGCCCTTCGGGCGGGCTTCGCCGTCCAAAATCGCCCCAGGCGATTTCATCGAGCAGCCCAGCGCGGCGACAGCGTTTGATCCGCGGCTCAAGGACGGCCGGGGACCGCTCGTTCACTTGCTATCGCACTGACTAAGAGTCAGATGGGCGGCGGGGGAGCACATAGAATGTGCCCATGCAGCCGCTCAGCCAGGTCCTGATCCTCCTCGCCGCCGCGGTGCTGCTGGTCACCCTGGCCCGGCGGCTCGGGTTGGCGACGACGACCGCCTATCTGCTCGTGGGCCTGGCGCTGGGCCCTCACGCGTTGGCGGTCGTGGCCAGCACCGCCACCACCCGGGTCCTCGCCGAACTCGGCGTTGTATTCCTCCTCTTCACGCTCGGCCTCGAGTTCGCGCTGCCGCGGCTGATCGCCATGCGAGGCGAGGTATTCGGGCTGGGGTCGGCGCAGGTTGCCGCGACCGTGGCGGTGTTCGCCCTTCTCGCCCGGCTCGGCGGCATCCCCTGGCCGGCGGCGGTCGTCGTGGGCGGTGCGCTCGCGATGAGCTCGACAGCCATCCTCCTGCACCAGCTCACCGAGCGCGCCGAGATCAACCGCACCCATGGACGGCTCGCCTTCAGCGTCCTCCTCTTCCAGGACCTCGCGTTCGTGCCCTTCCTCGCCCTCGCCTCGGCGCTCACGGCCGGCCCGGGACGCTTCGATCCGCGGGCGGCCCTCACAGCCATGGCCGGCGGCGTGCTCGCGGTCGCGGCGGTGCTTGCCGCCGGACGCTGGCTCCTGCGCCCGCTCTTTCGCGAGATGGCGCATAGCCGGCTGCGGGAGCTTTTCACGCTTGCGGTGCTCCTCGTCGTTCTGGCGGCCGCCTGGGTATCCAGTCTCGCCGGCTTGTCGCCGGGCTTGGGCGCTTTTCTCGCCGGCATGATGCTCGCAGAAACCGAGTACCGGCACCAGATCGAGTCGGTGATCCGCCCGTTCCGCGACATCCTGCTCGGGCTCTTCTTCGTGTCGGTCGGGATGCTGCTCGATGTGCGTCTCCTCGGCGGTGAGCTGGCGGCGGTCGCCGGCTGGCTCGCCGCCATGATCATTCTGAAGACCGCGGTCACGGCCCTGGTGGCGCGCCCCTTCACCGGCTCGCGATTCAAGGCGCTGCGCACCGGTATCGTCCTCTCGATCGGCGGTGAGTTCGGCGTTGCGCTCGGTACCATCGCCCTCGCGACGCGCCTCATCCCGGTGAGCTTCGGACAGCCCTTGCTCGTGGCGATCGTGCTCTCCATGATCCTGAGCCCGCTGATCCTCAACAACAACAAGCGCATTGCTCGTCTGCTGCTGCGGGAATCGGGGCCGCCGCGCACCGCGTTCGAGCGCGAGAGCGCCGCGACCCGCGAGATCGGGAAGCGCGACCATGTCATTCTCTGCGGCTTCGGACGGGTCGGCCAGAATGTAGCCCGGGTGCTCGAGTCGCAGGGTTTCGAATACATCGCGCTCGATCTCGATCCGGCGCGCATCGCCGCCGCGCGCCAGGCGGGCGATCCGGTCATCTTCGGCGACTCGGCGGACGAGGAGATGCTCGTCACGGCGGGCATCGGGACCGCGTCGGCCGTCGTGATCAGTTTCTCGGACCCGGCGACCTCCGTGGGCATTCTGCATGTCATTCGCCGGCTGCGGCCGGACGTTCCGGTGCTGGTGCGCACTCAGGATGATGCCCGCATCAAGGAGCTGCAGGAGGCCGGCGCGACGGACGTCGTCCCCGAAACGTTCGAGGCCAGCCTGATGCTCGTCTCGCACGTGCTGATGCTGCTGCACGTACCCGTGTCGCGTGTGGTCCGCACGATGGGCGACATCCGCAGCCACCGCTACGCCGTCCTCCGGAACATCATCCGCCGCGGCGATGCGCGACCGCTCGACGAAAGCCATGAGTTCCGCGAGGAGATCAAGTCCGTGGTCCTGCCACCGGGCGCCTGGGCAGTCGGCCGGACGCTTCGTGACGTGCGCGGGCACGGTGTCGGGGTGACCTTCACCGGCCTTCGGCGCCATGGAATATTGGGTCGCGAGCCGAGCGGCGACACGGTGCTGCGGGACGGCGATGTCGTCGTGCTCTATGGCCAGCCGGAAGAGCTCGAGCGCGCCGAGTCGGTCCTGCTGGCAGGCTAGCCTGAAGCTCTGGATCCGGGCATACCTGCCCGTCCGCCACCTGCGGCGGCGGGCACCTCCTTCTCGCCCGTCTGCTACCATCCGCGGCTGCGTGAGCCGCAGCGACATTCATTTTCCACCCAAGCACGAGGCCTTGCGCGAAGACGTGCATGCGCTCGGCGCGCTGGTCGGGGAAATCCTGCGCGAGCAGGGCGGCCGGCAGCTCTTCGAGCTCGTGGAGCTCGACCGCCAGGCCGCCATCCGCCGCCGCGACGGCGACGCGCAGGCAGCTCTCGAGCTCGCCGCATCGGTACGCGACCGCCCGCCGGCGCTCGCCCGCGATCTCGTGCGTGCCTTCTCCATGTGGTTCCAGGCCGTGAACCTCGCGGAGAAAGTCCATCGCATCCGCCGCCGCCGGGAATACTTCCGCCGAGACAGCGGCCGCCCGCAGCCCTCGGGGGTGGAGGACGGCATCGCCAGCCTGAGGGCCGGCGGCCTGCGCTTCGAGGAAGTCCTGGCGCTGATCGGGAGCCTGCGCATCGAGCCGGTCTTCGCCGCGCACTCCATGGAATCGACGCGGCGCACGTTGCTGCGCAAGCAGCAGCGGGTGGCGCAGCGTCTGCTCGACCGGCTCGATCCGATGCTGACACCTCAGGATCTGCGCAGCCTGTGGAGCAGTATCCGCATCGAGCTCACGACGGCCTGGCAGACCGAAGAGCTGCCGCGCGAGCGGCTGGCCGTGGGCGATGAGCGCGAGCAGGTCCTCTTCTATCTCGTCGAGATCCTCTACCGGGTCGTGCCCGCCTTCTACGAGGAAATCGCCCAGGCGCTCGAGACGCACTACGGCGTGCCCGCCGAGTCCATCGAGCTGCCCGCCATCCTGCGCTTCGGCTCCTGGGTGGGCGGCGACATGGACGGCAACCCGGACGTCCACGCCAAGACGATTCGCGAGACCCTCGCGCGCCAGCAACAGGTGATCCTCAAGAGCTACTTCGAGGATTGCCGCAAGCTTTCCGACCGGCTCTCGCAGAGCGCCGGTCGCATCGCGGTGTCGGCCCAGCTGGTCCAGCGGGTGGAGGATTACATGACGCTGGCGCCGGGCGCCCGCAGCATGACTCCGCTGCGGCACGACCGCATGCCGTACCGGGTGTTTCTCGCGCAGATCGGCGAGCGGCTCCGGCTCGCCTACGAAGGGCGCGCCAACGGCTATGAGAGCGCGCGCCAGTTTCGCGAGGACGTGCAGCTCATCGCGGCGAGCCTGGCCGCCAACAAGGGCGCCAACGCGGGCCTCTTCTACATCCGTCGGCTCCTGCGCCGCATCGATACGTTCGGCTTTCACCTGGCGAGCCTCGATGTGCGCCAGCACGCGGGCGTGCTCCACGAGATCATCGCCCGCGGCAATGACGATCCCGGGTGGCTCGGCCGTCCCGCGGCGCAGCGGCGCCGCCTGTTGGCGGAAATGCTGGAGAAGGATGCGGGGCCGCGCATCGAGCTCGATGCGCTCGGCAAGCGCAATCTCGCGGTCTTCGAGGCGTTTGCCCAGGCCAGACATCGCTACGGGCCGGATGCGGTCGGCTACTTCATCGTGAGCGGCGCACGCGGCGCGGATGACGTTCTCGCCGCCCTGGCGCTCGCGCGCTGGGCATCCGTGTACGACAAGCGCACCGGACAGGTTGCGCTCGACATCGCACCGCAATTCGAGTCCCTGGAGGCGCTGGAGCAATGCGGCGACACGCTCCGTGACCTTCTCGCCGAGCCCGCGTACGTACGGCACCTGGAGGCTCACGACCGGCGCCAATGCGTGTTGCTCGGCTACTCCGACAGCAACAAGGAGGGAGGACTGTGCGCGTCGCGCTTCGCCATCCATCAGGCGCAGCGCGACCTGGCACGGATGCCGGCCGCCGCCGGTGAGAAATACCTGGTTTTCCATGCGCGCGGCGGCAGCATCGCCCGCGGCGGCTCCAGGATCGATGCGCTGGTGAAATCGGCGCCGGCCGGAACGCTCGATGGGAGCCTGCGCGTACGCGAGCAGGGCGAGACGGTCAAGCAAGGCTACGGCCTGCGGCCGATCGCGATGCGGACTCTGGAGCGCGCCTTCAACGCGCTCAGCCTGGCGATGGTTGCGGGCCGGGGCGGGGAAGGCGGCCCTGGCGCGGAGCGGGATTGCGCGGCGCACCTCGAATGCGCCGCGACACTCGCCGGGGCGAGCCGGGAGGCCTACCGGCGTCTCGTCTATGGCGATGCGGAATTCCACGCCTACTTCCGCACCGTGACCCCGATCGACGTCATCGAGAGGATGCAGGTCGGCTCGAGACCGGTGCACCGCGAGGACGGCCGCAGCATCGAAGGATTGCTGCCGGTGCCCTGGGTGTTTGCGTGGACCCAGACGCGGCACATGCTTCCCGGCTGGTTCGGCGCGGGCGCCGGACTCACCGCCGCGATCGAGCGGCACGGGGCGCAGCGGATGCGTGCAGCCTATTCGGAGTGGTTCTTCCTGCGCAATCTCGTCGATGACGTGGAGACGATGCTCGCGCGCGCCGATCTCGAGATCGCCGCCGCCTACGACGTCCTGGTGCCCGAGCCGTTGCGGCGGTTCTCCGCCGAGATCCGCGCCGAGTACGCCCGCGCCCGGGACCGCGTGCTGTGGCTGAAGGGCGGCACGGACCTGCTCGACAGCGAGCCGACGCTGCAGCGCTCCATCCGGCTGCGCAACCCGTACATCGATCCGATGAACCTCATGCAGGTCGACCTCCTGCAGCGCTGGCGCGCCGGCGGCCGCAACGACCGCGACCTCTTCGAGACGCTGCTCGCGAGCACCGGCGGCATCGCACAGGGGTTGCAGAGTATCGCCTGAGAGCGGTTACGACCGAAAGGAGCGCCCACATGAGCGACACCATCACGATCCGGCCGGCTGGCCGTGACGACGTCCCCCTCGTGCTGCAGTTCATCCGCGACCTCGCCCGCTACGAGCGGCTCGAGCACGAGGTCTCGGCTACCGAAGCGCAGCTGGCCGAGGCCCTCTTCGGCGAGCGCCGCTATGCCGAGGTGGTGTTCGCCTGCGACGGCGGCGTTCCCGTGGGGTTTGCCCTCTTCTTCCACAACTTCTCCACGTTCAAGGGCCGCCCGGGCATCTACCTGGAGGATCTGTACGTGCGCCCGGAGGCGCGCGGCGCCGGCATCGGCAAGCGGCTGCTGGCCCACCTGGCGCGCACTGCGGTCGAGCGGCGCTGCGCGCGCCTGGAGTGGGCGGTGCTCGACTGGAATGAGCCTTCGATCGGCTTCTACCGCAGCCTGGGCGCGGTGCCGCTGGAGGAGTGGAGGGTCTTTCGCCTCGCGGGCGATGCCCTCGCGCTACTGGCCGGAAGCCCTCCCGCGCAGCGCTAGCGGCGAGCCGGGAGCCGGCGCGGGCGCCGGTGCCCCGGGCGGCGGCGCTATTCCCTTGGAGTAGAGAACGCGTCCGTCGGGACAGACGAGAATCGCATCGTACTGCGGCATGCGGGCGATGATCGCCAACGTCTTGCGCGGTCCGAGCACGAAGGCGGTCTTCGACATGCCGTCGGTCTGAGTCGCGGTGGGCGCGATGACCGAGGCGCTGCGCACCCGCTGCGCGGAGTGGCCGGTGAACGGGCTGATGATGTGATCGTAGCGCTTCCCGTTCTGCACGAAGCCGCGGTAATAGTCTCCCGAGGTGGAGATGGCCTCGTTCTCGAGCGGTATCCGCGCCACCACAGTGTGCAGGTCCCACGGGTCCATGATGGCGACCATCCATGGCCGTCCCCTGTGGTCGCCGAGCAGGCGCGTGTCGCCGCCCGCCGTGACGACGGCATGGCGGATGCCGCGCGCCTTCAGGATGTCGATGCTGCGGTCGACCACGTAGCCCTTGGCGATCCCGCCCAGGCCGATCGCCATGCCTGGCCGCGCGAAGCGGATGCTGTGGCGGCGGTCATTGAAGATCAGCTGGCGCCAGCCGACGGTGGGCATCAGTGCCCGGATCTGCGCATCGGTCGGATGAGTGCGGCGGCGGAAATGATAGAGCCGCCAGACCGACTCCATCGTGATGTCGAACGCGCCGTCGGTGATCCGCGAGTAGTGCGTGGAGAGCTTGATGAGGTTGTAGAGCTCGGGGCTCACCACCACCGGATGCTGCGCGGCGTGCTCGTTGATCTGCGAGAGCTGGCTGTTGGGCTTGAAATCGCTCATCACGTCATCGACGTGATGCATCTCCGCCATCACCGCATCGATGGCGGCGTTGGCATGCCGCGGGTTGGTGTCCCAGAGCTCGACGTAGATCCGCGTGTCCATGATCGCCTCCGTGCGCGAATACCACGCCGCATAGGCGGGAGCGGGCGCAATGGCGAGACAGACGATGCAACCGGCAAGCGCCGCGATCCGCCGCAGACACGCAGCGGCGCGTCGGTGATTTCCGCCATGATCTCTCATGAATCCCCCTCGGATGTCAGGCCGGAAAGAAGTCGATCGGCTTGGTTGCCGTCGTGGGATCGACCTTCTCCGGCCGGAAGCGAAACAGCATCACGCGCGCGACGATCTCGCGCTCGAGAGCCGGATCGCGCAGATCGCTGGAGACGACGCGGCAGCGCGTCACCGCGCCGCCCGGCGCGATCGTGAACTTGAGCACGAGCTTGCCCTGCAGCATGGGGTTCGATCGCAGCGCGCGCTCGTAGAGCGCGTAGATGGCTCCCTTGTTGCGATCGAACACCAGGGCGATCTCCTCCGCGGAGCGCGTATCGGCGCTGCCGCGGCCGGCGGGCCGCGGCGAGCGCGCATCGATGCCCGCCTGGAGGATGGAGGAGGTGACCCGGGCCGCCTCCGTTCCGTGCAAGGACCCCGCGCCCCGGCCGAAGCCGCGGCTCATCGGTGCGGAGCTGATCCCGGCGCTGGCCTGCCCCGCCTGCGCGGTGATGAGCGAGCGCTCGGCATGAGAGCGGGCGTGAACCGCTCCGGTGAGATTTCGCGTCTCCACGGGCGTCGCGGGCATCTGCCGGCGCAGCGCGGCGAGCTGGTCCCTCAGCTGATCGATGGAGCGCTCGGCGCGCTCGCGGGCGAGGTCGGCCCGAGGGGGTGCCGGCCGGATACGCGGCTTCACTGTCGGCCGTGCGGCCGGTCTCGGCCGGGGAAGCGGCTTCGCGGGCGCGGGCGGCGTCACCTGGGTCTCGATCATGATCCGTGCGGGCGGCGGCGGGACCGCCGTCTCCACGGCAGGCGGCGCGGGTGTCGGCAACAGCGGCAACACCACTCCGAATATCGCGACGATGACGAGCAGCGTGCGCAGAATGCGCCGGAAGCGGCGGCTCGACTCGGGATCTCCATCCCAAGCAAGCTCGTACATACGGTGATAGGTGGCCAGGGCCATGCGTGCGGCTCAGGAGGAGGAGAGATCGGCGGCGGTCACCGGCTTCTCCTTCTCGAGTACCGCCAGCGCGATCCGGCTGTAGGCGGCGGCGCTGCAGGTCGACATGACCTTCTTCAGCACCTCGTACGGCAACGTCTTGTCCGCCATGATGGTCACTTCCCGATGGCCTGCCCCGGCGGATGCGGCCTGGGCCGCGCCGGCTTTCGCGCTGGCGAGAGCCGACCTCAGCGAGGCGATCTCCTCGCCCTTCTGGGCGAGAACCTGCGCAACCGTGGCTACGCGCTCGCCCTGCACATAGACATCGCTGCGGGTGACGGTCACCACCACCGTCGGATGCGGCGCCTGCTGCGTCACCGACTCCGGAAGATGGATCGCCTTGCCGCTGTGGATGACCTCGACCTGCGTCGCATACACCAGCAGGAAGGCCACCATCACCGTGAGGATGTCGATGAACGGAACCAGGTTGAGCTCGGCATCGGCCCGGTGCCGCAGGTGATGCTGCGCCATCCGGCGCGCGCGGCTCGACAGGCTCATCGCGCCACCCGTCCCGACAGGGGCGCATCACCGACGGAGATGTCGGGAAAGAGCTCCGCCTGCACCGTGCCCAGTCCGTCATTCGCCGTGAAGGCGCGCACGTGATCCATGACGTGCACCAGGGTGTCATAAGGCGTGTCGGGCTCGAGCAGGATGCTCGCCTGGGTCATCTTCGGGAAACGGGCCTTGACCTGCTCGAGGTAACGGGTGAGTCCGGCATAGTCGTAGCCCTGCGCCGTGTTGGGCAAAGTCGCCAGCGGGCCGCTGTTGCGGTCCGCGACCTCGAGCAGGCTCTTGCGCACCAGCACCTCCAGCACCAGACCGGGCGGCGGCTCGCGCAAGCGCGACTGCGGCGCCGGCAGCCGCAGCTGCAGGATCACGGTGTGGGAGAAGACGGCGGTCATGAGAAGGAACGTGACCAGCACCGTGAAGATGTCGATCATCGACACGAGCATCAGCCCGGCCGGCTTGCGCTGGTGCCTCAGGAGCTTGCGCACCTGGTAGGAGCGGCGCATCGCAGTGTCCCAGGCGGCGGCTCAGGCCACGGCCGCGGCGGCGGCGCCGGTCCTCGCCGCGACGGCCGGCGCAGGCGCCTTTCTCTCGATGATGGCGTTCAGGAACTTGACGGAGGCCATCTCCAGGCTGTCGACCAGCTCGGTGGTCTTGGTCTGCAGCACCGCGTGGATGAGCAGCAGTGGCACCGCCGTCATCAGGCCGAAGGCGGTGCAATTCATCGCGACCGAGATGCTCGCCGACAGCAGGTTCGCCTTCTGCGCCGGATCGATGGTCGCGACCGCCGCGAACGCGCGGATCAGACCCATGACGGTGCCGAGCAGACCGAGGAGCGTCGCGAGGTTGGCGAAGGTGGCGATGTAGTGCGTGCGCTTCTCCAGGCGCGGCACGACTTCCATCATGCTCTCCTCCATGGCCTTCTCGATGTCATCGCGCCGGCGGGCGGACTGCACGCGCGCGAGGCCATAGTCGAGAACGTGGCCGATGAGCGTGTCGGACTTCGAGGTGACCTGCACGACCTGGCGGAAGTTACCCTGCGCCAAGAGCGGCACGATCTCACTCCACATCCGGCGGTTTCGGGCCGCGGTGCGGGTCAGGTAGATGTAGCGCTCCAGCGCGATCGACGCGCCGACCACCAGCACCGCGGCGATCGGGTACATGAAGTCCCCGCCGCCCTGAAAGAATCTGACGATCAAGCTCCAGAGAGCCATGGTGATACTCCGCTTGAGACCCGCCCTGATGCCCGGCCGGCCGCCGGTCCGAACCTAAGCCAAACTGACTGACGAGCGTCGAAAAAGCTGCGATGCCGCTCCCAGTTTGCGGGCCTGGAAACGGGACTGGGAAGGACTGTCGCCAACCTGCGCCACCGTTACCTCGTGCGCTCAGGGTTGGCGGGCGCGTCGCTCGAGCCTGCCGCCGACGGCGGCGCCCGGTCCCCGTTGAGTTGCCCGTAATACCGTATCCGGCGCTGAAAGACTCCGCGGTCGACCGGCCCCAGCACCTCGCTCATCAGGCTGTCGGTGGGCTTGACCACCCCGCCTGCATCGGCAGGCGTGTGCCACGGGACGATGACCATGACCTTGGGCAGCTCCTTGTTGCCCGTGATGTCCGTCGTGCGCAGAGCCAGGAACCCCTGCCCTTTGGCGGCCGGCGTGCGCGCCCGAGCGGCGTCGGCGAGGCCGCTCGCTCGAGCCGGCCCGGAGCGTGCGCCCGCCGATGCATCCGCGGTTTCGGACCCGCGCTGCGCTGGGGCGGTGGATTTCGGGGCAACCGGCCGGATCGCAGCATGTAGGGACCCGGGCCGCGAAGCCGGGGTTGGGGCTTGCGCATGCGCGGCCACAGCCGCCGCCCACATGCCGGTCAGGACCAGGAGAGATAGCCGACGCATGTCAGTTCTTCCCCTGTTGCGGCCGACTGACGGCGGGAGCGGCCGGCGAAGCCGCCGGGCCGCCATTGCCGCCAGTGGCGGCCGGCGTTGCCGCGCCTGACGGCTGGCGCGAACCGCTTCGGTGCTCGAGCTCCGCAATCCACATCGCCACCGGCTTGTCCTCGCCCGTGAGCTTGCGATAGCGCTCGAAGTCGGCGAGCGCGGCCGCCGGCTGGTCGAGATACAGATCCCGAAGCACGCCCCGGTCGCGATAGGCGGGCGCGTATGCCGGGTTCGCGGCGATCGCGCGCGCGTAGGAGCGCTGCGCGTCCTGGAATTCCCCCCCGAGACGCTGCGTGACGCCGAGCTCCGTCCAGGCGAGCGCGCTCTTCGGATCGCGCGCGGCAGCCTGCCTGAAAGCCGCCGCCGCCGCACCGAGCTTCCCGTCCCGCCGATACAGCATTCCAAGATCGACCAGAGGCGTATGGAACCGGGGGTACCGGCGCGCGAGAGTCGTGAGCTGTGCTTCCGCCGCGGCGTCATTGCGGGCTGCGGCGAGCGCCAGCGCCCGATGGAACTCCTCTTCCGCGCGCACAGGCACCGGCGGCGGTCCCGTAGGCGCGGCCTGGCTCGTCGCCGGATGCGTGGCGGCAGACGCCGGCCGCGCGTGCTGCGCGCCGCGCCGCGGCCCGACGGCGCAAGCCGTCAGGGCCGCGAACAGGGCCGAGACGAGGAGCAGCTCAATCGAGCGTCGTGACCACATTTGCCGCCTGCTCCGTCTTGCCGTATCGGGCCGGGTCGAGCTGCGCCAGCGCCGCGAAGCTCTTGCGCACCCATCGATCGTAGATGCCCTGGCGCGCACGCGCCGCATTGAGGCCGTGGATCCTGATGGCCTGCTCCTCGAAGGGGAATACCTGATCCTCGAGCAGCGAGTCGTACTCCTCAAGCGCCTGGCCGGTCAGGTTGCGCGGCCGCTGGGAAGCGAGGACATCGTGCGCCAGTGTCTGATAGAGATCGGCCATCTCGTAGGTCGCCGCCGTGGTGACCTCGGCAATGCCGTAGGCGGCGGCCAGCCGGTAGTCGGCCATCGCACGCTGCATCGCCCGGCGCTTGGCCGCGAGCGTGCGCGCGAGCGGCAAAGTCAGGCGGATGGCCCGAAACTCATCGCGCGGGCCGGCAGCGAGCGCGAGTTGCGCCTTCGCGGCGAGATAGTGCGAGCGAGCCGTCCGCCGGCTGCCGGCGTCCGCGTCCGCATTCACGATCTGCCGATACCAGTGATCGCGGGCTGTCAGGCCGCCGCCCGCGGCGGCGTAATCCGCAAGGCGCTGCCGCGCCTCCTGCGCCTCGGTGAGCGGAGTTGGATACTGCGCGACGAGCTTCTCGAGCGCCGTCATCGCCCGCGGCAGATCGTGCGCCTGCGCGTACAGATCCGCCGCCTGGCGCAAGGCCTCCTTCCTGACCGCCGGCGGCTGCGCGGGATCCGCGGCGATCGTCTGGAACTGTTGCGCCGCCTGCATCGGCTGGCGGGCGCCGGTGTAAGCCACGGCCAGCTTCTCGGCGACGTCGGCCGAGAGCGCGCTGTGAGGGAATCGGGCGCGAAAATCCTCGAGCACCTGGATGGCGCGGTCCCACGCCTTCAGCTGGATGAGCAGGGCGGAAGCGTCGTAGAGCGCAGTTGCACAGATGCTCGAGCCCGGGGCAACCCGTTCGACGCGCAGGAACTCGCGCACGGCGCCCTCGCCGTTACCGGCCTGACGCTCAGCGGCGCCCTGATGGTACAGGGCGGCGGCGATGCGCTCGGTGAGATCTGCGCTCGTCTTGGCGTCGGAGGCGGCGAGCGCACGTGCCTGGATGAAGGCAGGCTCCGCTTCGGCGTACCTGCCCTGGTTGTAGTTCGCCTGACCGATGATGGTCCAGGCAATGCGCCGCATCGCCTCATCGGCAGGCGGCTGGCGCGCCAGCAGCATTCCGGCGATCTGGACGGCCCGCGGCAGATCACCGGACGCAAACACCGCCTCATCGGCCCGCGTCAACACACCGGCGCTGTCGGGATGATCCGGGAATGTCTGTGCGAATCTGACGCTGGCATCGATGGCGCGCCGCTGCAGGCCGGCCAGGGCCGCTCCGCTCAGTCCCGACTCCGCTTTCTGGTAGGCCGAGAGCGCGGCGTAGCCCGCGCTCTCGGAGTGCGGGTCACGGGGATAATCATAGGCCGCGTGCTCGTATTGCGCCGCCGCCCGGGCATATTGTCCGGCGGCGAACAACGCGTCGGCCAGCCTGTGATCCAGCTTCGCGGCGTCGGGCGCCGCGGGGAAGGAGTCGAGGTATACCCGGTACCACCGCGCCGCCTGCGCGTAGTCGCGGGCATCGTGTGTCCGCTGCGCAATGGCATGATCGTAGGTCGCCACGTCCCTGAGATCGGCCGCGAGCTGCGCGGCGACTTCGGGATGATCCGCCCGGGCATGCGTGCGCCAATAGGCGGAATCGAACCCATAGTGCTCCACATAGTCGAGCTTCGCCTGGAAGATGAGGCGGCTGAAGCCTCCCTTGGTGTAGGCGCGAATCGCGCGCGCCGCGAGGTCCGGGGCCACATCCGACTGCGGATAGGTATCGACATAGGCGAGGTAGGTCGAGGCGGCGTCCTGATAGCGCTGCTTCGCCACGTAAAGATCGCCCAATGTCGAATAGAGCAGCGCGTCGTAGGGCCGCTCGCCATAGCGGGCGATGAACCGCTGGACGGACTGCGCACCGTCGGCCTGGGAGAACGTGATGCTCATGACGCGCAGGGAGTCATTGACCAGCTCGCGGTCCGCCCGCCGCAGGTCGGTCAGGGGCCGCTCGCGGCCATCGCTGCCCAGCAGCTCGATGTCGAGCAGCCGGGCGAATACGGGCAGGCTCTCCTTCGGCAGCGACTCCTTGTAGAGCGACCAGCCGCTCTTGTACAGGCTCTGCAGGTAAAACGGCGACCCGGCGCCGTGGGCGATCACCGCCGCATACGCCTGCTCCGCTTCGGCGTAGCGGCGGCCCGAGAAGAGAATCTCGCCGCGGCGGAACTGCACCTCGTCGATGTTCTGGGCGCGCGGATACCGCTGCACGATCAGATCGAGCGTGCTGAGCGCCCGGTCCGGCTGGCCGGTCGTATCGTAGGCGCGCGCGAGCTGATAGAGCACCTGATCGTTGTGCTCGTAGCCGGGGTAGACCGAGAGCAGCGTCCGGTACAGCTTGATGGCCTCGGCTCCGCGCACGTCGATCGAAGAGAGCTCGCTCTCCATGCGCTGCAGCTCCCCGGCATCCAGGTTGAGGTCGGCGAGCCGCCGCAGCGCCTGTGCCCGCAGCTTCGGGTCGGTGTGCTGCAGCGCGAGGAACCGCTCATAGCTCGCCATCGCGGTCGAGTCGCTGGCGCTGATCGCCCCTCCCGTCTGCACCTGCACGGGATGGGACTCCAGGTCCTTGAGCGTCGGCGCATGCGGAGGCTCTCGGCCCCTGGGCTCGGCGACCTGACACAGCGACAGGCAGGCGGCGAGCACCCCGAGCCATACGATGAACGGGCGGCCTCCCGTCACGGCTGCGGCATCCCGGGTGATACGGCGGGCGGGGCCGCGCCGGCGCCGGCGCCGGCCGCATGGGCCGCCTGATCGTAAAGCGCCGCAAGCGCGAACTGCGCCTGCACCCGATAGCCCTGCAGCCGCTTCTTGCGCTGCTTAAGATCGTGCACCGCCACCTTCGCGAGCGCGCGGCTCTGCGCCGCCTCCGCGGCGGTAAGCCGCACCTGCAGAGCGCCGATGCGCTGTTGCAGGGCACTCACCCTTGCCGCGAAATCGCCGGTCTCATCCTGCATGGCCTGGCGGTCGCCCTCGAGCTGCGTCCAACCGGTCTGCGCCTGGCGCAACGCCCGATCGATGGTCCGCAGCTGCTTGCGCTCGTCCCAGAGCCGGGCCGCGAACTGCCGGTCCATCCGATAGAGAAGGACGCCCTGCACCAGCTGCAGGCGGGCCCTCAACTTCGCGTATGCCGGTGTGTCGGGATCCCTGGCGAGCATCGCCCGAACGCGCTGCACGAGCGCCCATCGCCTCCTCTGCCTGGGACTCGCAAGCGCGGCGACGTCACGAGTGCGCACGACCTGTGCAAGGCGGTCCGCCAGTGCGGCGCGGCGTTGCTTCAGGCTCGCGAGTTTGCCGGCATTCAGCAGCGCGTCCACCTTGGGGAGGCGCTCGGCGTAGGCCCGCTGGCGGGCCGCGATCATCGCCTGGAAGGCGTCCATGCTGGTGGACCACTGTCGCAGCATGCGTCCCATGAGCTTCAGGTCGCGGTAATTGCTCAGCCCCTCCTGGAAGCCGGGCTCGGCGAGCACGGTGTAGAGGTAGTGCGATTCGGGATGGTCGGGAACCCTGCCCAGGTGCCAGTACCAGCCGTAGCCCAGCCGATCAGGGAGCGCCGTGTCATCGAGCGGGTCGTTGCCGGCAATGCCGGAGTCCGGAGAATCCGCTTCGCGGGCGAGGAGCTCCTCGAGCAGGCCTCCTTCCCGAACGCGGGCGATCGCCTGGTCGATCTGTCCCGATGCCGCATCGTAGGACTGGAGCGCGGTCCGGTAATACTGAACGGCCTGCGCCGGCGCTTTGAGCCGGACGAACGCGTAAGGTACGGTGAGATCGGCCTCTTGCACGGACGGGTCGAGCGGACTGCGGCCGTGAAGGGCGAGCCATGGAGTGAGCGCTGCGCGGTAGTTGCCGTTCGTCGCCTCCGCCCAACCGGCGGCAAGCAAGGCTTCGTTGGAGAAGGGCCCGTTCAGCCGCACGCGATCGAGCGCCTCACGCGCCAGCTCGGGATGGCTGGCCTGCAGATAAGCGAGGCCGAGCGTCAGGTTGGCACGATCCTTCAGGGCCAGCATCTCGGGGGCGAGCGCGTACATCGTGCCCACGGAGGTGAGAACGGGCACCGCCTCCGCGAGCCTGCCCTGGCGCACCAGCGCGATACCGAGGTTGAGTCGGGCGTAGGCCGTCCAGCCCTGCTGCGATCCGCGCCAGCGTTCGAGCAGGTGCGCTGCCCGATGGAAGCGGCCCTCGCGCATCCAGACGTTGGCGAGCAGCAACTCCTTGCGCGACTCCAGGTCCGTCGACATCCGTCCGCTGATGCGAATGAGGTCGCGCTCGGCCTCGGCATACTGCCCGCGCGCATAGAGCGCCTGGCTCAGGAACAGCCACGCGCGATTGCGCACGCCCGTGGGCACGTCACTGGTCAGCAGTTCCTCGAACGACCGCTGCGCCCGATCGTACATCCCGAGCGATAGATACAGTCCGCCGAGGAGCAACCGGGCGTCCGCCTCGTGATGGGGGAGCCCGTTCCAGTGCTCGTAGGCCAACAGACGCGTGGCCGCCTCGAAGTCCTTGCCCTGGAAGTAGTAGAAGAGCACGTCACCGTAGGGCAGGTCCTGGATGCGCGTCTGCGGCAGCGCCTCCGGATCCTGACGGTGCGCCGCGGCAACGGGTGCCGCGGCGGCGAGCAGCGCCACCGCAGAGAGCACCCACAGGCACGCCGGGCGGACCAACGACTACTCCCAGTTCTTGATGCGGAACTGCGGCTGCAGCTTGCTTTGATCGTCGCTGATCGTGAGCTCGAGGTACTTGGCGCCGATGCCCTTGCGGAACTCGAGACTGGCGCCGCGCGTGTAGTCAAGGTCGTGCGGGCCCTTGCCCGTGAAGAACGCCACCAGCTCGTGCTTGCCGGCCTTGAGGTTCCCGACATACAGCCGCTGCACGCCGCCCTGAACCAGCGCATGAACCTCCCGCGGCGTGTAGAGATAGTCGGCGACTTCCTTGCCGTCGATCTTCAGCTGCACCGAGTCGAGGGCGAAGAAGGTGCCCGCATCCATCGAGACGAAGACCGCCACCTGGGTGTTGGCCGGATAGAGCAGCTCCTGCTCGAGCACGAAAAGATCGCGGTTCAGATCGAGCACGTCGCTCTTCAGCGACTGGACCTGCTGGTCGACCGGCGCAGGCTGCGCCTGGCTCTGAGCGAAGGCGGGCACCACCGCGGCCAGTGCCGCGAGCGCGGCGAGCAGCGCCGCCCTGCCGACCGTAAATCCACCTGCCGGCCGGCGTGCGGGAGACAATGGGACATCGTGCATGGTCGGGTTCCGGTCACTGCGCCAGGAGCTTGCGCAGCTCATGCTCGCAGGCCCGGCGGCTCGATTCATTGAAGTCGCGCACTACCTGACGAATCTTTCCGTCACGGTCGATCAACACGGTCATCGGCAGGTTGTCGACGTCATAAAGCCTGGCGACGGCTTTGGCCGGATCGAGCAGCAGTGGAAATGTGACAGGGGTCGCGCGTGCGAAGCGCAACGCCGCCGCCGCGTCATCGGCGACCTCCACGCCGTAGATGCGCAGGCCCTGGGCCCGGTAACGGGTGAAATCCGCCTGCAGGGCCTCGAGCTGCGCACGGCAATTGTCGCAACCGTTGCCCCAGAACGAGATCACGACCACCTCCCCGACGTGCTCCGACAGGCGTACGTTGGGCCCGGCCACGGCCCGCAGCGCGAAGTCCGGCGCCGCCATCCCCTCGAGCGCGCGGGACCGGGCGAGCGCCGGCAGGGTCCAGAAGATCGCCAGCGCGAGCAGGAGTGCGCGCATCTCAGACGACCGGCGCGAACGCGACGAGGCCGCTCGTGGAGCCGAGACTCTGCTGCGGGAAGAGCGTCCCGAACCGGCCGACGAGGCTGCCGTGCAGCGAGAGATAATTGAGCACCACCATCTGCACGAGCTGCACCACGGAGTTGGCGCCGGGACTGGAGGTGCTCACCACCGAGCCATCGGAGCTGAAGCAGCCGATCTGCTGGCTGGCGGCGCCGTTCAAGGGCTGCGGGCGCCCGTTGGGGCTGTAGACCAGGAAGAAGGTCGCCGCCTGGGCGGAGGAGTCGCCCTGCCACGCGAGCTTGTCGCGGCCGGCGGGCGTCGTATCGACCATGCTGCTCGAAGTCAGGCTCCCGTCGCTGAGCACGTAGATCATCACGGGCTTTCTGATGCGCTGGGCGTATTCGAGCACCGCCCCGATCATCTGCCCCGCCTTGAAGTTGCGCGTCTCGCCGGTGGCGCGCGTATTGTCGTGATAATCGAAGCCGCCGAGCGTGATCGTGCCCGCTCCCGCGAACCCATTCAGCACCAGCTTCATGACCGTCGCGGTCTTGGCGATGTCCGAGTCGCTGAAGTCCGAGGCGTTGAAGATCGGTCCGACGATGTTCGGGTCCTGGGTGGGATCGAGGTCCGCGGGATTGCCGAACGCGGCCGTATTGTTGGCCGCCTTGACGTAATTGCAGCGGACCTGGTTCTTCAGCTGCGCATCGTCGGCGGCCTGATTGGGATCGGCGCTCGTGTAGAGCTGCACGCCCGGAGTCTGCGTGCTCGAGTTCGGCTCCGTGAGCGCGCCGGTGAACGCGGCCGCCGGGTCCGATCCGCCCGCCGTGTAGAGCCCGGTGCCGGAGCTCATGCGCACCTCGGATTCGAGGACGGCGACCGAGAGCGGATCGGCGCTGGCGCCGCCGCTGCCCACGAGGCCGGTGGCATCGCTCGGCTGGTCGATGACGCTCGGCTGCAGTGACGGGTCGATCATGACACCGCCCAGGTTCGGCGGCGCGGCCGAATTGCCGCCGGAGATCGTCGGCTCGGTGCCGACCAGGGCCAGCAGCGACCCCTTGGCGCCCACCGTCGCGATGCCGTACATCGGGTTGTGCGGATTGATGCCGGTGTCGTTCTCCGACAATGCCGGGAACACCGCGCCATTGGTGCCCGCGGCGGTGGCGGCGCTGGCCTTGGACAGGATGCCGCGCAGAATCGCTCCGTCCGAGTGCCACAGGAGGCCGAGCGCATTGCTCACGAAACCGCCGGCACCGGGCACCATGTTGCCCGGAACGCCCAACTTGCCGTAGCCGGCCGTCGAGAGGAAATTCGCCTGGCCGCCCTGAACACCCACGATCACCTCGGAGCCGGCCAGGTTCGCCCCGCCGGCGAGGTCGAAGCAGATGAAGGGGATGAGGCCCGCGCCCTGGGTCACGTTGCACTGATTCGGCGCGAGCAGCGCCTGGATGTCGCTGTCGAGCGGGATCTGCTGCGCGCGCGCGGCGCCGGGCTTCAGCAGAGCCGCGAGCCACGCCGGGGCCATGACTACCGCCGGCGCGCTGCGCAGTCCCGCGGCAAGCAGCTCGCGGCGCGTCACCGGACGCTTGTGGCTCTGGTGCAGAAGCGGCTCGCCCGGAGCATGCGGGCGGGGAGGTGGCTTGCGAATGAGCATGACGCGCGATCTCCTCGGGCCCGTCTATTTCAAGGTGAGTGCGGCGCTGCCGAGCGCCGCCTGGCAGGCGGCCTGGGTGGCCACCGCGACCGTCGCCGAGCTCTGCAGGCTGGGCACCCGGGCGAGGAGCGAGTCCACCTCGCTCTGCAGGGCCGCGTAGGCCGGATCGGCGCTGATGCCGACCAGGGCGTTGGCGAGCGAAATGCTGACGATGTCGTCCTGGGCCGCACTCGTGAAGAACGAGCCCGCCGGGCTCGAGAGGCCGGCATCCAGGCTCGGACTGTTGAAGAGGGTGTCGAACTGGCTGCGATACGAGGGATTGCTCACGAGCTCGCTGCAGTAGGCCCCCGCGAGCTGCGAGATGGCGGTCTGCTCCGAGGCGGTGAACGCGGTGATCTGCGGCACGGCCGGCAGCGACTGCTCCTCGGCGGCGTAGAGCGCGGCAACCACCGGATCGGTGGCCGGCACGCCGGTCACCTCCGCCATCGACGCATTGACCTCGGCGAACAGGTGCACGCCGACATCGGGCTGCGCCGTGTTGTCCGTCGTGACCGGATTCGGGGGAACGATCGGATCGACGTAAACGTGCGTCTGATTTCCCAGCTGATCGAAGGAGAGGAAGAACATGTCGTTCTGGACGCCCTCGTCCACACCGATCACCGCACCGACGCTCGAGAGGCGCTGACCGCTCGCGGCCGTGTAGGCCGGCGGACCGATGGAGGTGCTGACCGTCGAGAAGGATTGCCCGACGGTCGGGATCGAGCCGTTGATCCCGATCCGGATGCCGGCGACCGGAATGTTCTGCGGCTGCGCCGTGGGGTCGAGGCTGATGAACGTGGGATCGTAGAAGAGATAGCTGTAGTTGTCGTACTGGCTGGCGGTCATCATGATGTAGGATTCGGGGATCCCCACGATGCTGCTCACGTCGAAGAGCAGGTAATAGCGCTGGCCGACGCCCGCGTCGAAGTTCTGCTGCACCTGCGCCGGCGTCAGCGCGGTGTCGTGAATCGCCAGGAACCGGATCTCGCCGAGCCACTGCCGGTCGCCGGTCGTCTCGTTGCCCAGCACCAGCGCGAAGGTGTCGTCCCAGTTGGCGAGCGAGCCGCCTCCGTTCGGATCGACGTCGCCGGTGAACTGGCCGTTCACGTACAATTTCTGGCCGTTGACCGGATCATAGGTGAGCACGATGTGCTGCAGCGCCGCCTGGGTGAAATCGCCGGTCGTGGAGGTCAAAAGCGGCGGCGAGCCGTTGGTGTCGGTCTTGCTGCTGCGCGTCGATGCCTGGTACTGCATCGCGTTCTGGCCGAGAGTGGCATCGCGCGAGGTGTCGCTGCCGGAGTAGCTGACGATGTTGGCCTTCGTCTGCGTGACGTTGGCGGGCGCGGCCCACACCTCGATCGAATACTCCCCGGTCGTCTTGACGAGGTCGGCGATCTTCTGGCTGGTCGTGGTGAGCGCCTGCGCGCGGCTCCCCTGGCCGAAAATGACGCCCCAGCCCTGATCCCAGGTGGTATTGCCGGAGAGGGTCAGGTCTGCCTCGGGGCTCACGCCGCTCGTGTCGTACGCGATGCTGCCCTGCCCCTCCTTGAACTCGTATTTGGCGATGGTGTCGGCATCGTACCGGTTGCCTCCCGAGGCGATAATGCCCTGCTGCAGCATCAGCGCCTTGGAGATCACCAGGGTCGGATCGACCGTGGTCACCGGAATCGTGTCGGCGAAGGCGGTGATGGCCGCCTGCATCTGCGCGGCGCTGCCGGGGCAGTCGGGAGCGCCGCCCGGGCTCGTCGGCCAGCAGTGGTGGGATTCCTCGGCCAGGCGCACGACGAAGCGCGAGGCCGCGGGGTCGTCCAGGTTGATCTTCGGCTGCGCCTCGAGGTATGCCTGATTCGGGTCGGAGCTTGCGAAATACGGCGCCTGGGGCGTCGGCGAATTGGGGTCGTGGCAGCCAGCGCAGAACCGCCGCAGGACCGGGGTCCAGAGCAGCGCCTGGAACTGGGTCGAATCGGCCGGGAACACGCGGGTCCCGCCCACGGACTGCGCCGGCGGGGGCACCAGTTGCACCTTCGCCGCCGCGCCGGAGCCGCCGCCGATCCAGTTCTGGATCCAGGTGAGCATGGTGTCGGCGCAGGCCTGCGGCGAGGCGACCCAGCAGTTGTGGCCGCTGCCGACCTTGGCGACGAGCTCGGACTGGCCCGGCTGCGAGCTGTTGATCAGCGGCAGCGCGGCCTGATAGGCCAGATTCACGTCATCGGAGCGCGCGAACATCGGTGACTGGCCGCCTGCGTAATGGCAGCCGCCGCAACGGTCCGAGGAGCGGATGTTGTTCCACAGCGAGACCTGGAATGCCTGCACGTCGGCATTCTTCGGGGCCGGCCCGGTGTAATCGCCCGTCGAGGCGGTCGCCGTGGGCTGATTCACCTGGGTCGACGGACCGCTCGGCCCGCAGCCGGCGAGCGCCGCGGCGAGCACACAGGCCGCGGCCGTGAAGAGCGGCCGGCGGACGCGAGTGACGGATTCGAGACGACGCATGAGCCGCACCCCCCTCACCGACCGGCCTCAGGAACCCGCGCAGTCGGCGGCGGATTGCTGGAAGACCTGCTTCAGGTCGTAGTCGCTCGCCTTGAAGATCTGCTCGATCCCCGAGACGGCCGTCTGGTCGGCCTGACTCGCCGGATCGCGCAGGCATACGGCCTTGAAGACCTTCACGACCTGGCAATTGGCGAAGGCCTCGCTCGACTCGAGCTCCACACCGAGGGACTTCGCCCCCGCACCGCTCCCGGGGAGGCTCTGATCCCAGCCGAGATCGGCATTCGGACCCTGCCGCCAGCGGTTCGCCCAGGAGTCATCCGGCGTCACGAAGCCCCAGGGAAAGTTCTGCGGGTTCTTCAGATACTTCGGCTGCACGTGCCCCGGCGTGTAGAGGAGCTGATCGCTGGAGTTGCTGAAGTCGTAGTACGCGAAGGCCTGCGCCATGGGGTCCATGCCCGAATGGCAGCCGGCGCAGTTGTTGAGGAACACCCGGCTGTCCCCGCCCGGGGAGCGCGACACGTCCTGCCGGATACGGTCCGTGGGCCGGGTGTTGTCCATGACCGTCTGCATGTCGTGGCAAAGATAGTTCAGCATCGTGTAGCGGAATTGGGCGCGGTTCGTGCCGTTGATGAAGAACGCCTGCGCGGCCGCCCGCGTGGTCCACACGCCCGCCGTCGCCTGCGCCGGCAGCCCGTAGGCGGACGATTGCGTGGTCTGAACGAACTTCGCCTTGTCCGCCATGCTGATGCCCATGGTCTCGGCTTGGGCGTAATGATCATCGTTGGCGGGCGAAGGCGCAGGCAGGCCCGACACATTGGCGAAGACGTAAAGAATGTCCGCGGAGAGCACCGTGTTGAACGGCACGTCGTCCCGCACCATCCCGATCACCGTCGCGGTGTAGTCGTTGAGCGGAACGAATGCCGACTGATCGCGGTTCGTCCAGGGGTTGACGAACTCCTTGAGAGTCACGTTGTAGAAGGACGGCGCGTATGCGGGATCGGTGGCGACCGCAGCCGCGGCGAGCAGCCCCGACTGACCCGGCTGATTGATGATGTCGTTCGCCATCAGCCGCAGCACCGCGGCCGAAGGCGGCACACCCGCGAGGCGCTCGTAGATCCGCTTCGCCTGCTCGTACGGGCCGGCGAGCGCCGGCGGCGCCACCTGCGCGGCCAATAGCGCGAAGACGCAGGCCCCGCAGGTGGCGCGGCGCGCGAGACCCTCACGCAGACGTCGATTCTTCGATCGATGTTTCATAGCGCCCGCTCACTCCCACACGTCGATGCATGCCGATTGGGCCGCGCCACTATAGCCTGTGAAAAAAACGGAAACCAACGTCGCAGCAAGCAGACATCGACGAAGTTGTCGCGTCACTTTCAAACCATCTGCGTCCGTCACTGTCGCCGTTTGCACCGCCCGCCGCTCCGGCGCGCATCAAAGTGCGAGTCCGTTCACGGCGGCGCACTGACATAACAGTGCCTACTAGGCCGAATCGGGAGGCCGCGCAAACCATGGGGCGCGATCAGTGCGATACAGAAACGTGACGCAGTTCACGCATTGGCCGGCCGGGCGCAGGCCGCTGCGGCGTGCGCGCGCCGTTGCCGGCGCCTGCGGCGTCGCGTGCCTGGCACTCGCCCTCGCCGCCTGCAACGGCGGCGGCAGCGTCAACATCGCGAACAGCCAGCTTTCGGATCCGGCGACGACGGATTTCCCGATCTTCTACGTCAAGCGCACGATCCCCAAGGCTTCCGATGACCTGCGCCTGATGCGTGAGGCCGTTCCTCAGGCGGATCTCTACATGCGCGCCAGCGCCTCGCCCAGCGCGCCGGAGACGAACATCACCGCGCGCATCACTGCCGGCGCCGCTTACGACATAAAGGACGTGAACGTCTCGCCGGACGGCAAGAAGGTCTGCTTCGCGATGCGCGGCCCCCTCACGCCGAACATGAACCAGAAGAACCCGCCGTCGTGGCGCATTTATGAGTACGACATCGCGAGCAACGCGCTGACGCCGATGATCGATCCTTCGGCGGACACCGCCCCGGCGACGGTGAACGATGTCTCGCCGGCCTATCTGCCGGATGGACGGATCGTCTTCTCCTCGACCCGCCAGAAGAGCGCGCAGGCGGTGCTGATCAACGAGGGCAAGCCGCAATTCATCGCCCAGGACGAGGCGCGGACCGAGCCGGCCTTCGACCTGCACGTGATCAGCGCCGATCGCACGCAGATCGACCAGATCGACTTCAATCCGAGCGACGACCGCGACCCGACCGTGCTCTCCGACGGACGGATCCTCTTCACCCGCTGGAATCACTTCCCGGGCAAGGACCGGATGGACCTCTACACCGTCAATCCCGACGGCACGGACCTGCAGCTTTATTACGGCGCCCAGAGCCACATGACCGGCACCAACGGCAGCCCGGTCGAATTCGTCCACGCGCACGAGATGCCCGATGGCCGCATGCTCGTCATCGCGCGCCAGTACAGCGGGGTCGATTTCGGCGGAGCCCTGGACATCATCGACGGCGCGCATTACGTCGAGAACACGCAACCGCTGCTCGCGTATCCGACGCTCCAGGGCCCGGCGCAGACCTCCGCCACCTCGAACCAGGTGATCACGACACCCGGCCCTTCGCCCGGCGGACGGTTCAACTCCGCGTGGCCGCTGTGGGACGGCACGGGGCGGATCCTCGTGAGCTGGAGCCAGTGCCGGGTGCTCGACAACAGCCAGAGCCCGCCGGCCATCGTGCCGTGCACTGCTCAGCGGCTGCAGGATCCGACCGTGCAGATCGCTCCGCCGCTCTACAGTGTGTGGCTGTTCGATCCGGCGCAGAACACGTTCCTGCCCATCATGCAGCCGACCGAGGGCGTGATGATCACCGACGTGGTCGCCGCCGAGCCGCGTCCGATCCCGACCATCATTGCGGACAGCGTCCCCGACCCGGAGCTGAAGGCCGAAGGGGTGGGCGAGATCGACATCAAGAGCGTATATGACTTCGACGGAGTGGATACCGCCCCTGGAGGCATCGCCGCCCTGGCGGACGGCAAGACGCCCGCCGCTCAGCGCCCGGCGCGCTTCATCCGGCTGGTGAAGCCGGTGTCGATCCCCGATACCGCCGTGGTGAATCTCGCCCAGGCGGCGTTCGGCGCCAGCGATTACATGCGGGAGATCATGGGATATGCGCCCGTCGAGCCCGATGGCTCCGTGCGCATCAAGGTGCCGTCCGATGTCGCGTTCGAGATCGAGATCCTGGATGCGAACGCCCGTCGGCTGCCGGGATTTCCTGAACACAGCGACTGGCTGCAGGTGCGGGCCGGCGAGGTGCTCGCATGCAACGGCTGCCACACTTCCCCGACTGCCGCCAAGCCCTGGTCGCACGGCCGCGACGGTCTCTTCAATGCGGCGTATTCAGGCGCGTCCGGGGGAGTCGCATTTCCCGACAGCCTCGCCACGTATTTGCCCAACGCCGATGAGACCATGGCCGAGGCGCGTGCGCGGGTGACCTGCGCCGGCAGCGCACTGTCGACTCCTCAGTGCAGCATGACGCCTAGCGTCGACGTCTTCTACACCGACGTCTGGACCGATACATCGCAGGGGCTGCCGGCGAATCCGGCCATCGCCTATCAGTACTCGGCGCTTGCCACCGGAGAGCCCGCGCCCATCCCCGCGGCGACCCCCGGCTGCGAGAGCGCCTGGGCGTCCAACTGCCGTATCGTCATCAACTATCCGCAGAGCATCCAGCCGATCTGGGATGAGCCGCGCCAGGTGAAGGACGCGAGTGGCAACGTCACGGCTGACCATACGTGCACCCAGGGCGGCTGCCACAGTCCGAAGAGCGCCGCCGGTGCGGCAGCCCAGCCGGCGGGCAACCTCGATCTGACGAACACCGCCTCGAACGCCAATCCCGAGGAGCTCGTCTCCTATCAGGATCTGCTGTTTCCGCACGACGTACCCGGACCGCCCGATGCCAGCGGCAACCCGACCACCGTGTCCGTGGGGCCATTCCTGGACGCCGGTGCCGCGAACGGACCGCACTCCGCCGCCTCGCTCGCCTTATTCGCCTCCGGGAGCGGCGATGCGATTCACGCGGGGACGCTCTCGCTCGCCGAGCTGCGGCTGATCTCGGAGTGGCTGGACATCGGCGCGCAGAATTTCAACGATCCGTTCAATCCGAACGTGCCAAAGAATTAGGACGCGCCTTGCGACGCGCACCGATATGCCTGCTGTTGCTCCTCGGTCTCGCGCTGGCTCCCATCGTGGGCCACGCGCGTGCGCGGGAGTACGTGCGGGTGTATGTCGAGACTCCGTATCTCGAGCTGCACACCGGGCCTGGACGCGGCTACCCGGTTTTCGACGTCGTGCCGCGAGGACAGAGCGTGCAGATCCTCTTTCACCGCACCCAATGGCTCAAGGTGCGCACCTCGCGCGGCGCGCAGGGGTGGGCGTCGGAGCGCGACATGATGCGCACGGTGCTCAGCGACGGGTCCCCGCTCGACCTGCACGTCGGTACACGCGCCGGCTACACCTCACATCGGTTCGAGGCCGGCGCCTTCGCGGGCGTGTACGGCGGCGCCAGCCTGATCTCCGGCTACGGCTCGTTCTCCTTCAACCGGCAGCTCGCCCTCGAGGTTGCGGTCGGCCAGTTCTTCGGCCGGTACTCGAACGGGCTGACCGCCGACATAGGCTTCACGCACGTCATCCTGCCGCGGTGGCGTCTTTCGCCCTTCCTGATGCTCGGGGTGGGTCTGGTGCACACGCAGCCCAAGGCCACTCTGGTGCAGCCGCCGAATCGGACCGAGCAGACCGCTTATGTCGGCGGCGGGTTGCGCTACTACCTGACCCGCAGCTGCTTCCTGCGGGCGGAATACAAGACTCACGTGGTGTTCACCAAGCTCAATCGCAATGAAGTGGAGGACGAATGGAAACTCGGGTTCGGCGTGTTCTTCTGACCGCCGCGGCGCTCCTGGCGCTGCCGGGCTGCGCCACGGTGCAGCGCTGGCGCACGCACCGCGCCGCGGTCCGCGAGGCGCGGCAGGAGGCGCGCCGTGAGGCCGCGCAGTCGGCGGCCGATGTCGGGGAGATGCCGCCGCCGGTCATCCGGCCCGAGGTCGTGCGCCGGCACGCGAAGACGCCGAAGATCAGAAGCTCGAACGTCGAGATCGGCGCCGATTTCGGCGTGCTCTCGATCGAGGACTTCGGCTCGCACCCCACCTACGGCATCGAGCTCGCCTATCACGTGACGGAGGACTTCTTCCTGCGGGCCGAGCTCGGCCGGGCCACCGCCGGGCGCACCAGCTTCGAGACCCTGGGCGGCAACATCCAGCTGCTGACCGAGGCTCAACGGAAGTTCACGTACTACGATTTCGGCCTCGGCTACAACTTCCTGCCGGGCGAGGCCTTCATCGGCACCCGGCATGCGATGACTAGCAGCTTCTATCTGCTGGCGGGCGCGGGCGGCACCCAGTTCGCCGGCGACAACAAGTTCACGGTGAACGTCGGCGCCGGCTATCAGGTCCTGCCGCTCGACTGGCTGACGGTGCGGCTCGGGGTCGAGGACCACATCTTCCAGACGAGTCTCCTCGGCACCAACAAGCTCACCAACAACCTCGAGGCATTCCTCGGCACGAGCGTCTTCTTCTGAGCATGGGAGGGTATGGCATGAACCATTCAATCGCGAGAGCGGCGCTCCTCGCCGCGATCCTGGCGCTCGCGCTGCCGGCATGGGCGGCGGCGGCGCCGGCCCCCGCCTTCACCCTCATGTCGCGCAGCGGCAAGGAAGTGAGCCTCGAGCAGTTCAAGGGCGATGTGGTCATGATCAACTTCTGGGCCAGCTGGTGCGGCCCGTGCCGGCAGGAGATGCCGCTGCTCGACCGGATCTATCGAAAATACAAGGACTTCGGCTTCACGCTCATCGGCGTGAACGTCGAGCCCGATTCGAAAGCGGCCAACACGTGGCTCGCGGCGACGCCGGTCACCTATCCCATTCTCTACGACACGCGCAGCAAGGTCAGCAAGCTCTACCAGGTCCAGGCGATGCCCACCACGGTGATCATCGACCGCAAGGGGATGGTGCGCTACGTCCACCGCGGCTACCTGCCGGGAGACGAGAACGGCTATCTCAACAGCATCCGGGCGCTCATCGTACAATAGCGATGCAACGGGAGGGTCTCATCATGCGCAAACCTGCCTTGCGAGCGTCGCTCGCGGCGATGGCGTTGCTGGCCTCGGCCTGCGCGTGCTCGCCGATCAAGCCATGGGTCAAGCCGTACCAGCGGGAGCACCTGGCCGATCCCATCATGGCGCTCGACCGCAACCCGGTCTCGAGTCAGTACCTCGACCACGTGTTCGAGGTGCGCGAAGGCGCCCGCGGCGCCACGGGCGGCGTCGGCGGCGGGTGCGGATGCAACTGATGCGCCGGCAGCGCCAGAGCGCAGCGCACTGCGGCTGGTGCCTGCGCGCCATGGCCACACTTTGCCTTGCGGGGACGCCGGCGCTCGCGGGCGTGCTGCCCCCCGACCGCTTCGATGTGCTCATGCACAAGTATCAGGGCGGCGGCATCACGGTTCAGGGACCCTCCATCCTGATCCAGAAGAGGCTCGGGGACCACGTCTCGGTCGGCGCCAACTACTACCAGGACATGATCTCGAGCGCCTCGATCGACGTGCTGCTCACGGCGAGCCCCTACCGGGAGACGCGCACGCAGAAGAGCGCCTCGGTGCAGTACATGCACGGCAAGACCAGCTACATCGCCGGATTCATCAACAGCATCGAGCCGGATTACAGGGCGAATACCTCCTACTACTCGGTGAGCCAGAGCATGTTCGGGGACCTGACCACGGTCACGCTGAGCTACCGGCGCGGGTGGGACCGGATCTTCCGCGATATCAAGCAGAACGGGGTCATCGTCAACGACCCGACGTTCCACCAGCGGGCGGACCACCGGGTCTACGGCTTCGGGTTGACGCAGATCCTCACGCGCAACGTGATCGGCACGGTCGACTACGAGCTCGACACCGACCAGGGCTACCTCGCGAGCCCCTACCGGGACATCCGCTACGTCGATCCCAACAACCCGGTCGGCTACACCCTGGCCAACCAGGTCTATCCCGGCACCCGCACCAGCGATGCCTTCGCCGTGTCCCTGAAGTACTACATGCCCTATCGAGCCGCGCTCACCGGCAGGTACCGTTTCTACACCGATTCCTGGGGCATCCTCGCGCACACGCTCAAGGTCGATTACGTGCAGCCCTGGCACCGCTTCACCTTCGACGGCAATGTCCGCTATTACCGCCAGGGCGCGGCCAGCTTCTACAGCGACCTCTTCCCGTACGCGAACTATTCCAACTACATGGCGCGTGACCGTGAGCTGGCCGCTTTCCACAGCATCACCGTCGGTTTCGAGGCATCCTACGCGTTCTCGATTCCGGGGGTCACCTGGATACAGAAGAGCGCCGCGACCGTGGCCTACGATCGGATGATGATCAACTACCTCGACTACCGGAATGCGCTCTACTCGAAGCTCGATCCCGGCGCGATCAGGGCGGGGGCGGAGCCGCTCTACGCGCTGGATGCGAGCATGTATCAGTTGTACTTCTCGCTCTGGTTCTGAACCCTGAACGACGACTGAACTTCGGCGGCGATTGGACTTTTCCGAGGCCCGCCGGCGCCGGATGCGGACGTCCCGGAAAACCTCATCGGCTCTCCTCCCTCCAAAGCGCCGATCTGCGGTAAGCTTCGCGCGTTCGTTGCCGCCGGCTCCGGCTTGTCGGTCCCCGGCGACAGCTAGGGGAATCTCAGGCATGCGTACCCGTACTCGATTACTCACCGCTCTCGCAGGCGTGGCGCTTGCGTTCACCGCCATCGCGGCGCACGCACAGGCCCTGGAGGAAGGACGACTCCTGCTCGCCACCCAGGTGCTCAACGACATCCGCAACTCCCGCGATCAGGGCATTCCGGACCGGCTGCTCGAGCGCGCCTACGGCATCGCGGTCATTCCCGACTTCACCAAGGTCGCGTTCTTCCTCGGCGGAGCGCGCGGTCACGGCGTTCTCGTGGTGAGGAACGCCAGCGGCCACTTCTCCGATCCCGTCTTCATAACTCTGACGGGCGGCAGCTTCGGCTTCCAGTGGGGCGTGCAGAAGGCGGACCTCGTCCTGGTCTTCACCTCGCGCAAGGGCGTCGAAGGCATCACCGGCGGCAAGCTGACGCTGGGGGCCGATGTCTCGGTCGCAGCAGGTCCCGTCGGGCGCCAGGCATCGGCGGCAACCGATCAGGCCTTCAACGCCGGTGTGTACTCCTATTCCCACACCCGCGGCCTCTTCGCCGGAATCGCGCTCTCGGGCGCGGCGCTGACGATCGACGACTCCGCCAATGCGGACTTCTATCGTCATCCGCACCTGCTCGCTTCGTCCATCATCTCCGGTGAAGTGCAGACGGGCGACTTCGCCGCACAACGCTTCCTGACCGCGGTATCGGAAGGAACCGGCGTGCAGCCAGCCTCCTCCATGGCAAGCTCCGCCCCGGCTTCCGCAGCTCCCGCTCCCGCTCCCTCGCAGTCGAGAGGGCCGGCTGCCCAGGCCTTCCCGCTGCAGGACAGCAGTCCCGGCAACAGCCCCAACTAGAGCGCCATCGCAGCAGCGGCGGCCCCCGGGG
>JABBNZ010000167.1:4435-5275 GCA_019352035.1 Pseudomonadota bacterium | reverse complement strand
AGTGTCAGCTCAAGGGTGACGTTCACCACGGCGACCTGGGCGAGGGTCTCCTTCTCGAGTAGCCAAAGGAGCTTCAGGTTCTCCGGGCGGTGAAAGCGAGCGATCTAGCGGGCGGTCGTGGGGCAGCTCGAAGACCTTGGCCCGTATGCGCCGGGAGCGCGGCGCACGCGTCAGCGCGGCCGACACTCAAACACGACCGACCTTCGGTTCTCGATCGTCGATCCTGTACCGAAGCCCGCTCGAGTCAGCGACAAGCTCGCACCCGGACTTGAACCGTTCAGCATTCGGCCCATTGTCAAATCCGTATGCCACGATCTGCGGTGGTCCACCCTCAACGCCTGGGCAGCCCAGAAATCCTTGCCGCGCGCCAGCTTATGAGGCAGAGGACCACTTCCACTCGCGACGATGTCCGGTCGGTCCGAGTTGGAACAGCTGGACGAGCGAATTCAATGGGTCGTGATCCGCTGAAGAGATACGTGTCGGCTCGCCGGCAGCGAGCGCTTGGAGCGCCCGGATTCCGCCGACGCGGCGAATCTCGTCGTATCTATCGACGAATTCTAGCTCCCAGCTGTCCTGGATGCATGGCGCCCCGGCGGCGCGCTTCCAGGCGGCCGCTCTCGCCGCCGTCAGCTCTTGCGTGAATACCGTCAAAAAGCCCTTCGCTTCCGCCACCGCGTACAGCGTCCACACGCTTTCGGGGTCGGCATAGTAGGCAGCCAGGACCGCACCGAGCACGCGCTCGTCGTTGTCCTCATCCCATTTCACAGCGAAGCGGCGCTCGTGAACGCGAGGCTCCGAGCCTTCGGGGATGTCGATGGGCAGCGCATAGATCGACCAGGG
>JABBNZ010000167.1:0-4425 GCA_019352035.1 Pseudomonadota bacterium | reverse complement strand
CAGGGAAGGGTCGGGCGCAGATCATGAACCAATGCCAATGGGTACATCGTAAATGTCCTTTGCCCGCTCGGGCTCTGGGTTGTACCGGCTTTCGGCCGGGGTCACGCGAGAATCGCCGCGACCAAGCACCAGTATACCCCCGGCATTGGGCCTCGCAAGGTCTGGCACCCCAGGATTGGCGCGCCCAGACCCATCTCACGCCATCGCTGGCCAGTGGTTGCGCTCGCCGCGCGTTTTCCGTATAGCGTGCACTTGGGATCTAACCGCATCGCACAGACATGCCGGCCACCGAGCTTTCCGAGATCGAGTTCATACGGACCATCGTCCGCGCAGCCCCGCAGACCATGTGGTTTCTGGGGGCCGGAGCGTCCCGAAGCTCGGGCCTTCCGACGGCGACCGACATCATTTGGGACCTCAAGCGACGGTACTACTGCGAGAACGAGAACCAAGACATCCAGGCGCACGACGTGACCAGTAAGGCGGTTCAGAGCCGCATTCAGGACTATCTCGACGGCATCGGCTTCCCACACAAGTGGCGCCCCGGCGAGTACTCGTTCTATTTCGAGAAGACGTTCGGTAATGACTACAGCGCACAGCAGCGGTATCTGCAGGACACGCTGTCCAGTCGCCAGATCTCCCTCACCGTCGGTCACCGAATGCTCGCAGCGCTCCTGTCCATTGGGCGTGCGCGCGTGCTGTTCACCACCAACTTTGACGAGGTTGTTGAGACGGCCTACGCGGCCATTTCGGGGCGAAGCCTAACAGCCTTTCACCCTGAGGGGTCATACGCCGCGATCGAAGCCCTGAACTCCGATCAGTTTCCGCTGTACGTGAAGCTCCATGGTGATTTTCGCTATCAAAGTGTGAAGAATCTATCGGCCGATCTACTTCGCAACGACGAACAACTGCGGAAGTGCTTTCTCGCAGCGGCTACACGTTTCGGTGTAATCGTTTCCGGTTACAGCGGCCGAGACGAAAACGTGATGGCGATGTTCCGCGAAGCATTGGATCAGAACAACGCGTTCCCGAGCGGAATCCTCTGGACCACGCCCCGAATCTCCGACGTCGCGCCGCGCGTTGTGGAGCTTCTAGAAGACGCGCAGCGAAAAGGCATCAAGGCTTATCTGGTCCAGACCGGCACGTTCGATGAGATGCTTTCAAAGATCTGGCGGCAGATGTCCGGGAGGCCGCCGGAGCTGCAACAAAAGGTGCGCGGTTCGGCGCTTGCGCCCGTTTCGATCGCCGTGCCTCCGCCAGGTCGCGGATACCCGATCCTACGAACGAACGCTCTCGCGATTGAACAGATGCCAAGTACGTGTGGCACCCTCGACTTTGACGGCGAAGTCCACCTTGGGCCCATCCGGTCCAAGATGTGCGAGTTAGAGCCAGGATGCACTCTCGCGTACACAGATCGAATTCTGTTCTGGGGGTCGCGGGGCGAACTTGAGAAGGTCATCGATGGAACGAAGGTGCGGAACGTCCGCCAATACCCGCTAGACGATCTTCCAGCGTCCGTCGCGAATTCGGGGTTCGTCAAAGCCCTTGTTGAGGAGACGATCGCACGTGCGCTCGTGCATGGAAAGCCCCTGCTTCTGCGCAAGGCTCAGCGAACCTGGTACGTTGTCGTGGGCCACAGCAACGCGACGGGCAGCATCTATGAACCGCTCACTCGGGCCCTCGGCTTTCGAGATAACCCTGGCAAGATACACGGGAAGGTCCCCGGGCTCACGGATGTCTTCTGGTCGGAAGCCGTATCCATTAGGATCGAGGAGCGTAACGGAAATGTCTGGCTTCTGTTACGCCCGAACGTCTGGATAACACCACTGAGGGAACGGGAAAGCGCTGCAGACTTTCTCCGCGAACGCAGGTTGAAGAGGTGGAACAAGCACGCTTTCGAGATTCTGAACGCCTGGATCACTATTCTGCTGGGCGTCGTCGGTCGGCGATATCCAATTACCGTGGAAGCGTTTCCGGGGAGTGAGTACAGCGCGAAGTTCTCCATAAGTTCCCTAACGGCTTATAGCAGGCCGGGTACCGACAATGCCTAGCGGCCCAACAGAGCTTCCCGCAAACTCGAAAGTCTCGGAACCGGATCTGCTATTTGCGGACCGGAGGACAAACAAGCATCCCCTCGTTGGATTGCGCGAGTTTGGTCCATACAGCGCAGACCTCGGTGTGCCCCAGCGTGTACGCCTCGCGTTCCTCGCTCCTCAGGCGCTGCTGGGTCGAATCGACGGCATGGTGCGTGAGCTTCGCGGGAAGCACCGACCGCGAGAGGCGAAGAACTACTACATAGATTATCCAGGGTTCGAGGCCGTATTTCGCTGCGCTCTTGTGCCGCCCGCGGGCGGGCTCCAGGTGCCGACGCCACGCGAGTGCGATCAACTGGCCATGAGCGGCAACGGGCAAGGGCTCGTCAATGCGATTCTCAACGGACTCGGTCCGCTGGTGCGTGCGCGGCAGCAGTTCGATGTCCTACTCGTATACTTGCCAGAGAGCTGGCGTGCAGCCTATCAGTACGAAGGCTTCGATCTCCACGATCGGATAAAGGCGCGGCTCGCGCCCCTCAACATCCCGATTCAGGTTCTAAACGATCTGGCCTTTGAGCGCACGTGTCGTGCCAACGTGATGTGGGGTATCAGCGTTGCGTTATACGCGAAGGCTGGTGGCATTCCGTGGAAGCTGTCGGACTGGGATAAGGACGAAGCCTACATCGGGCTGAGCTACGCGATGAAGCGCCTCGGGGATGGCATTGAATACACGACTTGCTGCAGTCAGGTGTTCGATCCGGACGGAACCGGTTTTGAGTTTGTCGCTTACGATACACGAGAGTTCACGACGGATCGGAAGGGCAACCCGTACCTCGAGTATCAGGAGATGCAGTCCGTCATGTCGAAGAGCCTAATGCTGTATCAGAACGGGCATCGCGGACGAATCCCTAAGAAGATCTACATTCACAAGACGACGCACTTTACCGACGATGAGGCTCAAGGCGCAGTGGACGCATTCGGCGAAAGGACCGAAGTCGAGCTGATCCAGGTCATCAGGTCAAACAATTGGTACGGGCTGAAGGTCGATCGCTCCCATGTCGCGGGCGGCAAAGGCGTGCCTGGCAGCTATCCAATCGAGCGCGGACTCTATCAGCCGTTGACGCCCGATGAGTGCCTGCTATGGACACAGGGTAGCGTCGACGGAATCAATCAAGAAAGGCGGGGTCAGCCAGTGTTCAAAGAGGCCGCCCTGAAGCCGTTGCCGAGTCCGCTCTTATTGCGGCGCTTCAGCGGTGCCGGTGGCTGGCATGCCACGTGTGCGAGCGTTGTGGCTCTCACAAAGGTTGATTGGAACAACAACACGCTGTATAAGACCATCCCGGCCACGTTGGTCTACTCGCAAGTGTTCGCGGAGGTCGTGAAACAGTCTCCGGACATGATCAACGAGATCTACGACTACCGTTTCTTCATGTAGCTGCCACGGGGGCGCCGCGTCTGACCTACGCGCGGACGCACTCCCTCACCGTCGCAGCGCGGAGATCGGTGGCGATAGGGCGAGTTAAGGTCTGGCGCCGGCGGAGTATCCCTTGCGTCTGCTAAGCACAAACCACGGTCGGTAAGGGTTCCCGCCACCTGCGAGAGGAGCTGGTGTCCGCTGTCGTCCGTCGAGGGCCCGAATTCCGTGCATCTCGAGCGGCGCCAGTTCGCGGCGCGCCTGCCAGGCGGGCGGCGACACGCGCGTGCGAGGCACGGAGCTCGTCGGCGCCGATGCGCGAGCCATCGAGACCTCGGCCGAGGCCTTCGAGCGGCTGGCGGAACGCTGCCTAGAGAAGACGCGGCCGCGTCTGAAGGGCAACCTTATGGGGAGCTGCAGGTACCGGGAACTATCCAATGCGGCCCGGATTTGTCGAGTACCAATATGGAGATCGGGCCTCCAACGAGCTTTGGAGTCGCTCGCTCCTGAGCGGCTATCAGATACGCGATTGCTTCCGGAACGCCTTTCCTCCTCCAGATCGTATGCACCTGCCCGTGGGGTCCGTAGAGGATATCGTCAATGCGTGCATGCTCTCCCAACTCCAGCAATCCAAACTCCCCGCATTGCGCGCTTGGGCAATCCGTAGTCGGCGCGGTGCGCCCAAATCTCATTGACGAGACATGCAGGACCTGACCAGTGGCAACGCCAGCCAGTAGGACGTCTGTAAATGCCATTTCAGCTGTTACGCCATCCTGAATGGAGCGTTCTCTGAAATCCTGATACTTAGCGTTTGTGAACTGCTTTAGCCGCTGCGCGGCCTCGCGGAAGGACACTGTGCCATCGAGTGCGGCTTTCGCGATTGCGCGCAGGTCGAACGGCCCGCGCGTTTCGGCAAGGAGACCCGCAGAAGCCCAGGCGAATCTACCTGCGACGTGGATCTTGCAGCCATACGACGTACCC
>JABBNZ010000166.1 GCA_019352035.1 Pseudomonadota bacterium | reverse complement strand
CCGCCGGCGAGCAGACCGACCCTCGTCCCGTCGTCAAGCTCTTCACGCCCGACGCCGGCGCCACCTGGCTCCTCACGGAGCTCGACCCGACCGATACCGACCGCGCTTTCGGGCTCTGCGATCTCGGCCTCGGGTTCCCCGAGTTCGGCTATGTGAGCCTCGCGGAACTCGCAGCAGTCCGCGGTCGGTTCCGGCTTCCCATCGAGCGAGACCTCCACTTCAGCGCCGATCGCTCACTGTCGGCCTATGCGGCCGCAGCTCAGCGGCACGGACGGATCGTCACATAGCCGGCTGGCTCAGGCCGGCGCGCGCAGAGTTCTTGCGCGCGCCGGTTTAATGTCGGCTCACTACTCCAACGGTCGCGCCTGGAGGCTGAAATGCTCGGCCGTGGGTTCCTGAGCCAGCCGCTTGACGGCTTCAACGAATGACACACCCAGCAAGTGCATCGCCAGGTCGATTGCACTGGCGCCACCGCGGCGCTCTCTCGTGTCGAGCCACTTGCAGCCGGTCGTGAGAATCTCAAAGTCACCGCGGTTCGTCAGGACGTGCCATCGCCGGCTCGCGAGATTCTTGCGCGGAACGTATGTGCGATCAGGCTTCAAGAGGATTGCGAGCTGCCTCAAGACCAGTTCGCCCGGCATCCGCCGCAGCCTCGCGAGCGCGTCTTCATCGAAGGTTTTGCGCACCCGACGACGATCCTCCACCGGTCCATGGCAGGGGAGGGAGAAATCTCGCGGCGTCCACTTTCTCCCTGCTCACCGCAATCGGACGCGCTGAGACTGGTCGCGACGGGCCGCACCGCGCCCGCAAGCGACCGAGAACCTCGGAGAGCAATGTAATGCAGACCTCAGCCCCGACAGCAACGATCGACCGTTACCTCACCAATGCGGAAGCCGCCGCGGTCCTCAAGCTCTCGCCCCGGACGCTCGAGAAGCTCCGGGTTAACGGCGGCGGCCCGCGCTTTCGTAAGTTCGGTAGCCGCGTCATCTACGCGCGCGAAGATCTCGATGCGTGGGCGAACGCACGCGTTTGCGAGAGCACCTCCGACGTCAATTACGCCGCCCTGCGCTGATTGCGCTGCTTCATCAAGACCGCAGCGATGTTTGACGGAGTACGAAATCAGTCGGAGCGCGAGCGGCTCGATGCCTTTCGCGCTCTCGCTGCCGATCTCGCGCCGCGCGACCTGCAGGACCTCATGTCCTACCCGTTCTTCTCGCTCACCAAGGCGAAGCGCACGAGGCCGATCGACTACCACGCCGGCGATATCACGATTCGGGTCGAAGGGACGACCGAGCACGGAATCGCCAGCATCTGGGATGCCGACGTACTCATCTGGGCCGCCTCGCAGATCATCGAGGCGCGGGACGCCGGGATTGCGACCTCGCGGCTGCTGGTCGCGACACCGTACGAGATCCTGAGCTTCATCGGCCGAGGAACCAGCGGCCGCGACTACGGGCGGCTCAAAGCGGCTTTCGACCGGCTCCAGTCGACCACCGTTGCGACATCCATTCGCCAACCCTCGAGCCGGCGACTCCACCGGTTCTCGTGGATCAACGAGTGGAAGGAAAGATCAGCGAGGGAGGGCAAACCGCTCGGACTCGAAGTCGTCTTGCCGGACTGGTTCTACGCGACCGTTCTCGACTCGAGCCTCATTCTGACGCTCGATCGTGCGTACTTCACCCTCACGGGAGGGATCGAGCGCTGGCTCTATCGCCTCGCCCGCAAGCACGCCGGCAAGCAGGCCGACGGCTGGAGATTCGACTTCCGGCACTTGCACGCGCGATCCGGAAGCCTTGCCCGGTATTCCGACTTCGCCATCGACCTGCGTCGGATCGCTCGTACCGGGATGCTTCTCGGCTACCGAACGGTGATCGGGCGCTCCCGCACCGGAAGCGAAGTGCTGCACCTGCGTGCCGCGCCCAGAGAGCGGGTCGAGCGCACGGTGGCCGGACTTGCCGCAAGGTTCCGGATCGGGGACAACCTGTGAATTGGCTCGTGCCATCAGGCGCATCGACTATCGTGCTATCGGGCGCGCGAGTGTCGTGCTATCAGGCGCAAGAGCGTTTGCAAGTCATTGGTGCGTCGAGTGAATTCCGCCGCGTAACTCCTATAACGAGATCCTTCGGATCTGCAATAACGTCGGACGGCCGATCGTTGTTTGTGGATAGGCCGGATCTGGTGTCGCGTGACCTGCGAACCGCGAGCGACGCTGCATGACGGCACTGCGGGCCAGGCGACAGCGATCGCGTGAGACGGAGGCCTCGCTTCGAGGTGTCCGAGACGCGAGCCTTCCTCGGTCAATGAGCTTCATGCCGGACGGAAGCCGACTGCCGCCCGATCGCAGCCACGCCGCAGGCGCTCACGCGGCGAGCCGGCTTCGGTCGCTGATCTTGATATGCGCGGCTGCCCTGCTGTGTCTCGGCGCTCCCTGGATCCATCCGCCGATTCGGCTCGTGTACAACCCGAGCCCGAGCGTTGCGCGCGGATGGTATCTCATGGTTCCGGCGGATCGCCTTGAGGACGGCATGTTCGTCGTCGCGCGTCTTCCTGCGGCGGCCGCGCAAATCGCCGCAGAGCGCGGATACCTTCCGATCACGGTGCCGGTCGTAAAACGTGTGGCGGCGCGGGACGGCGAGTACGTATGCGAGCGCTCCCGGGTTCTCTCGATCGAGGGAAGGCCGGTCGCTCGTGCGCTCATTGCCGACTCGGCTGGTCGTCCGCTCCCGGCGTGGTCTGGGTGTCTCAGGCTGATATCTGGCGAGTATCTGCTGCTGGGTGAAGGGAGACCGGATTCCTACGACAGCCGATACTTCGGTCCGGTCACGGCGAGTGCCATCCTCGGGCGCGCCCTCCCGCTTTGGACCTGGCGATGAGCCGAAAGCTACTCGTTGCGGGATGTGCCCTGGCCACGACCGCCGTCTTCCTGGGCGGCGATGTTCTCGCCGCCGATCGGCCTCCCTTCTGCGGTACCCAGCGGTGGCAATCGATCATCCGTGAGGCCTCCGATCGTTTCGACGTCCCGCGCGCCTGGCTGGATGGGGTCATTGCGGCCGAGAGTGCCGGTTGCGCCACGGTAAACGGCAAGCCCATTACCTCGGCCGCCGGCGCCATGGGTCTCATGCAGCTCATGCCATCGACCTGGTCGCAGTACAGGGTGCGGCTCGGCCTCGGTCACGATCCCTTCAATGCACACGACAACATCTTTGCCGGCGCGGCGTATCTCCACGACCTTTACCGGAGATTCGGCGAGGATGGATTTCTCGCGGCCTATCAGGCAGGTCCCGAGCGGTACGAGGAGTTCATCCGCGACGGTCGGCCGCTGCCTCGCGCAACCCTCGACTACATTGCGCGCGTTCATCGAGTCGCCATGCGGGTCGACGCACGCTCGGCCTCCGTGTCGTCGCCGATTGCGCTTGCCGCAAGCGCGCTCTTCGTCGAGCTCGCCACGAGGCAGTCGAATCCCGATCGGTCGTCAGATCCGCAGCTCGACACGAGGCTCTTCGTGCCGCTGTCACGCGATCGGCAGCCAGCGACGTCGTCAGGCCAATGATCTCGGCAGTGTTCATCACGATGGGCCCGCTGCGAATGACTCAGAGCACTGAAGTCGGAAGAAGCGGTCGGAAGAGTGGGAAGCAAGATAGAAGGCCGCGGCACACGTGCGCCGCTAAGGGATTGTCTGCACATGGGTTTGCGCGGCACGGCCGCGCAGGAGGGGAGTGCTGCGACGCCGCGCAAACGCCTATAGATCAAGGGACTTCCGGGTGCCGCGTACTCTCCGGTGCGCTCGCATACGCCTGGCGCCTGCCATGAGCCGAGATCGTGAAAGGCGGTTCCGGCTGCGCGTCGGGCCGCCTCGGGATCGGGGAAAGCCGACGAGTGAGCGATTCGTCAGCCGGGTCGCCCGGTCCGCGTCGCGATCCGGGAAGTCGTTTGGCTATCGCGTCTCGCGCGCCCGACCGGGTGCGCGCCTCGGGCGAGGGCATACGGCAGCGGGCCTGGCGGGCCGAACCCTCGGGCCGTGCTCGCGGCGGGCCATCGTCAAGTTCCGCATCGTCAAGCATGCGGGCATCCAGCCGGCCGCGCTCCGGGAGAATCTCGACTACATCGAGCGTGACGGCGTCCAACCCGATGGCAGTCCCGGTCACCTCGAGGCGGGGGATCGGGAACAGATTGACGCCGAATCCTTCGCGCACCGGATCGAGGGCGACCGTCATCACTTCAAAATCATCGTCTCGCCGGAAGACGGCGCCCAGATCGGCGACCTCAAAGCCTACACGCGAGAACTCATGGCGCAGGTCGAGCGCGACCTTGGAACCCGGCTCGAATGGGTGGCGACTGACCACTGGGATACCGACAATCCGCATATCCATATCCTGCTGCGGGGCCAGGATGAGGCCGGCGAGGACTTGGTCATCGCCGGCAACTACATCGCTCATGGCATGCGACATCGCGCTGCGGAGCTCGCCACCCGCTGGCTGGGGCCGCGGACGGAGCGTGAGATCCGGGAGAGCCTGACCCGTGAGGTGGTGCAGGAGCGCTGGACGAGTCTCGATCATGCCCTTCAGCGGAGCACGCAGGACGGAACTCTGGACCTGGCCGGGCTCTCGTCCGCCGTCCAGGACCGGGAGTACCGGGCGCTCCTGGTCGGGCGCCTGCAGCGGCTCGAGAAGCTGGGCCTTGTTGAACGTCTTGCCGCGAACCGCTGGCAGCTCTCACCCGACTTCGAACCGCTGCTGCGGGCAATGGGCGAGCGGGGCGACATCATCCGCCGCATGCAGCGCGCGCTGGGTGCCGAGCGCCGGGACCTGGCCACATTCGGCAGTGCAGGTGCCCCGGGGTCCGTTACCGGCCGCCTCGCGGCGAAGGGCATTGCTGATCCCATTACCGACCGCAGATACCTGATCGTGGACGGGGTCGATGGCCGTGCGTACCACATCGTCGCGCCCCCTCAGGTGGACCTGGGCGGACTCCCGATCGGCGCGGTAGTGACGGTGAGCAAAGGCCCGAAGCCGCGCGCGGCGGATCGCACGATCGCCGAGCTTGCGCATGACGGCATCTATCGTACTGCTGACCATTTTGTCGCGGCGCGAACGGACAATCCGCGTGGGAGCGACCCCGAGGCGCTCGTCGAAGCGCACGTGCGGCGGCTGGAAGCCCTCCGCAGGGCAGGGATCGTCGAGCGGCTGGAGGAGGGGGTCTGGCGTGTGCCCCAGGACCTGGTCGATCGTGGGCGGGCCTACGATACGCGCCGTTCACCGGGCGTCAGGGTCGAAGTTCGCTGCTA
>JABBNZ010000165.1 GCA_019352035.1 Pseudomonadota bacterium | reverse complement strand
CTTGGATGAAGCCGTCGCTCAGCTCCAGGCAATCTTGTCCAAGGCAGATAACCGGGAGAAGAAGAAGCAAGTTCTCCTCAGTCTGATTTCCGTCGAGCTCTTCCGGGACCCTCGATCGCCGCGTGTGCAGCCCCTGGTGAGACAGCTCGCGAGCGTCGTCGATCAGTCATCCGAGGACGAGGAGGGGCTTTATCTGCAGACAGTCCTGATCAGCGGCATCACGAATCAAGCAGCGCCGAGCGATCAGGAAAAGATTGAAATTCAGCGCCGCATTGCAGCTTATACGGAGCGGTTCCCGGGCTCGCGATACTTCGGGGCCATACCCCTCCCCGAAGGAGGGGGTCTTCAGGCGCTTGAGCAAGCCTTGAAGAAGAGGTTCGGGCGGGCGCTTGAGGATAGCGAGGGGCTGAAGCAACTCCGCCAGCAATTGAGCCGCGGCCTCGCGGTGGTGCCGTACGCCTGGAGGCCACGGCAACTGGTTGCCAATGCGCGAACCGTCCCACAGTTGTGGGAACTCACGAAACGAGTGGGCCGGGGCAATTTGCTGCTCACCTTCGACATCGACTACCAGTATCGCCCAATCAGGGACCTACGGCGCGAATCGCACATTCCCCTGATCGATCTCCTATCGTTGCTGGTGATTACGGACTTGGGCTTGTGGCCGGTACTGCTGCATCTCTTCGAGACGATTGCCATCTCGAAAGCGACGTTACTGCGCATCCAGAACGATGACGGTCTGCTGAGTGCCCCTAGCCAGACACTCGTGCGATTGCGAGAAAAGATCAGGCTCAACTTCGCCAGGATCGAGCAGCCGGGCGGCTTGGATGAGGCGCTGCTCGAAACCCGCGACGGTGGGCTCGAGGAGGCTAAGGTACTCGTCGCCACCGGTCGCTATTCCTTCTATTCAGACGACGTGGTATCTCGCGTCTACGTGATAGGTGAGGCGGAAGCCGAACGAGGTCTAAACACTGGGCAGTTGATTCGCAATGGCGAGCTGAGCGGCGAGCTTACCGCAGCCGATGTAGGTCGTATGGTCTCCCAGCTGACACGCTGGAACGTCGGCGGTGTCCCGTATGAGGATAGGCATCTACTGCACTGCATTCCCAACGCGGCGATCACCGCACGAACGCTCGACCAGAAGATCTTGGCGTTGTACCAAGACTCGGACTACCAGGCGCTCGTATCGGGTGCATGGGATCCGCCAAGACCGTACGCTGCCACAGTAGATCACATTGTACGACTGCTGGTTTTCGTGATTCGGTATAACCCTGAAATTGACCGCGCAGTTGTGGCCGCTCTTTGGGCCAGCTGGCTCGACAAGGTAGCCCTGAGACCAGAGGTCTCCTTAGGAGTCGAAGAGCACCTGGGCACAGTGCTCGTTCGTAGCGCCGTCCCACTGGCTGACACCACGTTCGGGGCGGAGAAACTGTGGAAAGCCTACCTTGCGTTGGTCGAGCGACACTACGGCGCGAAAATGGACGGCGCAGTGGAAAAGAACGCGATACGCACGGTAGCACGGATGATTGCATCGGTAGCCGGTAACGATCAGGAGTTTCGCAATCGTGTCGACGACGTCGTGGCGGCCGTCAGGAAGGGACTGACGCCTGATACAGCCCCGGACCAGTACTTTATGGACGCATACCACGAAACGCGGTCAGCGCAGATTGCACGTGAGCGCGGCCGAAATTGACGAGGCTCGGTGGCATTCCGCTAATGGTCCGGGACCTTCCGTCAAGGGAAAGCGGTATCCGTAAGCCGCGTGACGGCTGAGCGCGTCGAGCCGCTGAATCCCGATCTCTTCGCGGTTCCCGAGGATTTTGAAAGGCAACCTGCAGGACCGGCGACACCAGGGAGATAAGTCCGTCCAACCGTCCCGACGCGTGTGCAACGGGAGTTGATTGGGAATCGAGCCGGAGCGCGCGCCCAGCTTCGGTGCGCGCGCGACGGTCCGAAGTTGACCCGCGGCATCGGAAGACGGGATCTGTTGTCCCTGCAGGCGAAGCTTCGTCGCAGCGAGCTCACTCAATGATCCGACTCGATTGCGCATTGCTGTCACTTTCAGCGGACCGGCGGTCCGTGGCTGGTGACAACAATGATCAGTCAGCTGCGGCGAGCTTCCTGGATCGCTGCGAGAGATTGCGTCACTGGCTCTGAAGCCCTTGATTCGCAAAGGCGCTTCGGTGACGCAATGAGCCACCGAGTGACATCAAAGAAAAGTCCGCACAACAGGGCAGATCGAGGCGCGCGAGCAGCCGGCGCAGGATGCGGGCGGCCAACTTCGCATAATGTATATTATGTTAAATACTGGGCTAGCTGTGGCCAGGCTCGCGCCGCGTGTGTCGGTTCAACGAGATTCCGGTAACCCCTGCCGCGATTTCGGTAACCGGCGCCCGTATTGCCTCGCCAGAAATGTTACCGACCCGGGTCGTTCTCTGCCGCCTTCGGCGTCAGAGTGTACTGCGCCCTGCGCATCGAAGCTCGGTCCGCTAGAGACGGGAAGGAGCTCCTCGGTAACATCGCTGAGGCCCGTGACCGTAAAATCCGCTCGCCCTTACCGTATCCAGCCCAAATGAGCCGATCGCGTGACATCATTCTGGACGCACGGCGCCGGGCTCGTGCAGTGACCGCTTGCTCACGGCGCGCTCCGTGATGGCGACGAACAGGATTGGAACCAGGATCATCACGGCGACGGTAGCGGTTGCCATTCCACCGACGATCGGAGCGGCGATGGGCTTCATCACGTCCGAGCCGATTCCCGTTTCCCAGAGGATCGGTCCGAGGCTGCCGATGACGGCGAAGACGGTCATCAGCACGGGGCGCAACCGCAGTACCGCGCCGTCGAATGCGGCCGCGGCGATATCTTCGCGGCTGAGCACGGGCTTTGAGGACGAACGCTGCTTCAGCGCATCGTGCAGATACACCACCATGACAACAGCGGTCTCAACCGCGATGCCGAAGAGCGCGATGTAGCCGACGGCGACTGCGACGCTGAACTCATAGCCGAGCAGCCATTGAAGAACAAGGCCGCCGACGAGCGCGAAGAAGGCCGGAAAGAACAGCATGAGCGCTTCTGCCACCGAGCGGAAGAGCAAATACAGAAGCAGGAAGATGAGCAGGAATACGATCGGCAGAATCAGCTCGAGGCGCCTCTTGGCGTGGACCTCGAACTGATACTGCCCGGACCACTTGTACGTATACCCGACCGGTAGCCGCAATTTGTCGTGCAACAGCCGGCTGGCCTGGGCGACGAAGCCGCCATAGTTCGAGGTATTGAGGTTCACGAGCACGTAACCAGTCAACTGGCCGTCCTCGTCGCGGATCATCGACGGTCCGCGGGAGAACGAAACCGCCGCCACCTCGCTGAGCGGTATCTGTGCCCCGGTCGGGGTGGCGATGACGACCCGCTCGAGTGCGTTGATGTCGTCGCGAAAATCCCGGTTGTAGCGTACGTTTATCGGAAAGCGTTTGCGGCCCTCGACGGTCGCCGCGATGTTCTCCCCACCCATGCCCGATCCGATCGCGCGCTGCACGTCCCCCACCGTGAGTCCATAGCGCGCCGCCTCCAGACGGTGCACCGCGATGTTGATGTAGAAGCCGTCATCCACATGCTCAGCGAACACTGATTGCACGCCGGACTCGTGATCCAGCAGCGCAGCGGTCTCGGCACTGATCCTTTCGATCTCCGAGAGACGTGGTCCCTGAATCTTCAAGCCGACCGGGGTCTTGATGCCGGTGAGCTCCATGTCGAGGCGGCCTGCGACCGGCATGGTCCAGCTATTGGTGATCCCCGGAATCTGCAGCTTGGCGTCCATTTGCTGGATGAGCCCGGCGTAGGTCACTCCAGCAGGCCACTCGCGGCGGGGTCTGAGCATGATCGTCGTGTCGAACATGTCGAGCGGCGCGTTATCCGTGGCGCTGTCGGAGCGGCCCACGGTCCCGAACACGGTCCGCACTTCCGGGAACGACCGGATGATGCGGTCCTGCTCCTGCAGGATTTGCGTCGCCTGCGTCATCGAGAGGCCGGGCAGTGCGCTCGGCATGTAGAGCACGGAGCCTTCGTAGAGCGGGGGCATGAACTGGCTTCCGATCCGCATCGCGAGCGGGATCGCGAGCCCCAATACCGCGAGCGCAACGACGAGGGTCAGGCGGCGGTGGCACAGGCAGACCCTGAGCACCGGAAGATAGGCCGCCCGCGTCCAGCGTGAGAGAGGGTTCTGCGCTTCGGGACGAAGCCGGCCGCGGATGAAGATCGGCATCAGCACCGGCACCAGCGTGATCGCCAGGATCGATGAGCAGGCAATCGCGAGCGTCTTGGTCCAGGCGAGCGGGTGAAAGAGCCGGCCCTCCTGCGCCTGCAGCAGAAAGACCGGCAGGAATGAGACGATGATGATGATGAGCGAGAGGAAAAGCGCCGGTGCGACCTGCTCGGCGGCGCCGAGCAGGAGTGCACTGCGCTCCCCTTCCGCCCTCCCCTCGGCGCTGGCGCCCTGCTCGGCAAGCCGCCGATAGCCGTTCTCGACCATGACGATGGCGGCATCCACCAGCACCCCGATCGCGAGCGCCAGCCCGCCCAGGGACATGATATTGCTCGAGACGTGCAGGAAATACATCGGAATGAAGGAGGCGATGACCGCGATCGGGATCGAGAGAATTGGAATGAGCGCGGAGCGCACGTGCCAGAGAAACAACATGATCACCACGCTCACCACGAGCGCCTCCTCGATGAGATCGCGTTCGAGCGTCCCGATCGAGGCGTGGATGAGGCCGGAGCGGTCGTAGGCCGTGCGGATCTCGATCCCCGGCGGAAGCGAGGAGGCGATCGCCGCGATCTTCGCCTTCACCGCGCTGATCACCTTGAGCGCGTTTTCGCCGTAGCGCATGATCACGATGCCGCCGACGGTCTCGCCTTCACCCTGCCACTCCGCGACTCCGCTTCGGGTCTCAGGTCCGAAGGCGACGGTACCCAGGTCCCGCACCAGCACCGGAGTGCCGTGCTTGACGGCCACGGGGATGTTGGCGAGATCGCTCAGCGCATGGATGTAGCCGAGACCGCGGATCATATAGCGCGTACCGGCGACCTCGATCACTCCGCCGCCGACCTCGTTGGTGCTGGCCCGGACGCGATCGATGACCCGCGAGAGCGGGATGCCGAAGGCGCGCAACTTGTCGGGGTCGAGATTCACCTGGTACTGGCGGACGAAGCCGCCGATGGAAGCGACTTCCGCGACGCCCGGTACCGTTTCGAGCTGATAACGCAGATACCAGTCTTGAAGGGTGCGCAGCTGCGCCAGGCTGTAGCGATGAGTGTGATCGAC